>CAYNVP010000164.1:0-5129 GCA_964400665.1 uncultured Pirellulales bacterium | reverse complement strand
TGAAAAGATGACCTCCATTGGGCTGGTAAGGGCCTTGTAGATGACGGGGTCGTCTTTGGAGTTGACGTCCCGTATGATGCCGAAGATGCCTTTTTCGACGTTGACGCAGCGGATAAGGCCGTCTTTTTTTCGCAGATAGGCGATGTCGTCGCCGACGATGGTCTGGCCCTGCAGCATTGAGGTTGAGGTTTTGCCGCAGGCGGAGGGGAATGCGCCGGTGAAATAAGTAACGCGGTCTTTTGGCCCGTGGACGCCCATAACGAACATATGCTCAGCGAGCCAGCCCTGACGCGATGCCTTTTGAATTGCGAGGCGAAGGGCGAGTTTTTTAAGCCCTATGGTGTTGCCGCCGTATTGCGTATTGACGCTGTAAACAATTTCATCCTCGAGGTCGATGTAAATACGGCGTTTGTCAACGTTTTTACTGACCCAGCTTCGACTCGGCGTTTCTGTTCCTGCTGTGGTTTGTGCGGCGTCTTCGCCGAGGCGAGCGAAGTTTTCAAGCTCGCCCTCCGAGTGAAGAAACCTGAAAAAGTTGGGGCTGTCGGCGATTTTTTTGAACTGCTCGTAGCCCGGCCGATACAGGATGCTTTCGCTGTGCGCGACGTAAGGCGAATCGGTTATCTGGATGCAGGGTATTGCAAATTCGGAGCCGATGGGGCCGAGCGTCCAGAAGCAAATGAGACACTCTTTGCCTGTCATTGAGTTTTTAAGAAATTCGCGGACTTCCCTCGTGCCGGTTTGCTTTTCGACGGAATTCAAGCTCTCACCAAGCGTTGAGCCGGCGGGCAGAAGGTATTTGGTTTTGGCTTTGTCGCGACCCTGGTCGTTGTAGCCGTCAAAATGACAGGTGTGGCCCTTTACGTTGAGAGGAATTTCCTCGCCGTTTTTGACAGCAAGGTCGCGGATATATGCAATGTCCTCTGGCGAGTCGGTGCAGACATAGACAGAAGCCGGGTTGGTCAGCTCAATGGCGTCTGCCACAAAGCTGTGCATCTTTGAGTTATTTAGAGCGACCAGCCGGCTGTAATGCTCCTCTTTCAGTTTCTTTTTCAAAATGTCCTTTGCTTCACCTGCCATATTGCCTCCAGAGTATTTTCGGCTCAAAAAATCGCAAGAGTATAAACAAACGAGCCCGAGGCCGTCAACCTGTTTTTTTAATGAAAGGCGTGAAGCGTATTTCGTGAAGCGTGAAGAGTGAAACGTATCTCGGGTCTGGTTGCGGGATACACAAGACCCAAGACGCAAGACCGCAGACGCAAGGAGGAGGAATATCGAATATCCAATGTTCAATAACCAAGTGTAGAAGTTAAAACCAGGGGGTATGAGGTAGGTTAAAGCGGGGTGAGAGGGCGTGTCGATACAATTAAGAGCAGCACAGATTGATTTTACCGCAGAATACGCTTGTTTCAGCAAAGCGAGTCGAAATCGGTCTGAGATGGTAAAAGCGTTGAACGGTTGCGGTTGCGCGGCTCGTTACGGTTGCGTTAAACGTCTGACGATAGGCGAAATAGGCAACCAAAGGTTTCTGCGGTGAGAATGAGGATTTTCTATGCCATCGGTGCAGACGCAGGAAATCGCGAAAAAACTGGATACCCTGCCATTGGGTCGAATTGTCAGGGATTTTCTGAACTACCTGGCCATCGAAGGGGGATTGTCCGACAATACGATTCAGGGATATGGCCGGGACCTGAGGGATTTCCTCGAATACTGCAGGGCGAACAGGGTCAGCCAGTTACGGGCGATTACGCCGACCTTGATTCAGAGATACATGGTAACGCTGGCGCGGGCCAATAAGGCGGAGGCGTCGCAAAAGAGGGGTCTGGTGGCGATAAGGATGTTTTTGCGGTTCGGCAAGCTAAATGGTCTGATTGAGGATGATTTTACGGGGATTCTGGATGGGCCGAAGCTCTGGCAGAAGCTGCCCGTCGTTTGCAGCAAGAAGCAGGTATGCAATTTACTGGATGCGCCTTCGCCGAAGGAGCGGTTTTACCTTCGGGACAAGGTGGTCCTTGAGCTGTTGTATGCGACGGGGGTAAGGGCCAGCGAGCTTGCGGGCTTGAAGGTATTGGATGTGAACTTAGACGTTGGATATTTGCGGTGCAAGGGCAAAGGCAATCGGGAACGTGTGATTCCGCTTGGGAAGGTCGCGGCTGCGGCGACAATGGAATATCTCAGGGAGATGAGGCCGAAGCTGGTTAAGTCCTTTAGCGAAGATTATTTGCTGCTTAGCCGAACCGGCAGGGCTATGAGCCGTATTGAAATCTGGCGTCTTATCAAGAAATACGCGGTTCGTGCGGGTATGCCGAGGAATCTGACGGTGCATACGATGAGGCATTGTTTCGCGACGCACCTGTTGGCAGGCGGGGCGGATTTGCGAAGCGTGCAGGAGATGTTAGGCCACGTTGATATATCCACGACGCAAATTTACACGCACGTTGATAACGAGAGATTGCGGGAGATTCACAGAAAATACCACCCGCGACCCTGAAGCGGGATTGACGGGTATAGGGATGCGGCATTATTATCAGAACTGGTGGAAATCGGGCACGACTATAATAAGGTACTGATGATGAAATTAAGGCGGCTGTTATATCTGCTGGTTTTACTCATAATAGCGGGATGCCGGCAGGAGGCGGTGAAGACGGACGAATCGCAGGAGCCGTTAATGCGGGCGGAGGCGGATACCCAACTCAAGGTAAACCAGGAAGCGCTGTTGCACGGCGCCACGGATGGCATTCGACTGGATGCCGCGATGGTGATGATGTTCAGCGAGAGCCCTCGCGACAGAGGAGTTCTTATAGACGCGCTGAAACAGCCGGATAATAAACCGGCACAGATTGCAGTGTGCAAAGCACTGGTCGTCAGCAGAGAAACGAGGCGCCAGGTCAAAGACGGGAAGGATTTTCTTGGGCCCTTGTTAGAGATTTTGAGAAATGACGACGGGACCGTGGCGAGAGCCGCGGCGGAAGCGGCGCTGCTTTTCGACTATGGCGAGGTATCGAACGTTCTGGAACCGATGGCCAGGGACGCGACGCTACCGGTCAGGGCGAGGTTGAACGCGATATACGCATTGAAGCTGCAGTTCGACGTAAGGGCCATAACACGGCTTGTGGAGCTTGTCGATGACAAAGAACCACAAGTCGCGTCTGCCGTGCGTGAAGCACTTCGTTCGATGGGCATCCCTGTGGACGGCAATGCCGCAAGCCGGTCTAAAATCCTGGCGGAGCTGCGGACGAGGGGAATGGAGAGGTTCCAGCGTGATTGGATAGTTCAGCAGGAATCGCGGGTGAGCGAACTGAAAAAAGAGCGTGACATGTGGCGTAAACAGTATCTGGGCGCACTCGACAGGATATATGAGGGGCTTTCTGAAGAAGGCCAGCGGGGCAAACTGCTGGCCGAGAAGTTGGGCAGTTCCGAGGCGGGGGTTCGTTTGTGGGCTTTGGATAAAGTTTCGCAGTGGCGTGTTGGGACGCAGCCGAAGCTGCCGACGGAGCTTGGACCCATTTTGGTAAAACTGATATCGGATTCCAACAGGGACGTGCGTCTTGCGACTGCGAAATTGCTTTCATTGACGGGAGAGCTGGGTTCGGCGCAGCATCTGGCGGAGCAATTCAAAGTAGAGCAGGACGAGGATGTTAAACTGGAGCTTTTCGTTGCGCTGGGCGCGGCTTGCCATTATGCGCTTGTTCCGACGTCCGGCGTTCAGCTTTCGCCGGAGATACGAAAGCAAACTATGGAATGGGCAGTCGAGTATTTGAAAGATGAGGATGGCAAGAAGTCATACAACGGCGCAGAGGTAATAAGGAAATTGCTTGAGCCGGGCGGGCTTGAGGCCGACAAGGCAGCACAGTATCTGGACATGCTTGTTCAAAGGTATGACCGAGAGCGGCAAAACACGGACGGGACGCTGCGGGGTGAGCTGCTTGGAGTTATGGCAAGATTGTGCGGACAGAGCACTTACAGGTCCGAGTCGGCGAAAAGATTCGCGACGCTGTTTGAAAAGGCGTTAAATGATGAAAATGAACTTGTGAGAGAGACAGCGATTGAAGGACTAATTTGTATTGACAAGACAAGGGCGTTGAAGCTTCTTTCGAAAGATTTTGTGAATGACCGCAGTCAGATAATCAGGGGCAAAGTGATGGAACTTGCGGCAGAGGTGGGTAGCAAAGATGACCTGCCGTGGCTTTGGAATAAGATTGGGACGAACGCCGAGAGCAAGGCAGCGTGGCAGGCGATGCTGAAGATATTTAACGGCTGCGACGTCGATATCATTGAGGACTGGTTTGGCAAGATGGGTTCTCAGGCGTCAGGGCAGAAACTGACTGATGAGCAATGGATATCTTTCCTGGAGCTGGCAGAGCGAAAGGCAATTGCAGAGAAACGCGACAAGATGACATGGGCCTTCCGTGAAAAGCTGGCTCGACTCTACATCGGGGCAGGGCAGTTTGAGCAGGCGGCCGAGTGTTTGGGCAAATTGCGTGAGACGGCCCAGACCGCGGAGCAAAAGGACGCGGTTTTGGGGCAGTTGATGGAGGTATATCTGGGCTGGCCCAAGGTGGAGGCGGCGGCCCGGCTGGTTGGTAACTGCCTGCTGGCAGGAGACTTGGGAGCCGATAGTTCGGTCGTTCGTTCGATAGAATCTTTCTGGGATAAGCCAGCCGGCGGAGCGGACCCCAACGCAGTGTTGGAATCGCTGCGGAAAATCAAGCCGGCCGAACGGCGTCCCAAGTGGGAGCAGCAGATGGCCCGCTGGACGAGGCGTTTCGGACCGGCCAAAAAGGTTGAAGAGCCCAACGTAAGCGGTAGTTAAGGCAATTGATAAGCTGGGAAAGGTGTTACGATGGGATTCTCCCGGCCAGATGGGAGAGGGGGGCGTGAAAAATTTTACAATTTTTTGATTTTTTGTGTTTGCAGGTCAGAACACATTTTTGTAAACTGCCTTATTCAAGTTAAGTTGCTTTTTTAGTACACCGTTGATGTAAGTTGATTTCTGTGTAGAAAGGCGGCATTTGTTTTTTGGACTGCGGCCGGGTGTGGGGATTGTTTTTAGTTCCCCACTCTTTAATTGCGCGGCGACAGGATTATTGCTGCTGTAGCTCAGTAGGTAGAGCGCGTCCTTGGTAAGG
>CAYNVP010000163.1:0-5143 GCA_964400665.1 uncultured Pirellulales bacterium | reverse complement strand
TTCTCGATTTTCGTGTTGACCTCTTCGAGCCGGCTGCGCAGGTCAATCAATTCGGCTGCGTTTTTGTCCCGTTTCCACTGCTTGATCTGGCCCTTTTGCTCCGTCTCAAGTTTGGTTATCCTTTTTTCAATCGAGTCCTTTTGTTGATTCAGTTGCGTAAGCTGTTCAGCCATAAATTTGGCGGTTTTTTCGCCGGTGAGGACTTCAACGGCCTGGCTATAAGTCAGTCGATAGAAAGGGGGCTTGATGTTTTGAAGGCCGGCGATATCAGCGTCAAGTGTTTCAAGTTCCTGTTTATTATCCTGCAGGGCGCGAGCGACGATATACGACACGAAATTTTCAGCTAATTCGAGGAGGCCGTCCAAATCAATGAACGCTATTTCCGGCTCGACCATCCAGAATTCGGTGAGGTGTCTGCGGGTTTTGCTTTTCTCGGCCCGAAACGTCGGGCCGAAGCAATACACTTTTCCGAAGCTTGCCGCGGCGCACTCTAAATGCAATTGTCCTGTCTGCGTCAGGTATAATGGCTCACCGAAGTAATCCACCTCGAAGAGCGACTGCTCTTCTTCGCCCGCGGCTGCCATAAGTATCGGCGTATCAACAAGCGTAAAGCCATTGTCGTTGAAAAACCTTCTTATTGCATCGATGACGGTATGTCTGATTTTGCCTATGCACCACTGGCGGGAGCTTCGCAGGTGGAGGTGTCGGTGCTTAAGAAGGAAATCGATGCCGTGTTCTTTCGGCGTAATCGGGTAATCGGTTGTGGCGTGTATGACCTCGGCGGTTGTGACAGCCAGTTCGAATCCGCTGACGCTTCTCGGTTCTTGCCTGACAGTTCCGGTAATCGTAAGTGATGATTCCTGGCCGAGGTGTTCTAATTTATCGAAGAGGTCGTCGCTGATTTTGCCTTTTTCGACGACGCACTGGCACAGGCCGGTGCCATCCCGCAGGATAATGAATTGCACCTTGCCGCTTGACCTTGCCTGATAAATCCAGCCTGCCAACGTCGCAACCTTCCCGACAAAGCTTTTTAGTTCCGCTATAGAAGTTCTTTTTTTGTTTTCCATAGTTACTTTCCTGTTTGTATTCGGATTTTTTCTACGGCCATATCAGGATGTAGAATATACACCGCAAGTTGCTTGCCGAAAAGGACATATTTTAAGTTGCGGTTGACAAGTTTCCCGGGTGCTGGTATTCAATTCAGTTTATGAAGATGAGAACTGTTTTTATTTTTGGTATAGTTTTTCTGGCCGGGTGTGTGGCCGCACCGATTTCGAAGGCGGCTTTTCAAACAATTTCTCCGGCGGACCCGCGATTCAGCTATGAAGGCCGCTTTGATTTTTCTGATGCAAATGCGCCCGTTGTAATCTGGCAGGCCAGCCGGATAAGCATCGATTTCGAAGGTGATACACTTAAGCTGCTTTTTGACCGTCCAACATGGCAAAACTACTTCAACGCGGAGGTGGATGGAACAACGACGATTGTCGATGTGAATGAGGGGATGCCGACGAAAGGCACAACGCTTACCGGCTTTGGTAAAGGGCGTCATCATCTGATGCTCTACAAGCGCAGCGAGGCAAACGCGGGGACCGTGCGTTTTCGAGGCGTGCAGATAGCCGAGGGCGCAAAGGCGTGGAAGCCGACGCCGGTCGCCTATAAGCTCAAGATGGAATTTATCGGCGATTCAAAAACCGTCGGGGCGTGTAATGAAGACGGGGATACCGACCAGTGGGATAACAGGCGAACGCACAACGCAGCCCTAAGTTATGCAGCGATGGCCGCCGATGCGTTCAAAGCGGACCACCGCAATATCTCCGTCAGCGGGATGGGGATTATAACCGGCTATGTCGATGTGAAGGCAGGCCAGATGTGGGACAAACTCTACCCGAAGGCGTCTTCACCTATCGCCGACCTGAACGCGTGGACGCCGGACGTTGTTTTCGTGAACTTAGGCGCTAACGACGAGTCATTTACAAGGACGCATAATCAGCCGTTTCCGGCGGATTTTACCGATGGTTATGTTTCGCTTATGCGAGCCATCCGGACCGCTTACCCGAAGGCCCATATCGTCCTGTTGCAGGGCGGTATGTATGGCGGTATGCACAGCGAGCCGCTTAGCGAGGCGTGGAAAGCCGCTGTTATGCAGCTTGAATCGGGCGACAAAGACATCAGCCATTTTGTTTTCAAGTACCAGGCAAAGAATCACCCTCGCGTTGCCGAAGACCGCATATTGGCTGACGAGTTAATTACCTGGCTCAAACAGCAGGATTTTATGAAACCATATCGATAATTAGCTGCAACGTGATTCAAAGAAAGTTCATACTTGAAGTTTCCACTGCTTTCGATGCTCCAATTTGATTTAACTTTTGGCAGGTTCTTTAGGTTGTGATACCTTTAATCCTGCGAAATAAGAATAAATATCAAGTTATTTACAGTAAATCGGTTGTGCAGCGATAAGGGATGACGTGTTAGGCCGCAATTGTGAGTCCTAAAGGGTATAGGTCGAAACCATATATACAATGTTAAGCGAAAGTCGCGACATACGTACGTTAGTTTGTGCCATCATTATTCTATCAACTGTTTCCTCGTGCAGTACAGGTCCGTCCTTCGTTGTTGAAGTTGCGGAGGATTACAACCGACTTTTTTATCGTGAAGATGGGTGGACTGGCTCCGACATTGCATTTTCCCTTTCTTTGCCGGACGGGCGGACACTCTGGCTTTTCGGTGATAGTTGGGTCGGCAAGATTCGTGAGGGGAGGCACATCGACTCGACCATGGTCAACAATACCATCGGGATTCAAGAAGGGCCCGATCCTGCATCAGCCCGCCTCGAATTCTTCCACGGCTATAAGGACACAGGACCAGCCGCTTTCATCCGTCCGGCCGATGGTATTGGCGTGTTCTGGTTATCTCATGGAGGGATACATACTGATAGCGGTCTCTATCTTTTTATGAGTCAGATCGTCGAACGCCCCGGCGACACATCGGTATGGGGTTTCAAATCGATCGGGGTCGTCATGGCGAAGGTCACGAATCCGCTCGATCGCCCGAGCCGTTGGCATATCGAGCAGATCAAAGTACCTTGGGCGCAGTTCGACCCGGCAGGCAACGAAAAAGTTTTTGGAATGCCGCTGTTGCGAGAAGACAACATTGTTTATCTCTACGGGCTTGAGGTGGATAGGACGGTCCCTGACCGCTACCTCCTCGTTGGCCGTGCTAACGTCGCTTCACTCGAAGACTTCTCAACCTGGGAATTCTATACCAACGGCCATTGGCAACGTGACTTTCGGAAGGCATCACGTCTTTGCAACCACATGGGTGCCGAACTGTCGGTGTCCTACCACCCACGGCTCAAGCAGTACATCCTCGTCTATACGGAGGGCGGTCTTTCTGAGAAGATTTTGATGAGATTTGCCTCCTCTCCCGTCGGTCCCTGGAGCGCCCCAGTGACTGTCTACCGCACGCCCGAGATGGGCTGGGACAGCACATACTTTTGCTACGCAGCCAAGGCGCATCCTGAATTATCGCGACGAGACGACGAACTCATCGTATCCTATGTATGCAACTCCACCGATTTCTGGAAGATGGCGGCGGATGCTCGCATCTACTTTCCCAAATTTATACGAGTAAGGTTTACAAGTATTCATTAGGTTATTGAGGTTTGCAGCTCGGTCGTAGTTTCGGTGAGAGTTTGAGTGTAGCACGGCTATGCGGTTGTGGACGACCGCATATTGGCAGACGAGTTAATTACCTGGTTAAAGCAGCAGGATTTTATGAAATCGTATCGGTAGCTGACCTTACCGTTACAATTTTCAAGATGGAGTTTACTCCACCGGTTTGTTTCTGGAGCAAGCCTCTCTCTACTACTCTTTGTCATCTGACGTTAACAAATTCCAATCGTTGCGACAAACTGGAGAAGGATTTCCATTGGAGAATTTTGCTTTTATGTCAGTTTTTTTCTCCGATCCCCACAAATCTATCAGGTGTTGTTGGTCATTAGATGTTATGCCGTTTTCCTGCATCCAAACAAAGGTTTGATTTTCCGATAGTATTATTCTCGTGCAGTTACATGCCACGAGATGATTTACAAAAGCGATTCTTCTTGTACTAACGTCGTTAACCTTTCTTAAACCATCATAGTTTAAAACGAGGCAACAACGAGAGCTCAGTGGAAAGTATAGGTCGCAATTGGGGTCCCCAACCCACATTTTGGAAGCTTTTGGATTTCTTGGAACAGGTATTGTCGGTACATCGCCTGTAACAAATCTCGCTTCACATCCAAAGGGGATACATAGGAGATTCGGTGTCATTTGACCGATAATAGGCACTAAGTCGTTGGCATACACCCTCATCAATTCAATGTAATATGTTCTTGGTATATTTATGGTTGTATCAGAATTTTTGTGCACATGAAGGGCCTGTTCATAGGTTAAGTTCATATCCTTTTTTAAGCCAACTTTAGCTTCTTCGAGTATTTTTTTGAAAGTTGCTTTGTCTTTTAACATCTCCTTGGTCATTTTATGTAATAAATGGTCATACGTTTCGAGGATTATTTGCCTAAATAACGGTGTTCGGGTATACATTTGTGCGGTGAAGTTAACCAAAATGTCCCATTGATGTCGATCTTTAAAAGTTCGTGCATTGATGATATGATCGATTGCTGGACCGGCGAGGGACTCGATTTTGCCAAGGTAGTTTTTCTCGACGCTGTCGTCTTCATCTTTTTCAATGGTCTTTACAGTGTAAAAATCCTTGATCGTGGCGGCGTCTTCAATGTTGCTTTGGTATTGTTTCTTTAGTTCAAAATCGAGTACCCAGATATTATCCCCTTGAGTAAACCTCTTGAGATAGCTTTTGGGTAATATGTGGTGTTTTCTGGCTCTTTTTCCGGACATCCTTCACATATCCAGTTTGTCGCGCAGGTGGGTTTTTAGCTGGTCGGTAGTGACGCGGATTTGCTCCATAGAGTCGCGTTCGCGGATGGTGACGGTATTATCCTGGGTGGTCTGGCCATCAACAGTGATGCAGAAGGGCGTTCCGGCCTCATCCTGCCGGCGGTATCGCCTTCCTACCGCACCTTTTTCATCGTAAAAGCAGGTGAAATGCTTTTTCAAATCGTTGTATATACTGCGAGCAATCTCAG
>CAYNVP010000162.1:2435-5286 GCA_964400665.1 uncultured Pirellulales bacterium | reverse complement strand
TCCGCCGACCTTACAGGCAAAGGCCTCGACAGCTACCACATCGGCTTTCGCCTTGCCCCTATGCTCAACGCCGCCGGCAGAATTGGACACGCCCGCCTCGCCGTCGAGCTGCTCACCTCAACGTCTCTGCCTCACGCCATGCAAATCGCCGAATACCTCAAAGGCCAGAACGCCCAGCGTCAAAGGTTCGAACGAAAAATCTTCAACCACGCCTGCCAGCTCATCGCCAAAGCCGGCCTCGACAACCCCGAAAGGAAAACCCTTGTCCTGGCCGACACAACCTGGCATTCAGGTGTCGTAGGTATCGTCGCCTCAAGAATAGTCGATAAGTTCTTCCGGCCGGCAATCGTGATAAACTCCGGCTCAAACCCCGCACAGGGCTCCGCACGCTCCGTCCCCGGCTTCGACATCCTCGCCGCAATCTCAAGCTGCTCCGAACACCTCGTCGCCTTCGGAGGCCATAAAATGGCTGCCGGTGTCACAATCAAGCCCGAAAATATCCAAAAATTCGCCGAAGCATTCGAAGATTACGCCCGAAACCACCTCACCGAAGAGCAGTGCACCCCCAAACTGAATATCGATGCCGTCGTCCCCTTGTCCTCGTTTAGCTACGAATCCGTCAGTGAATTGCAGCTTCTCGGCCCATTCGGCCAGGGCAATCCCGAACCGCTCTTCGCGACGAAGGCCGTCTGCCTCTGCTCCCCGCCCCGCCGCGTCGGGACAAACGCCGACCACCTCCAGCTCGCCGTCACAGACCACACCAACTCAATCCGCTGCATCGGCTTTCGTATGGGCCCCCTCGAAAAGAAACTCCTCGAACGCGACTGCTTCAACATCGCCTATCACGCCGCAATCGATTCCTTCAACGGCAACAGCTCCATCCAGCTCGTCCTCGACGACATCCGGTTCGAATAAAGTATCCTGTCTGTGGTGCGCTCTTATATAAGTCAGAAAACGAGATGCTGATTTGCCTTTCTCAATCGTATTGTGCTTTTACCGATGTCTTCGATAGCCCTGATTCTGCCTGTCTTTCGCCGTTCCAGAATCCGCTCAACTGTAACCACACCGAGACCGGGCACGCGCAATAGCTCGTATTTACCCGCCCTGTTCACATCGACCGGAAAATACTCCGGATGGCGTTTTGCCCAGGCCTCCTTCGGGTCCGTTTCAAGCGACAAGTTGCCCGTCTCGTCGAAGCAGATGTCCGCTTCCGCAAAGCCGTATTTGCGCATCAGAAAATCAACCTGATACAGCCGATGTTCCCGCGTTAATACGTCATTCTTCTGCGTCTGTTTGTCTATCGACTCTTCACCAAGCCCCTTCTGATACGCGCTGAAATATATTCTTCGCAGGTTCAGCCGGTCGTAAAGCCCCCACATATATTTTACGATTTCCGAATCGCTCTCGTCCGCCGCCCCCACGACAAACTGCGTTGTCTGCTTGACCCTCGCGTATTTATTCCCCCGCCCGGTCAGCCGGCTTATCAATTTAATCGGCTCAACGATATCCTCGATAAATCGCTTCCTGCTCGACAATTTCGCAAGGTGCTTTGCCCCCGGTGTCTCGATATTCAGCGACACCGCCGTAGCTAACGAAACCGCCTCCTCTATCGCGTTGGCGCTTGCCCCGGGAATGACCTTCAAATGAATATAGCCCTTATACCCTCGCCGATACCTCAGTATCCTCGCTACGCGGTTCAGCCGTTCCATCGTCGCATCCGGCGTCCCTAAAACGCCGGAACTGATGAACAAACCGAACACCTCCCGCCTGTTAAAATAATCTAAAAATGTATTTACTGTCTCCTCTTCGCTCAGCGTACATCGCCGGACGTCCTGTTCACTCCTCAAAGGACAATACCTGCAGTCGTTGCTGCATACGTTGGAAATCAGCGTCTTGAAAAGAACGCTCGTCCCGCCGTTGGGCAGCGTAACGGGGTAAATCCACCGCCCCGATGCGCTTCGCCTACGGTGGCCGTCGTCGGCCGTGCCGCAGGCACACGCCAAATCGTATTGCGCATCGGCGCTGAGGATTTCCAGCTTGCTCTGTGTATCAGGCCTGCTTATTATCGCGGTCATAGAATCACCTTCCCTGATGTTTCTCTCCCCGCTCATTTATATATGCGACCCGGCTGCAGCCGAATCGGCTTTAAATTCTCTTACTTTGCCGCTTTACCCGGTTTGCTCTTGAACAGTTTTTCCGCTTCTTCCTGTGACAGGGCAACGTTGTAAATCCTGAAATCGTCAATCATGCCGTTCCAGTCCGCGTTCGGATAGTTCCTGCCGCCGAGCATAAAATTCGTAACCTTCGGCATCGGCTCTGTTGCATCGTATCTCTGCGCCACCAGTTCTCCGTTATGATAAAGCATTATCGTATCATCGTTAACGTCCTTGACAAACACGTAGTGGTTCCACTTTCCCGCGTAGTCACTTTTGTCGTAGGGCGCCCAGTAGATGTTTTCCTCGTCCTTGCCCAGGTCAATATTGCCTTCCGGCGTGGGCAAAAAAGCCCGCAGCGGCAGCCAGTTCGGCGCAGGATAAGACAATCCCTCCGCTGACGCGCATCCCCACGGCCCCGGCCATTTCTCCGCGTCGGGAGGATTATTTGCATCCTGGTTTATCCAGAACGCAATGCTCAACTGCTCTTTGACTTTGCCCCAGACGTCGTTCGGAATCAAGACGTATTGCTTGGCGGCGAATTTTGCGCAGCCGTTGGCGTCATACCCTTCGCCCGGCGCCCATATCTCATCTCCACCGCCCAATTCCACCGTCGCGTCGAATCCGTTGCCGCTCGAATCTTTTGCAACCGTTCCTTCCTTCTCGTCGAGCTTCCACCATCCAATCGGCCCAGCCGC
>CAYNVP010000162.1:0-2335 GCA_964400665.1 uncultured Pirellulales bacterium | reverse complement strand
AATTTCTCTTTGTCCGATGTATGTTGCAGTCAATTCCTTTTTGCGTAGTCGTAATTTGTGTTTTTTTCTAAATTTCTCTTGCAAGGTTGCCGATTGAACGTATAATAAATAAAGATATGAGTACAGGCGTAACAGTTCGTTCAATTCTCACGGGCCGGCTGGCCCTTACGCTGCTCCTGCGCCTTTAAGGCGCAGAAAACCGTACTACCACAACTCATTTTCCCTTTCTAACCACAGCGGAAGCGGTATTTACTGGCATTTACCCCGCTTTCGCGGATAATAACAGGTTCAAGTAAAAACAGCCGTGCCTGCCCCCTGCGAGCCGTAAGCCGGGGGCTGAGAATGGCTAAAAATCTGGAGATACACAAATGGAAGACAAAGTATTGATATTCGACACGACATTACGCGACGGCGAGCAGGCCGCGGGCACAAGATTAGGCACAGGCGAAAAACTCGAGCTTGCTACCCAGCTTGCCAAGCTCGGCGTTGACGTGATTGAAGCCGGTTTCCCGATTTCGTCGCCGCAGGATTTCGAGGCGGTGAGCTTAATCGCCCAGCAGGTTGTAGGGCCCACGATTTGCGGGCTTTCGAGGGCGGTTGAAGCCGACATCGACGCCGCGGGCAAGGCCCTCAAAAAAGCCAAAAAAACCAGGATACATACGGGCCTTGGAATCAGCGATATTCACATCGCCGGCAAATTCAAGGACGATAAATACGGCAAAACGCTCAGGGACAAAAAAGAAAAAGCTATTGAGATGGGCGTAAAGGCCGTCAAACGCGCCAAACAGTACACCGACGACGTCGAATTTTACTGCGAGGACTCGGGCAGAGCAGAAAAGGAATATCTTTACCGGGTCATCGAGGCGGTAATCGACGCAGGCGCGACAACCGTGAATATCCCCGACACAACCGGCTATTCGATACCCGAGCAGTACGGGCAGTTAATCGCAGACATTTTTAACAAGGTCCCCAACGTGCGAAAGACGATTATAAGCGTTCACTGTCACGATGATTTGGGAATGGCAGTGGCCAATACGCTTGCCGGCGTACGCAGCGGCGCAAGGCAGATTGAATGCACAATCAATGGCGTCGGCGAACGGGCAGGCAACGCCTCGTTAGAAGAGGCGGTGATGGCGATAAAGACCCGCAGGGACTTTTTCGGTCTTAAAACGAAAATCAACACCAAGGAGCTTTACCGGACGAGCAGGATGGCCTCCGAAATGTTGGGGATAGCCGTCCCGCCGAACAAGGCCGTTGTCGGGACCAATGCCTTTGCCCACAGCAGCGGCATTCACGTTGACGGGTTTCTAAAGGACCCGCTGACGTATGAAATTATGAAGCCACAGGACGTCGGCTCCCCGCAAAGCACGGTTGTCCTCACTGCTAGGACCGGAAGGCACGGTCTCAAGCACAGGTTGACTGAGCTTGGCTATAAGGTTACAGATGCGCAGCTTGAGCAATTGTATGTCAGGTTCCTTGAAGTGGCCGACAAGAAGAAAGAGGTTTTCGACGAGGACCTTGCCGCGCTTGTCAACGACCAGATGAGGACCGTCGAACATACGTATGAACTGGAGTATTTGCGGGTGCTCATCGAGACGGGCAACGCGCCGCAGGCGGCGGTGAAGATAAAGAGCAAAGAAGGAACCAAAGAGGCAAAGGCCGAAGGCGACGGGCCCGTCGATGCGGCTTATAACGCGATACGCGAGGCGACGGGATTCTCACCGAACCTTGAAAGCTACTCGATACGGGCGGTTACAAGCGGCAAAGAGGCGTTGGGTGAAGCAACTGTGAAGATTAAAACAGACCCCTCGACGATGCTCGGGGCAGGCGGCAGGACGTTTGTCGGCAGAGGCGTTTCGACGGACATTATCGAGGCAAGCGCAAAGGCGTATATAGACGCGATTAACAGGATGGTCGCAAGAAGCGGACAGGACGAAGAGCCAAGCGTAAAAGCAGAACTATAGATTCAAGGACAATTAAGGAGCAACAAATGAAGATGTGGCTGGTTTTCGCATTGTTGGCGATGGCTTGCTGGGGCTGCTATATAGTAGTAGCGAAGGTGGCAACCGTAGATAAGTATTGCGGATTAGGGCCTAAATGGTCGGCGATATT
Source organism: uncultured Pirellulales bacterium (assembly GCA_964400665.1). GTDB lineage: Bacteria > Planctomycetota > Phycisphaerae > Sedimentisphaerales > Anaerobacaceae > Fen-1362. Next base: position 223 of record CAYNVP010000162.1, on the reverse strand, counting down.
GATGCTCATAGGGATACTCGCCGTGGTTGGGATATACGGGGCCTTTAGCAAAGGGCCGAAGCCGGCGATTACTGCGCCTTCGGCGATAGCGGGCGTGTCGCAGGGAGTGCTGTGGGCGCTGGGAATGGTGTTCTCGCTGCTGGCGTTCAGGGCGGGGGCCGACGTGGCCCGTGCCGTGCCGATTTTCAACTGCAATACGTTAGTGGCGGTGCTGCTGGGTATT
>CAYNVP010000161.1:0-5320 GCA_964400665.1 uncultured Pirellulales bacterium | reverse complement strand
CAAAAGCGCTTGCGCGCTTTTGTCGTACAACTGTATCATACAACTGTATCATACAACTGTATCATACAACTGTATGAAACAGGTGTTTTATTTTGCCCAGTTTAACACTTGCCTGCCGGACAATAACGTTAAGCCCTTTTTGAAGAAGAAGGACTTAAAAGAGACAAACAGTTTGGCTGTCTATGGATTCCCGAACTTATTTCGTTTTTTTATGTAAATAATTTTCACAGGCCGATATACTATTCAGGTGAAGAAAAACAACCAGGATGCAAGCTTCGGTCCATTTTTAGGATTTTTAATGAAAGGATTTTTTGCCGGTTTTGGGGAATTTTGAGAAGACCGTTAGGACCAGACAATTTATTAGTCGGTTCCTGCTGTTTTCAACCAGTTAGCGTCAAGTTAAGTATCCCCGCGTCTTGCTGTCGCAAGACAGCAGCGGGGGCTTTCACTTCTTCTCGCTTTCGGCTGATTTCAGTATCTGTGTCCGGATACGGCTCGGCGTCTTTAGCAATTGTTTAACACCGATGATTTTTGCCTTCGCCGAGACGAGGCAAAACCGGAGTAAGGTTCCGTGTCGTCTCTGTGAACATTAACACTATACAAGGATGTTGATTATGAAAATCTTACTTGTAAATCCGGAATGTCCGAGCACCTTCTGGAGTTTAAGAAACGCGCTGCGTTTCATTTCCAAAAAGGCGATGCTCCCGCCGCTGGGCCTTTTGACCGTTGCGGCGATGCTGCCGAAGCAATGGGAGAAACGGCTCGTTGATATGGTTGTGACGAAACTGCGAGACAGGGATATCCGCTGGGCCGACTATGTATTCATCACGGGTATGTTCATCCAGAGGCATTCGGCTCACCAGGTCATAGAACGATGCAGAAAGCTGGGCAAACCCGTCGTGGGAGGCGGGCCGCTCTTTACCTCGGTGCCGGAGGACTTTCCGAAAGTTGACCACTTTGTCCTCAACGAGGGCGAGATTACGCTGCCGGAGTTCCTAAAAGACCTCGAAGGTGGAACAACACAGCGCCTTTACAAGACAAAAGAGTTCGCGGATATGCAGGATTCGCCGACCCCGCTGTGGGAGCTGGCGGATATGAAGCATTACGCGGTGATGTGCATCCAGTATTCGCGGGGCTGCCCCTTCAACTGCGATTTTTGCGACGTTACGAAGATGTTCGGGCATAAAATGAGGACAAAAACGAAGGAGCAGATACTGGCTGAATTCGAGGGTATTTATTCCGCCGGCTACAGGGGGTCGGTGTTTGTCGTTGACGATAACTTCATCGGAAACAAAAGAATTCTGAAGGAGGAAATTCTCCCTGCGATAATAGAATGGATGGAGAAAAAGAAATACCCGTTCTCCTTCAACACGCAGGCATCCATCAACCTCGCAGATGACGAAGAGCTGATGCGCTTAATGGTCGATGCGGGCTTCGACTGCGTGTTTGTCGGCATCGAAAGCTCCGACGAGGACAGCCTGACGGAATGCAACAAGGTGCAAAACACAGGCAGAAACCTCGTGGAATGCGTCAAAAAGATACAAAGCTTCGGTATGCAGGTCCAGGGGGGATTCATCCTGGGCTTTGACAGCGATAAGGGGACCATCTTCGAGAACCTGATAAAATTCATTCAGCAAAGCGGGATAGTGACCGCGATGGTGGGACTGCTGAACGCCCCGCGGGGGACGCAGCTCTACAAACGGCTTATGCAGGAAAACCGGCTTCTGAGGAACCCCACGGGCGACAATACGGACTTTTCGATGAATTTCATCCCCAAGATGAAATATGAAGACCTTGTCAACGGGTATAGAAACGTCGTAAAAACGATTTACTCACACAAGCTTTACTACGAAAGAATCCTGACGTTCCTGAAGAATTACAAACCTTCGCCGAAAATCAAAATCAGGATTCATTACCAGGACATCAAGGCGTTTATCAAGTCGATATGGCTTCTGGGGATAGTAAACAGGGGCAGGATTTATTACTGGAAGCTGATTTTCTGGTCGATGCGCCGGCCACAGTATTTCCATATGGCAATGACGCTCATTATTTACGGATTTCATTTCCGCAAGGTGTTCAACAGCTACAGCAGGATATAGGCGAACAGCCGAGACTCGTCGCTCGTGACCCGATGCTCGATAAAATTGAGTAACGAGAATTCCCTGCCAACAAAATACAGGGGCAGGCGAGAACGCAGAGAATTTTAACCACAGATTACACAGATTTCACTGATTATAGATGTTTCGGCCAGAGATGTATTCAGTAAGTGGCAATGCCACCTAGCGCAGAATATCACGGAAGTTTTTAGGCTACAAAGAATTTTTAGACACGGATTTAACCCATGAGATAGGCAAAGCCGCCATCTCACGGGTTTAACGCAGATTTACGCTGCTTTACACTGATTTTTTAACCACGAATAGACACGAAGATTTTTTAATCACCCGCCTCGCCGCGGAGCGGCGGGCGAGGTCTCGCCAAAGGCGGACGGATTACGCGGATTTCACTGATTTATATAGCCGTGGAAAAGCACAAAAGGGCATAAAGAATTTTAGACGCGGATTAAACGGATTTATTAACCACGAATAGACACGAAGATTTCTTAACCACGGATTCACACTGATTTACAATGCTTTTGCTCGGCTTGGCGTTCACCGGCAAGACCTTCTTCTCGAAGCGAGCTTCTTCAAAAGGCCATTGCCTTGCCCGCGAAGACCATCGGTCTTCATTTTTAAACCGAGCAAAATAACACAGATTTCCATTATTCGAATGCTCAACTGCCGAATGTATCACGAAGCGCGCTGCCTCGCCAGCCCTATTCTTTGAGGAAACCAAAGGCGAGAGAGTTATCGGATTTTTATTTTTCCAAGCTTTTTAAGACGGGCCCTTATTGCGCCCCTCGTTCTCTGATGAATTTTAGCCAATTCTTCAATTTCTATTCCTTTATCAAATTGCTCAACAAGCAACTGAGATTCATCTTCTGACCACGACTGACCCGCCATATAAGAATGAAGTTTTCTTTCGCGCCTTAAACGAGCTTTTCTTAAACGTCTCAAACGCGGTTTTTTGGGCAATATATCTTTAACAAACTCAATTATCAGAAACAAAGCTCCTGAAAACTCAATATTGTCATATAAACTATTGTTCTCAAGAATCTTTCCGGTATAAGGGTCAATTCTATCGGCCTGCTGTTTAAGAATCTCGATTGCATCATAAAGGTCCCTTACCGTCTTATCATCCAGACGGGACTCTTCTGATGGAGATACTTCGCCGGTTGCGGGATCGATTCCGTCTGTAAGCGTTTTGACAATCTCAACGGCTTTTTGAGTGCGGTCTATTAGCATACCTTGTTTCCACCTAGACTCTCTTACACTATTAGATATTTTGGTTTTTTGTTGAAACACTCAGATAATTGTTAAGTGCATTTGCAATTAGTCGTCTGCGTTCAACTAAAAATTTCTTATAGTTCTCCAATTTTAATAAATCATGATTGGTAGGAATGCATTGTGCTTCGAATAGTTTAGTGCCAATTTTCTCAACTAATGGTGGAATATAATCTAACGGAGCTTTATCGCTGATATGCAGATTGGTTTTACCACCAATAAATGATAGATTAGCGATATCATCAGCTTCACGGTCAGTTACTATTTTCTTTAGCAATGCCTTTGCAAAAAGATGATGAAATTGTAGTTTATGTTGATACCCGGAATGTTCAAGAGAAATTGCAAGATTAGAACGCCAGTCCTTAGCTCCAGACGCACTAAAAGCAAGAAACATAGTTTTGAAAAGAGCGCTTCGTTGATTTCGCCCTTCAAGCTCCTCAGGGGTTATGTCGGGTCTGCCGACTTGTAATTGTAATCGATTCACCAAATCATCCGCCTGGCTTCCATCTCTAATCATAGCCAAATCTTGATTGAGAATAGTTTCCGAAGAACCACGAGAATAACGTCCTTTGGCATTCGCTAGTAATATCCAGAAACGGAGTCTATCCGATTGTTCAGGTGTAAGTTCATAATCCCTTGCATGCCCATATTTTGCCAACGTAATAAGCATGAAATGAGATGAAAGTAACACCGAGCTTTTAATACCGACATTACTTTTAAGAAAATTAATCGCAAATTCCATTCCAGGACAAGATTGCTTCCATGCGTTTTTTAATTTATCGATAGTAAGATTGCTAACAGTCAGGAATCGTGATTGGTTTGTTGCAAAAGCTACTAGATTTTTCAGATGTAATCCAAGATCAAGATCAAATCCATCTTTGGCACATTTCTCCTGGAAAGCCATGAAGGTTTTGAGTGAATTTCTCCACTTGGCGGTTATTTGTGCCAAAGCAAGGTCGGAGCTTCTCAGCTTGGCCCCTAATGAGTTCACCCGGACAAATATTTCCGTCACCTCATCATAGGAAAGCTTCCTTTCCAGCACATCCATGCGGTACACGTATTTGCGGATAGTTCTCAATCTGGCCAGACGCTGGCTGTATTTTTCATAACGAGGGTCTTCAAAATTTGTCACGCCCGCTCGCTTGAGGAACGGAGCATCACTGTCCGTCTTGAAAACTTCGGTCACTTTAACCCATTGTGGAAGATTCTCTAGTTTTCGCGTTGCCACTACAAATGTCATCTGGTTAAAACGTTGCTGGAGTTCATCTTCAGTGGAATCGATTTCGTCTTCAATCAGGTCCTCATCATTTTCACTGTTCTCGTTTACTTCAGTAACTACTGCCAGTTCATCAGGATGCTCAAGGTTGAAAAGCAGTTCAATAGGCCTTTTGCGTCCACGCACAGACACCTTTTCGCCGCGAATTACTGCCGATAGAGAAGTCAGACGCTGCTGGCCATCAAGCAAGAGCCGTGTACTCTGATAAGGATTGTTTTTTTGCTCGAGAGCAAAATCTTGTAATGGTATGTCTTCGTCAGTCTCCCACAATAGAATCGCGCCAGAGGGATACCCGCGGTACAATGAATCCAAAAGATCACGGACACGTGTAGATCTCCATACATAGCGCCTTTGCATTTCTGGAAGACGAAGTTCGCCTCGTTCGATCATTCCAACTAATTCTTCGACACTTGCTTCAGCTTTTGCCATATATCAAACACCCCCTTTCGCTTTTCTTTATTTGCGCGGAAGTTTTGCCCTGATATGTCTAAGTTACGAGATTTCCGGTTCAATCTCTCGACTGCCTCTCCTATGCAAAAATATCTTTCGATTGGGAATAATATACCCTCGTTTATTATCAAATGAAAGGCAAATCACAACCGGACGGCGGTGTTGACGGACAAAGGTGTGATTCTTTTCCGGCCTTAGGGAATGATTATATTGT
>CAYNVP010000160.1:0-5332 GCA_964400665.1 uncultured Pirellulales bacterium | reverse complement strand
GCCGCAATTTGCACAAGATATTTCAGTGCGGTAGCCATCAGGGTCGGGGACACGTTTTACGGCGCCGGGAATTTCGTCGTCGAATGAAGGCCAGCCGCAGTGCCCGTCGAACTTGTCACTGCTTCGGTAAAGGGCAGCTCCGCAGCGCCTGCAGACATACGTGCCGGGTTGCTTATTACTGAGATATTCGCCGGAATATGGGGCCTCGGTGCCCTTATCGATAATGACGTATTTTTCTTCGGGAGTTAGTTCTCTATAAGGCATTTTTTTATCCCCCTGATGTTTTTGGACGGCAAATGCGGCTATCGCAACGACAAAGGCCGTAATTGCAGCGTATTTAAGCTTCATATTATGCCCCTTTCAATACGTTCGTCTTATTTTAGATACGGATAGAAGCAGCCGAAAGTGCGATTCAAGTTTAGAAACCCTAACCATAACTAACCGGTTATATTTTTATTAAAATTCACTTGACATTTCCTTTATAACGATGTAAGCTAATAATATCCTGCGAAGAGGGGCAGAGAGGATGGCCGTAGTAAAATATCACCCTACGGGGTGATTTTCTAACACGGCTTAGAGGAGCAGGAGAACTTATGCAAGCTAAAAACACATCCTTTCTTTCAGCGGTTCTTATTCTTTTCATTATCACCTGTCCCGCTTATGCCTACTATGAGGTCATCGACCTCGGAACCCTCGGCGGTGCACACAGCGGTGCCAGATTCATCAACGACAACGGACAAATCGTCGGTTGGGCAAGGAATAGTTCCGGCAACCAGCACGCCTGCCTTTTTGATTCAACAGGCAATGGCGACAATATAGACCTCGGAACACTCGGTGGCAACGAAAGTGGCGCCCACTGCATCAACAATGCTGGACAAATTGTCGGCGGGGCATCTGACATTTCCAGCAATGGCCGTGCTTGCCTTTTTGACCCTACAGGCGGCGGGGTAAATATTGACCTCGGAACACTCGAAGGAGGAAATTTCAGCGCAGCTATGTCCATAAATGACAGCAGTCAGATCGCCGGGTGGTCTCACTACGGCTCCCTGAGGCGCGCCTGTCTTTTTGACCCCGCAGGCAGTGGGGACAATATTAATCTCGGTTCACTTTGGGTTGATGATAGTGAAGCCCATTCCATCAATAATAACGGCCAGATTGTAGGATGGGCTGATGTACGTGTTCAACCACCCATAGTTGGACTTTCCTTCAATGCCTGTCTTTTCGACCCTTCGGGTGAGGGGTATAACGAGGGCCTCGGTTCTCTCGGTCTAACAAACAGTTGTGCTTATTCCATTAATGATAACGGACAAATCGTAGGATATGCCAATGTTAGTTACGGCTACCTCGACTCCCGCCAGCATGCCTGTCTCTTTGTACCCGGTCCCAATATAGACCTCGGAACAACTGGCATATTTGAAAATAGTGAGGCCCTATGTATTAACGACAACGGACAGATTGTAGGAAATGTCTTCAATAAAACCTCATGGGTTGAACCGGACATTTACCGTGCTTGTCTTTTTGACTCCACAGGCGGTGGGGCCAATATAGACCTCAACACCATCATAGACCCCTCCCTCGGCTGGACACTAACTGGAGCATATTGCATAAACAACAACGGCTGGATTGTAGGTTCCGGGATTAATCCCGATGGTGATATTCACGCGTTTTTGCTTACGCCTGAACCAAGCACGATTTTGCTTTTGGGATTTAGCGGACTGACGATTTTGCGAAGACGCAAGTCGTCCTAAGGAATCATAAAGAGGAAAAAATATGACAGGTAAAACATTATTTCTTTCAGCGGTTCTCATTCTTTTCATTATCAACGGTTCCGCTTATGCCTACTATGAGGTCATCGACCTCGGGCCGGGCATCGCCTATTCCATCAATGATAACGGTCAGATTGCCGGAGAGAGCGGCGGCCATGCCGTTATTTTCGACACAACAGGTCAGGGCAACAATATAGACCTTGGAACACCTGGCGGCTATACGGACAGCCGAGCTCTTTCTATAAACAATAATGGTCAGGTAGTAGGCGTAGACGAGAATCCTCAGGTTCTATATAGCCATGCTTGTCTCTTCGATTCCACAGGGGGAGGAGCAAATATTGACCTCGGAACCCTCGGCGGCGACATGTTTAATGCGGCAACATCGATTAACAATGGCGGCCAGATTGTCGGATATGCTGATAATAGCGACATATTTGGCAATTATTATGGAACCTATGCCTGCCTTTTTGACGCGACAGGAGGCGGAGTCAATCTGGATTTGGGAACTTTCGGCAATATGCCGCCCTATTCCATAGACGGCAGTATGGCCTATTCCATAAATGACAATGGGCGCATTGTCGGCGCCGCTCTATACTATATCAGTCCCAGTATTCAACACTATCACGCCGCTTATTTCGATGAAACGGGAGGCGGGGCAAATTTGGAGCTCGGGACCCTCGGAGGCAGTGAAAGCTGGGCCAGATTCATTAACAACGACAACCAGATTGTCGGTTATGCTTCTACACCAGAGGCAAACCCCGACCCACTCTATCCGGAATACCTTCACGCTGTTCTTTTCGATTCCTCAGGCGGAGGAGCTAATATTGACCTTGGAACGCTCGGCGGTGAGGAAAGCCGGGCAATGGCTATTAACGATTTCGGTCAGATTATCGGCTATTCTGAAATCCCCGGTTATATGTATCCGCACGCCTGCCTTTTTGACCCAACGGGACAGGGCAACAATATAGACCTTAATACCCTCATAGACCCTTCATCCGGCTGGAAACTTCTTTACGCACATAGTATAAATAACAATGGATGGATTGTAGGTGTTGGAACTTATCACGGCGATGGGCGTGCATTTCTGCTTACGCCTGAGCCGGCCACGGTTTTGCTTCTCGGTCTCGGCGGGCTGATGATATTGAGAAGACGCAGGATTTAATAGTCATAGTCCGCCTATAACAAATCTATCGAGCAACCAAATCCTATTTTGAACGTATAAGTATTGCTAATTGTATTCACCGGCAATTTTAATTTTCGCTGGTTAACCAATACGAGTATAATTCGTTGTTTTACAGCAGGTTAAAATCGCTGGTTGTAACTTTCACCGCAGAGCACGCTGAGAACGCAGAGAAAAAACAGTAACAATAATCTCTGCGAACTCTGCGGTCTCCGCAGTAAAAAAAGAAGTGGATGAGCCAATGTTCGAAATCGTCAATAAAGAGACAATCGGGCCGAACGTGACCCGATACGAGATAAAGGCACCGCGAATCGCCAAGGCAAGGCGATGCGGTCAGTTTGTTATCGTCCGGGCGTTTGAGCATTCCGAACGCATACCGCTTACGATAGCAGACGTTAATACCGACACAGGGACTATCACACTGATTGTTCAGGCCGTCGGGAAAAGCACTTCTGAAATGGCCACGCTCAAAAAAGGCCAGTCGTTTGCCGACGCGGCTGGGCCATTAGGGATGCCCAGCGAAATTCGGAAATACGGGACGGTGGCGGTAATAGGCGGCGGATTAGGAACGGCCGTAGTTTACCCGCAGGCGGTCGCACTTCGAGAGGCGGGAAACAAGATTATCTCCATTCTCGGCGCGAGGACCAAAGACCTGCTCATTCTGGAAGAGCTTCTCGGCTCGGTAAGCGACAAATTAGTCGTTATAACCGACGACGGCTCATCCGGCAAAAAAGGACTTGTTACAGATGCGCTGCGTGAGCTAACTGAGCAAGCCGACCCGCTTCGCCCGCGAAGCGAGGCGAGCGGGAAAATAGACGCGGTTTACTGCGCGGGGCCGGTGGTAATGATGAAGGCGGTATCAGAGCTGACACGGCCATTGAATATCCCGACGATTGTCAGCTTGAATCCGGTTATGGTTGATGGCACTGGGATGTGCGGGGGGTGCCGGGTCACAATCGACGGCAAGCGCAAGTTCGCCTGCGTCGATGGGCCGGAATTCGACGGGCACAAGGTCGATTTTGACGAGCTTATGGACCGGCTGAAAACCTACAAATCCCACGAAGACAAAAGATATGAAGAGCATAAATGTAAGCTAAAGACCCAGGACTCAAGACGCAAGACCCAAGACCAAGGGTAAGGATACAGGGTGAATAAAGAACAGAACAAATTGACGGCCAAGGAGCGAATGGCGATACCGCGGCAGCAGATGCCACAGCGAGACGGCATCGAGCGGAGCAGGGACTTCAAAGAGGTCAACCTCGGTTTACCTGAACAGGTCGCTATCCGCGAGGCGCAGCGCTGTCTTCAGTGCAAGAACGCCAAATGCGTCCCGGGCTGCCCCGTCGGAATCGACATACCGGGTTTTATCAAGCTGATTTCGGAGGGCGATTTTTTAGCCGCCGCGGAGCTTGTTCGGCGGGACAACGACCTTCCCGGCGTTACGGGCCGGGTCTGTCCACAGGAAATCCAGTGCGAGACAACCTGCGTCCGCTGCAAAAGCGATACTCCCGTCGCCATCGGCTGGCTCGAACGCTTCGTCGCAGATTACCAGATGCAGCATCAAACTCAGACCCAAGACACAAGACCCCCCCGCCTACGGCATGCGGGGGCAGGCAAAACACAAGACAAAATTCAAAAGATTGGTAAAAAGGTCGCGTGCATCGGTTCAGGGCCGGCGGGAATCACATGCGCAGGGCAATTAGCCAAGTTAGGCTACGACGTAACCATATTCGAGGCATTTCACAAGCCGGGCGGCGTCCTTGTTTACGGCATCCCGGAATTCCGTATGCCGAAGAAAATAGTGGATGCCGAAATCCGAAACCTCAAGGCACTCGGAGTCAAAATCGAGACCAACGTTATCGTGGGCAGGACGGTGACAATACCGCAGCTTATGAACGAAGAGCATTTCGAGGCCATCTTTATCGCTGTCGGTGCGGGACTGCCAGTGTTTATGAATATACCCGGCGAAAACTTCAAGGGCGTCTATTCGGCCAACGAATACCTCACCCGCGTAAACCTTATGGAGGCCTACGACCCCGATTCTGATACACCTATCGTCCACGGCAAGCGCGTCTGCGTCATCGGGGGAGGAAATACCGCTATGGACGCGGTGCGGACCAGCAAACGACTCGGCGCGGCACTAAGCACAATCGTCTATCGCCGAAGCCAAAAGGAGATGCCCGCCCGTGTTGAGGAGGTCCATCACGCCGAAGAGGAAGACATCAAATTCGAGATGCTTACCGCGCCGGTCGAGGTGCTGGGCGACAAAGACAGCTGGGTGCGCGGAATAAAGTGTATCAGGATGCAATTAGGCGAGCCGGATTCTTCAGGGAGGCGGAGACCCATCCCAATTGCCGGGTCGGAATTTACCATCGACTGCGACCTT
>CAYNVP010000159.1:0-5393 GCA_964400665.1 uncultured Pirellulales bacterium | reverse complement strand
AAGGCAAGAAAATATGGCTGGGACAGTACGAAGACGAGGTTGCAGCGGCAAAGGCATACGACGCGGCCGCGAAGAAGTATTTCGGAGAATTCGCCCGATTAAATTTCCCTGAAGAAGCTTCTGCGTCCTGCTAGCCCTGAGCGAAGCCGGGCTGTCCCCTTTGAGAAGCTGAGACGGGGACACTATTAAAACATACTTGTAATTTTTTTGCGTTTGTCGAAGATATTCGTTAGTATTTTGCAATAAGCTTGTATTGAGAAACGTCCATTATACATAAGGGTGGAGTCCCTGTCCGCAAGTTCATCTTACAGGGACAAACCCTGTTTGTACCTGTTAAATCTGCTTTACAGGCGGGTTGGGACAGGGTTTTGGGTGTGGGACCCGTTCTGGCCCGCTTTTTTTATAGTCACATCAATCTATTTAGACCGTGTAATCAATCATTGCGAGCGAAGCGAAGCAATCTCAAATGCGCGATATTGAGAGATTGCTTCGTCGTCCTGATAAATCGGGACTCCTCGCAATGACAAAACACGGGGGTTTTGTCAAATGACGGCGGCGAGGAAGAGCAGTAGCGCGCTTAGGGCGGCCAGCGTGAAGGTGATTTTCGACCATTTGTTATATTTAATCAATCCGGGGTGCCGGTCCTCGACCTCGTGATAGTAATCGTCCAAATCAGGGTCGTATTCTTTTTTGAGCTTTTTCGAAAGATACAAATACGAGCCGAATGAAACGATAAACATCGGGCCAGCGATGAGGTATAGAACTATATTCATTGTTTCCGCTTTAGTTGTAAGGGATATTTAGCACCTTGAACAGGAAGGCGTAGACGTCAGCGACCTCGTCGATGACTTTTGTTATGGGCATTCCGTGGCCGTGGCCGGCCTTGGTTTCGACGCGGAGCAGGATGGGGTTGCTTCCTGCGGTATTATTGCCCGCGGAGTCATACTGCAGCGTGGCGACGAATTTCTTGGAGTGCATAGGGACGACGCGGTCATCGGTATCGGCGGTAGTGACGAGGGCCGGCGGATACACGGCGCCGGGTTTTACGTTGTGAAGCGGCGAATATGCGTAGAGGTATTTGAACTGTTCCGGGTCGTCCGGACTGCCATATTCCGGTATCCAGTATCGGCCGATGGTGAACTTGTTGAAGCGGAGCATATCGGTCGCGGGAACCAGCGAAACGACGGCTCCGTAAAGGTCAGGCCGCTGTAGCATACAGACGGCGGTCAGGAGTCCGCCGTTGCTGCCGCCGAGGATGGCCAGTTTCCTGGGGTTGGTGTATTTACGGTCGATTAAGAACTCTGCTGCGGCGATGAAGTCATCGAAGCCGGTTTGCCTTTTTTCCTTCATAGCCGCCCTGTGCCAATTTTCACCATATTCTCCGCCGCCGCGGATATTAGCGACGGCGTAAACGCCGCCGTGTTCGAGCCAGGTAATCCGGCCGACGGAGAAGTAGGGGGTGGTGCTGTTGCCGAAGCCGCCGTAGGCGTAGAGCAGGGTGGGGTTGCGGCCGTCGAGCTTGATGCCTTTTTTGTGGACGAGGAACATAGGGACTCGTGTGCCGTCTTTGGAAGTATAGAAGAACTGGTGGGTTTCATAAGGGGAGGGGTCGAAGTCGATTTCGGGTTTTCTAAAGACAGTGAGCTTGTCGGTTTCGATGTCGTAGCGGTAGATTGTCGGGGGAAAGAGAAACGAGGTGAAGGTAAAGAACATCTCTTTATCGAAATGGTTGCCGGAAAGGCCTGCAACTGTGCCGAGTGTGGGCAGGGGTATTTCGCGGACGAATGAGCCGGCCAGCGTGAAGATTTTTAGCTGGTGGTGGACGTCGGTGAGGTAAGCTATGACAAGCTGATTATTGACGCAGGCGGCGAAATCGAGGATGTCAGAGGATTCGGGGATAATTTGGCGCCAGTTTTCGCGTGCGGGATTGTCGGAATCGATGGCGATAATGCGGCCCCGCGGGGCGTCTAAATCGGTTTGGAAATAAAAGACCGGGCCGACGTTTGCGAGAAACTCATAACGGGCGTCGGCGTCGTTTAGCAGCTTGATGAAAGGAGCATCGCTGTCCGACTTGGACCCCTGCTTACTGCTTGCAGGGGCAGGCAGGTCGACGGGGCGGTAGTAGATACGGTTGTTGGGGTCGGTGCCGTGCCAGACGTGCAGAAAGAGATACGAGCCATCTTCGGTGATGAATGGGTGAAAGCCGAACTCTTTGTTTTCGGGATCTTCGTAAATCAGCTTGTCGTCGGATTGCGGGGTCGCGAGCTTGTGGTAGTAAACCATATTGTGGGTGAAACGGTCGGCGGGGGCGAGGGAATTCGGCTCGGGATACCGGTTGTAGAAAAAGCCGGAATCGTCGTGCTTGACGGCGATGCCGGGCCAGCGGCAGTAATGGAGAATGTCGTTGTAATCAGTAAGCGTGTCGATATTTTTGATTTTGACAATTTGGGTATCAGAGCCGCTTTGCGACAGGCCATAAGCGAAAAGTTTGCCGTCGTGGCTGTAAGCGGTCGAGCCGAGCGAAATGGTGCCGTCGGGGCTGAGCAGGTTGGGGTTGATGAGGGTTTTTGGGTCGTCGGTGAGTGAGTTCTGGAAGTAGAGGACGGACTGGTTTTGCAGGCCGTCATTTTTCGAGAAGAAGTATCGACTGGCCCTTTTGGTCGGGGCGGAATATCGGGGGTAGTTCAAAAGGTCAGTGAGGCGCTCTTTTATTTTTTCCCGCGCGGGGGTATCGAGGAAATTTTCGGTGATGGAGTTTTCCTTATTGACCCAATCTATGGTTTCGTTTGAGTCGGGGTCTTCGAGCCAGCGGTAAGGGTCTGCAACTTTGGTGCCGAAGTAATCGTCGACGATAGAGTCCCTTCTGGCAGGGGGGTAATTAAGTTTCGAGGTTGGCTGCTGACAGCCGGAGGCCAACACGAGCGAAAAGGTTGTGATGACAAATATGGTCTTTTTCATAGATTTGCGTCTTAATTTTAATCCCAATCATTCGTCCTGTTTTACATCCAGCGGTTCAGCTTTGGCTATCAATTTCTTTTGCTGGGAGGTTAGCTTTCTCTCTAATATTTTCACATCTTCGGCCGGAGGCAATTGCTCGGGCCTGATATTTCGCTTGATGAGAAGCTTTCGAACTTCCTGATTATTTTTTACATGCTCTCTGGTAATACCCGGCTCCGTCCGCAGATCGTCTCGCTTGATATTGAAATTTGTTATCTCGTTGGTGAAGTCCTTGGCCTTGATTGTAATGGTCGGAAGAAAATCAGCCAAAGGTCTGGAATTGGGCACGGCCAGTTTGCGTTTTATTTGCCCGGTGGTCTTTCCGCCGAACAAAGCCGTATCGCCTTTGCTTCGTATGCGAGCGAAGGATTTCTCATCTGATAATCTTTCGTATATTATACCCGACAGCTCCTTTTCGGATATGCTCAGTTTGCGTCGTGCGCTGAGCCGTTCGATTTCGGCTATTCGCTTTTCAATAATTTCCTGTTTTCTTGTCTGGACGGCGAAATACGTCTGGGCAAATGCAATCTGGTCTTTTGACGGGTCGCCGTTCTGGGCGATGAGATAGCAGGCGTAACGTGTAAGCGCAATATCATCGATTTCGCGCTTTGCGTCGGAGCCGATATCGACCATTTTGCGCGAATGCGCAAAATGGTCTTGCGTGTTATAACCTGAATTCCTGCAGGCGGTTTTTGCCTTCTCTATTACGGCCTCGAAACTCCTCCATTGGGAATAACCAAGCAAACCCTGAAGGTCTCTGGCCATCCAAAATTCGAGGCCCGTTTCCTCGTCCTTATAAACGCTTTGCTCGAAATCCTTATGCAGCCGGACAACTATTTCTTTTTTCATTTTATTCGTCTCCCGCCATAAAATCTTTCGGGCAAAATAAAATTTCACGATTTTTTTCCGCAGAGGTATTATATCCGCAGAGGGCACCCCCGTCTACAACGTACGAGGGCGGGCAGAGGACACAGAGAATTTTTTAACCACGAATTAACACGAAGAGACACGAAGGTTTCGGCCAGCGATGCGTTCAGTAGGTGGCAATGCCACCTAGCGCAAAACAACAAAGAATTTTTAGACACGGATTTACTCGACGCCGCCTGATGGCTTGCGGCTTGTTCGGCTTGTTCTATTTCACCAGTCTATCAATTTTACTTTTAGTATTCTCTACGCACTTTCTAAGCAGAGATATCCGCACACCTAATTTGTTTTGTCTGTCCACCAGCATATATAATTCTGACAGACCAAAAATAAACGATTCTAAATCCAGCTGTATATCTTTAATCGCATTATTGGATACTTTAACAATTTCCTTTGAGGTATTCATATCCAGCAGATTGTCAATCTGACTACTCGTATTCAAGCCGGCCCCAACACCGCAATCACTGACACAAGAAATTGATTCGTTTATCATATATTTATCTCCTGCAAACAGTGGATATTTGCGCCGATATTGTGCACGAGGATGTTCACATAAGGGGATTGCGCGAGATAGATGTGTTTGTTTCTCATATTATCTCACCTGTTGGCTTTTGCAGCCAGCCCTTCGACTCTGCTCCCCTCGACAATGCGCGGGGCAGGCAGTACAGGCCAAAAAGCAAACAATAATTACCTTTGCTATATATCGGTATGAATGTCAAGATATAATAAGGGTAAATCCACATTATAATTATCACGGAGAGAGGAGGACTGAGGACAGCGGACAGGACAAAGTTCATCGTTCGTAGTTCGTTGTTCGTATCTCGATGCTCGATGCTGGATGCTGGATGCGTTGTTAGGTTGCGGTTGCGCTGCTCGTCCCTTAGGGATAAATTTCGTCAATCGTTTAACGGTTGTGCCGTAACATATATTTTGCGCGAGGGGGTATTTTAGCAGGTGGAGGGGGTAGTATCAACTGCTTGTTATAAATGCCTTAACGGATGAGAAAATTCACTATTCTTTCTTGACGGTCATCGAGAAGAGGATATAATGAAGCCTGCCTTTGACTGGGGGCAAAGGGCATGGAAGGAGACGAAGGAGAATGGGCTACATAAGGAGAGGTTTTCGTTTCAATTCAACAGAGTATAATCGGCGCGCTCTGTGCGGGCCTAAAACCATAATCTATTTGTAAAAGGGATACAAAATGAAAAAAGTGATTTTGCTTTTAGCATTGTTGTATTTCCTTAAATCTACCTCAGCGGTCGAAACTGAAATTATAGAAAGCCCTAAACTTATTGCAGCCTGTGAATGTCTCTTGAAAGAGCAATTTTTGAAGGCCGAGGAATTATTGCGGAATCCTAAAACAGCGCAAGAAAAAGGCTTGTACGCAGCCATAATAGGAGTTGATTCTTTAGAAAAGAGATTATTTAGCTTTGTTGCTTTCGACCCCAATCAGGCAAATGCATTGGCGCAAG
>CAYNVP010000158.1:3366-5461 GCA_964400665.1 uncultured Pirellulales bacterium | reverse complement strand
CTGAGGCCTCAATCACTTACCTGACGATTTTAGAGGGTATTTTAGTTTAAAAAAACCGCTATTTCGGTCATTTTTCTTCTGCCGCGCACAAAAAAAGCCGGGCGATTTTGCCCGGCCTATTAGTTTTTGTATTGACCTCGGATTACCAATCCCAACCAGTGATTTGCCAGCGGTCGGGATGTATTTCATCATCTCCAGGCCGGACATACATACTGGGTTTCCAAATGGTCTTTTGTCCACCGGAACTGATAATTTCCAACTCGCAGGGGACTTTATAGCCGTGCTCGTCCCAATCCGGCTTATGGTTTGGCGGGCCGATTGAACCTACTGCTATGACATTAAACCGGCCGAATTCTTTCTTGGCATATTCTTCGAGCATACCGCCTTGTATCAAGCCGGCTTTTTTATAGTCCTTGTCAGCGAGTGCCTGAAAGAACTGGCGAACCGTCTCCGCCGCTGCCTGCTCATCGGTCATTTGGCCCTGAGCCACACCGCAAAGCTGATTTATCTCATCGTAAACAATTATATCTTTGGGAATCTCATCTCTGAGGTTAAACATTTTTTCATCTATAGGGACGTTATAATCAAAAAATTTAGTTGTCAATCTCAGGACTTCTCGGCTGCCTTCGATACGATAAGATTCGACGTGAGTAATTAAATCCGTCTTCTGGTTTACGTAGTAAATTCCCTTCTTTGGCTCTGCTTTATAAGTTGTAACTATTACGGCAGGTTTTTGTATGTCTATATCAACCTTGCCTGCCTTTTGGTCTTCGAGAAGTCTTTCCATAACCAACTTGGGCTGGCACTGGTCCATAATCCGTTGCATCCAGCCCTCAATCCGGCTGGTCTGGTAAGTAAAGAAACGATGCTTACTTTTGGCCCAGTGTTCCGTTTTTTCGGGCGTCCATACGATAAGTTTTATACCGTCTTCCGTTACAGGCAGGTAATATCTGGCTTTTTCTACGTGTCCATGTTCATCGGATTTAATCCAGAACTCATTAGGTTTTCGTTGGCCTGGCCTGTATTGTTTTACGTGCAAAAAGCGGATGTTGTCGGAAGCGGCGATTACCTGTTCGATTCCGAAAGCAGTTGGTATTACAGGCGGCACTGATTTGTTGAAAACAGATATTGATACGACAACCGCGACGATTATGACCGCTGCGGCGGCGAATTTTGTAATCGGGCTTTTCATAATAACTCTCCCTAAATCAAGCAGGCGGTTAGGGTGTGGTTGCCGAATCGCCTGCGTTTTTAATCTTTGCACCGCCTGCGGGTGTTCCTGTTGCCATTTTTCAAAGTCCGGCTTACGTCTTTCGGAGCCGATTGCTTTAATAAGGACATCATCGAGCCAGTTATTGTTTTCAGACGTTTTCATAATCCGCCTCTGTTATACCGACGCGTTTCAACTGCTTTGCGATTTTTCGTTTTGCCCTGATAAGCCGGCCGTGCACTGCCTGCACAGAAATACCCAGTAATCCCGCAATCTGCTGATATGAAAGGTTATCGTAATATCGCAGCACTATCGGTTCCCTGTCACGCGGGCGTAACTGCCATACGGTCCGCCTGACCTCATCAGTGAATAAATTTTGCTCTGATTGTGATTGTGAGCAAGGCAGGCGGTGCACGTTTTTGTGGAATTCCTGCCTGTTAATTTTTTTAGCCACATTCCGGCATATCCCGGCCAGCCAGGCCGCAAACTTATCTTTATTTTTTAACTTTGACAGGTCCCGGCAGGCAATAGTGAATGTCTCCTGAGCGGCATCCTCCGCGGCGGAAATATCCCCTGTCGCCGAATATGCGATGGCAACCATACTGCCGTAGTAACGCTGGTAGAGAATACCGAATCTCTCCAAACAGCCGTTCTGTGCCTGTTCAACTAATTGTCTCTCAGGCGACTGCATTGTATTCTCGCTCACCTTGCACTTTCCAAATCCTGTCCTCTGCTGATATCAGCGTCCATAATTATAGTGTATTTTCCGGCCCAAAATGCGCGCAAAAAACCAATAAAAAAGGCCGGGTTTTATCTGCCCGGCCAAATTGGCAATCCGGCTTCACCTTCGGCTACGCCGTGACAAGTCAGAAATCAACAATCTTT
>CAYNVP010000158.1:974-3356 GCA_964400665.1 uncultured Pirellulales bacterium | reverse complement strand
AAACAAACCCAAAACAACAAACCCTAAACTCAATCGACTACACACTTAAACTAAACAAATAACAACCCTTTTTAATCATACAGAACTCTAATCCAGATATTACGGAAGCGGACGGGGTTGCCGTGGTCCTGGAGGGCAAGAGAACCTTTATCGCCGTGGGGGACATAGTCGGTCAGGGCGTGCGGGCCTATCCAGTTGGTTCCGCCCTGCAATTCGACGTTGTCGTGAACTAAGACACCGTTATGAAAGACGGTGAATCTCGCTTTTCTGTCAACTTTTCTACCCTTGAAGGTCGGCCTGTGGAAGATGATATCGTAGGTTTGCCATTCGCCTGGTTTTTGCGATGCGTTTACGAGCGGGACGGCCCGGCCATACAGGGCGGCGCACTGGCCATCGGCGTATGTGCGGTTGTTGTACGAGTCGAGGATTTGGACCTCATACAACTCCATCAAAAAGACGCCGCTGTTTCCGCGACCCTGGTTACCGCTTCGTACATGAGCCGGTGTGGCGAATTCGAGATGAAGCTGGCAGGAGCCGAACTTTTGTTTTGTTCTTATGTAGCCGGCGTCTTTGACGGTTTCGAAGAAGCCGTCGCCCATTTTCCACGGCGCGGGCTGGCCCGGTTTTTTGACGGACTCCCAATTCGAGAGGTCTTTGCCGTCGAAAAGAACGACCGCATCCGACGGCGCGGAGCCGACCTTGCCGTCGCAGCTCGGCTGGCCCGGTGTTACGACGGGGGGAGTTGGGCGATTCATATCGTGAACCATCCATCTGCCTGTCTCTGTTTCGACCCATTGAATCGGCGCCGGTTTCTTCTTCTGCGGCTCTGGAGCATTCGGTTCAGCACAACCCGCCAACGACGATAACGATAAAACAATCACCAAACCCAAAAACACGTTCCTGAACATTTTTTGCTATCCTTTCAAACCCGGCTTCGCCTTCGGCTACGCCGAGGCGAGAGCTATTAACATTTCCAGGCCTCTGTTTATATCGCAAATCGTTTCCTCTGCCAAGTGTAAAGGGATGAATTTTACATTGCGTAGCTGTGGAGGCCGGGGAAGAGCTTTGACAAGTTGACCCACAACAATGTGATTATTATTACGGCTAATCCCACGATTACCCAGAGGGAGTTTAGACGTGGGTGTTTTTTGCCGAACATAAAGCGGAAGTGGAAGTAGCCGACGTAAACGAGCCAGGAAGCAAGCGACCAAAGTTCCTTCGGGTCCCAACCCCACCAGTCACCCCAGGCGTTTTGCCCCCAGACGCTGCCGAGAATCAGACCCAAGGTCAGCGGTGGAAAGCCGGCACAAACCATTCGATACGCTGCCTGCTCCGGCCCAACCAGTTCGCTGGTCTCCTTTATGCCTGCCAGATGCAGGACCGCCTGAACAGCGGCTTTGGCCATAAGGACATACGCGAGCATATATACAAAGACGTGAGGAGCGAAAAGCCAGCTCTGCAGCGAGGGGGGAAGCCGCTGCGGCTCGGCGCTGAAGAAGAATCCGGCGGGGAAAAGCACGACAGCCGCAATGAGTATATCGAATTGCCGACCGCCGACGCGCAAAACACGATTGCAAAAAAACGAAATCGGATACACCAACGCCCCGAGGCATAAAAACACCTCGAACAGGTTTTGCATCGGTAAATGCCCGACGTGAAGCCAGCGATACGCGACTGAGACACAGCCGATGAGGAAGCCGAGAAAAAAGGTAACTGTCCCTATTTTTCGCCGGCGTAACAGTGATATTACAAATGCCATAAGATATGCGGCTAAGCCCGCGTAAATCAGCAGACCCTGAATTGTGTATTTGATTGCCATTCTTTAATCTTCCATTTCCCTGTCGCCGAACAGGTGTCTCAGCCAAAGGTGCCAGAACACGCCTGCGCAGAGTAAAAAGAAGCCCAGATAAACAGTCATCAGGCCTTTGTCGGTTGTAACTCGCAATATCGAGTAACTGCCCGCTATGTCGTCGTAGCCCTGCTGATAAAAAATGAATCCATCGAAATGCAATGGTTTATTAACCTCGACGCTCTTTCTTGCAACCACTTTGTTGTCTTTGACGATTTCGAGGTCGCTGATAAAGTCGCGAATCATTCTTCGATACGAAAAGTGCAGTGTGTCATCCGGGCTGGAGTGGCCCGCGAAGCGCTCGAAAACATATTTGGTTGTTTCGAAGCCGTCGGGCTTTGTGAGGCGCAATTCGAGAGCGGGATTAGAATCGCCGTTTGGGTCGTCAATTGCGAGGAGTTTATCCTGTCGGCGTATGAGTTTGAAGTTTTCGAATCTTCGCATTATCGCGACACTGCCGAGGTCTGCGCTGAGTTCATAAACCAAACCAGGCTCGGCGGCCATTTTGAAACCGACGCCTTCGCGCGTCTGAA
>CAYNVP010000158.1:0-964 GCA_964400665.1 uncultured Pirellulales bacterium | reverse complement strand
CAATAAATACCCCGGCTCATAATAGGCAATCCGAAAATCGACAAGCTTTATTTCAAAGGGCAGTTGTTTTGAGGTATCATCTTCGAGTATCACCGATTTTTCAGACGTTCCTTCATAGATTACCATTTGGCCTGAGCGGATTGTGTCGGTGCCGAACAAGGCATTTTGCATTTCGAGTCCCGCCTGCGAACCCCAGATACCGCCGAGCAATACCAGCACACAGCCGAGATGGATGAGGAACAGGCCCCTAATGTGAAGCAGCCGGTGAAATATCGCAATGCCAGCGACAAGAAGCAATAAAAACGCCATCCAGTAAAATGCGAGCGGCAGGGAATTAAAGAACCGCTGGGCACGCTCTGCGCCGATGAATGCGCCATATATCGAAAGCGCTATCAAAAGCCAAATCAGCACAAGAGCCGACCACAGTAACGCGCGTCTTAAACGATTTTTGGAGTTTGCCTGCTGTTCCATAGCCATAAAAAAAATAAAAAATGCAATATGCTACATTATGACAGAAACGGCACCGTTCTCAAGCAATATGCCTTGTATTATATGGCGATTGAAATCGGTCTTCGTTATAATAATACCGTTATGGAGCTTGTCCTCTACAGTGTAACGTATCACGATTGCCCGGTTGAACAACGGGAAAAGGTGGCGCTTGGCGACGACCAGCGACGCGATATGCTAAGGGCATTACTGGGCGAGCAGGGTATCAGTGAGGCGGCGATTTTGCAGACGTGCAACCGCACGGAGGTTTACCTTTACGCCAAGAAGGCAATCGACCGGGGCCCGACAATCAGCGAGCTAATCGGGAATACCGGCCCCGAGGCCGGCCGGGTCTGGCGTGAACACTGCGGACAACAGCGCGGTATCGAAGCCGCGAGACATTTATTTAACGTGGCCGCAGGTCTGGATTCGCAGATGTTAGGCGAGAACCAGATACTTTCGCAGGTCAAGGCCGCGT
>CAYNVP010000157.1:1379-5494 GCA_964400665.1 uncultured Pirellulales bacterium | reverse complement strand
ACCGTGGCGGCTTCAAACGACCCGAGCAGCCGATGGCCCGGATTGCGGCAGATAACAGATTTGATTGCGTGGAATACGTATCCGGGCTGGTACAGGGGCAGCCCTCCTCAGATGGCACAGGACATAGACAAATACAAACGTGACGCGAATGATAAGCCCCTCGGCATCAGCGAATACGGGGCCGGAGCCAGTGTCAAACAGCACGAGCAGAATATGAAGAGGGGGCCGAGGACGGGCGGGCCTTGGCATCCCGAGGAGTGGCAGGCGATTGTTCACGAGGAAAATTACGCGGCAATGGAGGCAAGGCCTTATCTTTGGGGCACTTACGTCTGGAACATGTTCGATTTCGCAAGCGCCTGGCGCCGCGAAGGAGATACGACCGGAATGAACGACAAAGGACTTGTCACTTCGGACCGCAAGACCAGGAAGGACGCCTTTTATTTTTACAAGGCCAAGTGGACTACCGAGCCGCTTGTTTATATTACCAGCCGACGCTACGTCGAGCGTGATGACCCGAATACGCCTGTGAAGGTTTATTCGAACTGCAGCGTGGTGGAATTGAAGGTCAACGGGCAAAGCTTGGGCAGCGTATCAGGTAAGGGCTGTGTATTCAAATGGCCCGACGCCCGACTGAAAGAGGGGCTGAATACTATTGAGGCAATCGCAACCCGTGACGGCAGGACCTGCACCGACCAATGCGAATGGCGATTAGCCAAGCCGTCGCATTAGCGCGACAGAATTTGCCTGAGAATTGCCAGAAGAGGTCTAAGAGTTTCCTGCGAAAAATCGCCCGTTAAACAGATTTGAATCCAGTTTCTTTTCAGTAAGTAGCCGCTTCCATAGGATATAGAAAATCCTTCGCTATCCAGTAAACTCGCGACTTTTTCAGAGTCGAATTGAGCAGGCAAGGCGAGAGTGATTATAGCCGGATTGGCTTGAATATCGGGAATAATTGGGCAAAACCCCATATTGCGAAGCTCGTTCTTAAACCAGGCGGAAACGGATTCGATAGTTTCGATTTTTTTGTTCAGGTCGATGGACCTGACGGCCTCATACAAGGCGGAAACGAGATTGGAAGAAATGGTGAAAGGAATGCCGTCCTTCTCGCAATAATAAGCGAGGTCCAGATACGCGGGCAGGCTCTTATCCGATTGTGAAGGCGTCTCTTCATAGAATACCATCGACAATCCTGAAAATGAGCGCAGCCCCTTTCCGCTGACGCCTGAAGCGTACCGCACGCCCTTCAGGTCAACGCCGACGGTGCCGATTGAACTGACACAATCAAGACAAAGTGATATTCCCCGCTCTCTGCAAATATCTTTTAACATCGCTGCGTCATTGAGCATTCCGGTAGACGTCTCGCAATGAACCGCCCATAACCAGTTGATATCGGTGTGTTGGCCCACAATTTTTCGAATTGCATTGGGGTGAAACGACTTACCCCAATCCACAGATAAGGTCTCAAATGAAAGAGCGAAACGCTTCGCCTGTACAATAAGGCGCTTGCCGAACTCGCCATTGCTTAAAATCAGGCCTTTCCCAGGTTTCAAAAATAACTGGGCCGCAATCACGTCATTTGCCAGCGTGCCGGAGCCCATAAATATTTCAACGTTTTTTGCATTGACCAATCGGCACAGCAGTTTCTTCGTGTCTTTGTGAATTTTCAGAAACTCCTGCGACCTGTGCGAGATAGTTAATTCATTAAATGCGCGTCGGACGTTAGGCGCAATCTCGACCGGCCCGGGCAGCAGAATCATCTTTTTTTTGGCTGAACGATTCGGCACGGATTCAATAACATTTTTTATAGACGTTTCGTATGCTTCAATTGTCAGGTACATCGGCTGAAACCTCGCAGCCGGGGTACCGACAACGGGGCCAAACGGTATAAAACCGAGATGTTCGTACAAATTTTTTTGTTCCATGACGCCGGAAATAACGGCGAGGTCGTGTCCGCGTCTGCGGCAGTGGTCAACAGCTTTTGCTATCATGTCGCGAAAGATATGGCTGTGGCGATAATCTTTCCTGACGGCCAGAAGTCTTATTTCACATACTGAACGGTTCCTCGGCAGATACGAATCGAGGTCAGTGAGCTTTTCATCGAGCGAAAAGGGCCGTTTGTCTCGGACGGCCAGCATGCCGAGCACCCGGTTCTTGTCCTTGCAAATAATATAAATATTTTCCTTGTGAAACTTGTCCACCAGCATTCTGTTTGTTTTGGACCTGTGCTGGGGAATTTCTTCTACGAATGTCTCGTAGTTTAATCTGTGAATCTGCTCGAATTCCGATGGTTCTGTTGCGATTTTTAACTTAAGTGTTTGGGGCATATTTATCGCCTCCCTTATTCAGTTTGTCTCGCTTCGACATTTTTCTTGCGGATAAGGTCAACTATATTCTCACGGTGGGCAAACAGAATCACTAATGTAAGGACCGTAATACCGACAATGTCCACAGCCGAATGTCCGGCCACGATAGCCGCGGCAGGCGCCGTTGCTACTGCCATCAATCCGCTGAGCATATATTTTCTTAGACACACTAAGCATAAGCAAAAAACCAGACAGCAGGCAACCGCGAGCCAGCAATCAAAAATCAATAAGGCGCCAAGCGATACCGCTATGCCTTTTCCTCCGTGGAAGCCCAGTTGAGCCGGCCAGATGTGCCCAATCGCAACGGCCAGCAGCGACGCCATTATTGCCCAAACCTGTTGTGTAAGCATTGATGCGAGCCATAACGCAAGCATGCCCTTTGCGAAGTCGCCTGAGAATGTGACGATAAAGCCAATCCTGCCGAGCATTCTTCCCACGTTTCTGGCTCCCGTGCTGCAACTTCCGGTTTTTCTTATATCTGCCCCTGTCCAGAGCCGGGTCAAATAATACCCCGTCGAAACGCATCCGATTGCGTAACTTAAGAATATCGCCAGAATGTCTTTGCCGTCAACCATACCGCACCGGCTCGCCAAAGAACAATCGAGTCATTTCATAATGAAATTTTGTTCTGCGGGTCTCTCGCCAGGGCCGTGTCAAAGAACCCCTTTTTCTTTAGGAACTGATATAGATACGACACGCCGACCAGCGTCACACCCGTCGCCAGAAAGGCCATAATTCTGTAAATTGTGCTCACCGCGCTCATATCGACGATGAAGACCTTCAGCAGCAGCGCGCCAAAGATGCTCAGGCCGAGGTATCTCAGCATTTTCAGTTTGCGCCAAAAACCGCAGACAAGCAGAACCAGTCCGTAAATCGCCCAGGCAACCGACATCCACATATTCGCGATTAACTCCCAGTTGTCCACGCGTTTGACATACAGGTCCCTACAGTACCAAAATGCGTATATTTCCTCGCTCAATACGACCCACAATACGATTATCGCAAGCAGGGTTAAGCCGGCAGTGAAAAATATTCCTGCGGGTTCTTCGTCTTTTCTTCGATTCAGCAGATAAGCCGATACGAATAGGGATGCGATAAGCACTCCTGCTGCGGCAAAAGAGGGATTAGCAAAGATAAGGAAGCCCTGCGTGTGCGAATCGGGATACAAACTTACCGTGAAGCACGAGCCGACCACAGCCAGACCCGCCGCCAACACTTTTGGTAGCACACCTGGCGGGCATAACGGCCGAACGATAAATCCGAGAACTCCCGCCGAGAACACAATTATCTGGCCCCTGACCAGTGCAGGACTGACGCCGGGCGCTGCGAGGTTGTAAATACAATGCCAGTACCATTCTGCCGCTAAAACAGCCACAAACAAGATTCCCAGGACGGCATACACGGCCTGAGACAAGATGCCTGTTTCGCTTCCGGGCGATTCGGCGGTGAGGCGGTATCTGATGTGACAGCCGAGCATTGCCATAAGAAATACGAATACGGCGGCGAAATCACAGTTGACAAAAATCAGGAATCTTTCAGTATGCAGTGTTGAAAGCGAGCAGATTAAGAATGCAACACCTGCCATCAAAGCGATAAGGATTAGGGCCTCAGTCAGTTGGCCTCGCGGGCAAACTGGTCTGACGGCAAACAAAAGCAAAGCTGCCGCCAGAATAATCGACTGACCTCGCGAGATATAATGCAGCTCGTGCCCGACGAGGAGATTGTATTTGCAGTATGCGGCCCATTCGAGGG
>CAYNVP010000157.1:0-1279 GCA_964400665.1 uncultured Pirellulales bacterium | reverse complement strand
CCGGCCGTAGCCAGGGCAAGCGAAGTCTGGTAGCTCTCAAACAGAATTGTCCAGAGATAATAGAACGTCCACATCGCGTTAATTACTACCAGACAGACATCGTCTATTCGGGCGGTGACACGGTTGGCAAGTCCGTAAACAAGCGGAAGAACGAGATAGATACCGAAAAAAATGCCGAGCCAGCCCAGCGCAATCGCCAATTGTTGTGGTGGGCCGGTGCCGTGGAGCTGCGAGCGGAAAAACTTTTCAAACCAGCCGGTGTAAAGCAAAAATGTCCCGAGGAATGCGAGCAGATTAATCGCCCGCCATTTTCGGCAGTATGCGCACAGCATCGCGCCGGTGCTGAGGACCAGGACATAGCCGAACAGGGGCACAGGCATATTTTCGCCGGTCGAGACGATGACCGGCGTAAGAAACCCGCCGAGCAACGCAAGAAAAGCCGCGATAACCTCATCGAGCGCCACTGCGTAGGCAAAAGCCGCCGCGGTTATAACGATTGCCGTCGCAAAAGCCGGAATAGGACCAATCAGTTCATAGAACCGATACGCAGCAAAGTCCGCCGCATATAGAATCGCAAAACCCAGTGCGGTGGTGCCCTTGGCCGCAATCTCATAACCGCGGCGTCTTGTTATTTCGCCGATAACCAAGCTGACAAACCCCGCGACGGCCGCAATAGCTATCCTGCCCCAGGGGCCTATCCAATAGTGCTCATAGGCTAATTTCAGAAAGAACCCCGCGCCAATAAAAACAGTGATGACGCCGGCAATCAGCACCCAGCGTGTCCCGATTCTTTGCTCGAGTGAGATGATTTCTTTTTTGGCTTTTTCTGTTGTTTGACGGATAATAACTTGCGGAGGTGGTGACGGCATTGGGGGCAGTTTGAATTCTTCACGTGGAGCAGGAGGAGTGACGGGTTCGGGCTTTGAAACCACAGGCGGCGCTTCAGGTTTTTCCGCATCCGGTACGAACCGGGGCAAAACGTCTTTTGCCGCCGGTTGTCCGTGCATTTCTTTGGTTTTGTTCAGGGCGATAATGCTGATTATCAGGGCAGCCGGGCCGCATAATACGCAGGCGATAACCAGCGCGACCAAAAGGCAGGCCATTTCTTCCATTTGTTTTTCTCCTTAAATCAGAAAGGACAAAATTTTACGTGAGCTGCCTTTGAACCTGAGGCCAATATAAATCACGAGGAAAACGATACACGGGACGACCGGCCAGTGGCCGAGACGGCTGAATAGAGTGCGGCTTGAATAAAGAGGCGCTTCGGCCATTATGAAAC
>CAYNVP010000156.1:0-5538 GCA_964400665.1 uncultured Pirellulales bacterium | reverse complement strand
TGCCACTTCAACAATTACAGTTCGACACTGCTTCTGACGCTGTCGAACCCGATGTCGATACTGGTTTTTGCGGGCATCTTCGCCGGGTTTGGCGTTGTGGGTTCGGGCTCAACGCGGGGCGATGCCATCCCGCTTGTGGCTGGCGTGTTCCTTGGCTCGATGTTCTGGTGGGTTCTGCTGAGCGTATCCGTCGGCGTGTTTCATAAAAAAGTCAGCGACAACTCGCTGATATTAACCTCTCGCGTCTTTGGCGGAGTTCTCACCGCTCTGGGAATCACCGCGATTATATGCACATTGGTATAGCTACTGAGCGCTTGCCTCTTCTTCGCCCTCCGGCTGCTCTTTTTCTCTCGCCTCGCTTCGCGGGCGAAGCGGGTCGACGGGCTGTTCGTCCTGTTTTTCGGCGGCTTCTTTTTGAGCGGCCTTGAAGGCCTCGACATCGGCGCCTTCAGGGACAACAACCAGCGTTACTGCGGCCGACAGGTCGTCTGCGAATCGCAGGGTGACACCGTAAGTACCGACCTGCTTTATATGCTCGTCTAGCGCCACTACGTCATCGGGAACCTCGAAGCCCTGCGCGCGCAGGTTTTCAGCTATCTCGTGTTTGAAAACAGAGCCAAACAAATGCCCCTGTTCGTTGGCGGCGGCAGCTATTACGGCCTCGGCACCATCGACGGCCTGGGCGGCCCTTTCGTATTGCGAGCGTTCGAGACGTCGCTGTTCAGCACGCTGCGCCTTGTCCTTGGCGATTGCCTTAATATTGGCATCCGTGGCCGGCCTAGCAAGCCCCTGGGGTAAAAGGTAGTTCCGAGCGTAGCCGTCGGCAACGTCAACAACGTCACCGAGAAGCCCGATTTTATCTACGTCATTAGTTAACAAAACCTTCATTTACATACCTCCGCGTAATATCGTCACTCGTTTCTCGTAACTCGTGTCTCGTGTCCCGTTACTCGCTGGGTATCCTTCAAGTGGCGAGTCCCGAGGGCCGAGTCACGAGTCACAGGTTATGCAGTAAACGGCAAAAGCGCCATATACCTTGCGTGTTTGATGGCTCTCTTGACCTTGCGCTGGCAGCCGGCACAGTTGCCGCTGCGCTTGCGTGAGTATATTTTGCCGCGATGCGTCAGCAGCTTCTGCAGAGTGTCGACGTCCTTGTAATCGACGTGCTTTTGGCCCCGCCTGCAAAACCTGCACTGGGTCTGCTGCGTAGAGGCAATCCGGCGGGTTTTCGCCTGCCTGTCATTTTCCCTGCTCGCCTCGCTACGCGGGCGAAGCGGGCCGCGGCCAAAACCTTCGCCAAAACGATTTCTTTCTTTGAATTCCGCCATATTTCACCTTAAATAACCTCGTATTTCGTTCATCGGTTGCTCTGCTCGGCGGCACGGCCATCTTGGCCGTGTCATCACGGGCTGGAAGCCCGCGCCACGCGGCGCAACCGTTGCCTTTTAACGCAACCACTCAAAACGGTATATCATCTTCTCCCGACTGAGCCCCGGCCGAGCCATTTGCAGACCCGGTCTGGCCGGCTTCCGGCTCGACCTGTCTATCAGGCCCCGCGCCACTGCCCACTCCTCCCGTCGGGGCACCGAGGAACTGGCAATTATCCACGTGGATTCTGTGCTTGCTTCGTTTTGAGCCGTCCTGCGCCGTCCAGGTATCATACACAAGCCGGCCTTCGACAAAGATGGGTCGGCCCTTGCGCATATACTTGTTGATGTTCTCGGCCAGCCGGCTATAAGCACGACAGTCAACGAAGCAGGTCTCGTCTTTTTGCTCACCATCCCTGCCGGTCCATCTGCGGTTGATGGCTAATCCAAACTCCACAACAGGAGTCTGACTGGGAAGATACGACAGTTGCGGGTCGCGGGTCAGATTGCCTATCAGCAGCACTTTATTAAAGTTAGCCATAAGTTACTCCTTTGATTTATTGCGACGCCGGAGCTTTATCAGCCGTCGCCTGTTCAGGCTGTTGCCCTGTCTCGTCAGGCGAAGCTAATTGGCCTACGGGTTGCCGGCTCTGTCGTTCGGCGCGCGTCGCGGGAGTGTCTTTGGCGACATCCTCTTCGGTAAGGTGGTCGGCCCTGAGAATCAGCACCCGTATAATGCGCTCGGAGAGCTGCACGTCCCGCTCTATTTCGTGAATCTTTCGCCCATCGGCTTTGAAATATGAAAGTAGATAGGTTCCGCGGGCGCATCTTCTGATTGGATAGGCCAGTGCTCGCTCGTCCCATTTGCGGATTGAGACGATTTCAGCATCGGCCTTGGTCAACATCCTGCTGATAAGCTCCAAGATAGCGTCCCAGTCTTTTGCCGCTTCGGCTGAATCTATTAAGAACATTCCTTCGTAGAGTTTTTTGACAGCGGTTTCCAAATTAGTCACCTCCAGCAAATATCGCTAATTTTGTTCTTGTCATACGGTAAAATCACTTTTCAAAATCCCCCTCGCCTCGGCTTTGCTCGTCGAAGCCGGGCGCCTGCTCGCGGGCATTGTATTTAGTCATAGCCGCCTCGATGCCTTCCTCAAGCCAGCACATTGCCGCGTCTCTGGCTCTATTGACACCTTCTTTTATCAAAGCTGCTTCGCTGCGGCCCGGCTCGCCCAGCACGTAGTCAATGGCGTCGTCCGTGGGGCAGTGCCCTATGCCGATTCGCAGGCGCGGGACGTTTTGGGTCCCGATTTTATCGAGCACGTCCGTCAAGCCGTTATGCCCGCCCGGTGAACCTTTGGCCCTCAGCCGAACCTGCCCCGGCTCAAGCCACATATCGTCGAGCACCACAAGCACGTCGCACAAGTGCAGCTTGTAAAAACCGATGGCGTCCGCCACGGGCCGGCCGCTGCAATTCATATACTGCCAGGGCTTAAGCAGCAGGACCGGCTTGCCGGCAAACTCACCCTTGCCAAGCCGGGCGCCAAAAGTTCTTCTGCTAATCTGTATGCCGACAGTCTCAGCGAGCAAATCGACCACCTTGAACCCGACGTTGTGTCGCGTATCGGCATATTTCTTACCGGGATTACCAAGCCCAACTATCATCTGCATACCAGCTACTCGCAACTCGATACTCGATATTTCCGGGCGCCAGGGGCAAACGAGCATCCAGAATCGAGCATCTATTTCTTCTCCTTTTCTTCCTTTTTCTCACCCGGCTGTTTCTTCTCGGCGACCCCTTCTGCCTCCCCCGGCTCCTCCTTGGCTGCGGTTATAACCTCAGGCGCTACGGGCATCTCGGCCTCAAGCTCTTCCGTGCTCTTGGCTGCGGCGACAACTTTGCAGGTTGCCAAAAGCAGTTCCGGCAGGCTTGCCAGCTTGACCCCTTCGTGCAACTGGATATCTCTCGCATGCAATGCGTCTTCGAGGGCCATTTCCTTGATGGACACCGATATTCGCTCAGGAATCTCGGTGACGCGGCACTCAACCTCCAGCTGGTCGGCGTGAACCTCGACCATTCCACCTTCGTGGGTGCCTTTTGCGGTGCCTTTAAACTCTATGGGCACGGCAACGCGGACCATTTCGGTGACATCCACCCGCATAAAGTCGGCGTGAATGATTTCCTTTCCGAGGTGGTCGTACTGAACGTCCTTGACGAGCATTTTCTCTGATTGCTTGTCAAGCTGGATATCCATCAGCCGGTGTCCATGATGCAGCTCTTCTAAAAAAGCGTGAGCATCCAAAGAGATTGCGACGGACTCCTTCTGGTGGCCATAGACGACGGCCGGTATCCGGCCCTGCTTCCGCAATCTGGCAGAATCTTTTGACCCGCGATGTTGCCGAACTTCCGCCCTTAATTTCTGTGCTTTATCCATAGTCTCCTCAATCATCAATAATCAGTTATCAACTGCCCGTGAACAAGCTGCTGACCGATTCATTTCTGTGAATCCGTTTTATCGCCTCGCCGAGCATGGCAGAGACCGTCAAAACCTTGATTTTCTTGAACGTCGCTGCCTCAGGTACCGGCGGGATAGTATCGGTGACGACGACTTCGTCGATGGGCGCTTTGCTTAATTTCTCGAAGGCGCCGGGCGCGAATACTCCGTGGGTTGCACCGATGTAGATATTTTTGGCGCCTCGCTGCCTGACCAGTCGCGCGGCCGTGCAGACGGTGCCGGCGGTGGTAATCATATCGTCGCACATAAGTATGTTTCTGCCCTCGACGTTGCCTATAAGCTCCTCCGCCTCCACCTCGCTGGCGCTGGTGCGTCTCTTGTGAATAATCGCCAAATCGCCCCCGAGATGCGAGGCATAACGGGACGCAATCTTGATATTGCCAACGTCCGGCGAAACGACCGTAAGGTTTTCTACTTTTTTGCCGCGAAAATACCTGCTCAAAACAAGCTCGCCCGTGAGATGGTCCACTGGTATATCGAAGAAGCCCTGGAGCTGCTGGGCGTGCAGGTCGATGGTGAGAACCCTGTCTGCGCCGGCGGCGGTGATGAGATTGGCAACGAGCTTGGCAGTAATGGGCACACGGCCTTCGTCCTTGCGGTCCTGGCGGGCATAGCCGAAGTATGGGATAACGGCAGTGACCCGGCTGGCGCTGGCACGCTTGAGGCAATCGAGGTAGATGAGCAGCTCGACGAGGTTTTCATCGACGGGCCTGCAGGTGGATTGAAGGACAAAGCAGTCCCTGCCCCGCACGTCGTCCTCGACGCGGATGATTTTTTCGCCGTCCGGGAATCTGTCCAGCCGAGCCCCGCCGAGGGGCAATTCAAGATATTTGCACACCGCCATCGCAAGCGGCTCGTTGGAGCATCCTGAAAACACCTTGATATGGTCATTTAGAAACATCGTTCACTCCTTTATTCGATGTCTGTTGTCCGCCGGACGAATCACGAACTACGGCACCGGGTTCGATATGGGCGCCGTCTTTAAGCTCAAGCGGCGCTATAAGAACTGAGCCGGAACCGATGAAGCAATTATCGCCGATGGTGGTGCGGTAAATTTGTTTGCCGTCGTAATTAGCTGTGATTGAGCCGGCCCCGACATTTACGTTTTTACCGACGGCGGCGTCGCCGATATAACTGTGGTGGCGGGCGCGAACACCTTCGGCAAGCACTGAGTTTTTGACCTCGGTAAAGACGCCGAGCACGACGTCATCTCCGATTTTTGTGCCGCTACGCAGGTATGCAAACGGCCCGATGCGGCAGTTTCGGCCTATGACGACCTGGCCATATATGCAGGTGAACGGCTCGATGACCGTGTCCTGGCCGATTTGTGCCCGTGCGTCTATCCAAGTATTCGGCGGGTCGACAATAGTGACGCCGTTTTCCATCAGCCGCCTCTGGATTCTTCGCTGCATAATTTTCCCGGCATCGCTTAGCTGCTCGCGGCTGTTGATGCTGACCGCCTCCTCGGGCCGCACGGCGGTTACGGCGACGACCTTGTGACCGCCGGCGATTATGAGCGCAAGGGCGTCAGTGAGATAGTATTCGCCTTTCACCTTGTCGAGCTTTACCTGCTCAACCGCCTCGAACAGAACCTTGTTATTAAACAGATAATAGCTCGGATTGACCTCCTGGATTTTGAGTTGTTCAGACGTGCA
>CAYNVP010000155.1:0-5585 GCA_964400665.1 uncultured Pirellulales bacterium | reverse complement strand
TAATCGATGCCTACACC
Organism: uncultured Pirellulales bacterium; assembly: GCA_964400665.1. Taxonomy (GTDB): domain Bacteria; phylum Planctomycetota; class Phycisphaerae; order Sedimentisphaerales; family Anaerobacaceae; genus Fen-1362. The sequence goes on along the minus strand of CAYNVP010000155.1, from coordinate 5,568 downwards.
AAAGGTAAGGGCCATCTGGTCGTAAGGGCCAAAGCCGAGGTCGAGCCGTCAAAAAGAGGCAAAGATAACATCGTCATCACCGAAATCCCCTATATGGTCGTCAAAACAACCATCGTTTCAAAAATAGCCGATTGTGTTCGCAACGGCCAAATCGCCGAGATTTCAGACATCAGAGACGAGTCAGACCGTCACGGCATGCGAATCGTCGTCGAGGTAAAGAAGGACGCCGATGCGCAGGTGGCGCTGAACAAACTCTTCAAATACACGCCGCTGCAAACAACCTTCGCAATCGCCAATGTCGCACTGGTTAACAACAGGCCTGAAACACTCAATATCCGCCAGATGCTGGAGCTGTTTATTGACCATCGCAAGACAGTCATTCGCAGGCGAAGTATGTTCCTGCTCAAGCGATGCAGAAACAGGGCGCATATCCTCGAGGGCTTGATTCTGGCGGTCAGCGACATTGACGACATAATCGAACTCATAAAGAAATCACCCGATGCACCCACGGCCAAACAAAACCTCATGAAAAAACCGCTGAAACTGGCCGAATCTGAAACCCTGCGAAAGCTGCTGCCTAAGGAATTCATCAAAGAAAAAACAAAAGAAAAACAATTCCTGACTGGGCCGCAGGCCGACGCTATTTTAACGATGCAATTACAGCGACTGACCGGACTGGAGATAGAAAAACTGGCGAAGGAATACGCCGGGATTACTGAGCAGATAGAAGGTTACGAAGCAATATTGAAAAAAGAAAACGTCCTGCTCGACATCATCCGAGAAGACATCCACGAAATGAAGGAAAAATACGGCGACAAAAGACGCACAAAAATCACCGCCGAACAGGCTGAAACCTTCGACGTCGAGGACCTCATTGCCGCCGAAGAGGTCATCGTCACCGTAAGTCACGCCGGCTATGTCAAGCGGATGCCCATCGACACCTACCGAAAACAGGGCCGGGGCGGCACCGGCATAATCGGCTCAGATACCAAAGAGGGCGACTTCATAAAGCATATGTTCACCGCCTCCACACACGACTATCTCCTCATTTTCACCAACCGCGGCAAGTGCTACTGGTTAAAAGTGTACGATATCCCTAGTTTATCTCGCCAAAGCAAGGGCCGGTCTATTGCGAACCTGCTGAACTTGGGGGACCAGAGCATCACCTCGGTAATTAACGTGGCCCGGCTCAGAGAAGACGAAGAGACACCTGAGGAGAAGCTGCCGCAGCTTGTGATGGCGACGAAAAACGGGCTTATTAAGAAGACGAAACTTTCGGCCTACAGCCACCCGCGGAAGGTGGGCGTTACAGCCATCAAGCTCGACCCCAATGATTCCCTCATCGATGTAGCACTAACCACCGGCAAAGACCATGTAGTGCTCGGCACACGGGACGGTATGGCCATAAGATTCGACGAAAAACAGGTCCGCTCGATGGGCAGGGTATCGAGAGGCGTTCACGGGATTAAGCTGCGGACGGGCGACGCGGTGGTCGATATGGTCATTTCCGAGGAAAAGGCATCGCTGTTGACCGTGTGCGAGAACGGCTACGGCAAACGCACCTCGTTAGACAATTACCGGTCCCAGAACCGAGGCGGGGTCGGCTTAATCAATATCAAAACCAGCGACCGCAACGGCAAGGTCGTCGCTATGAAGGCAGTGCAGTTCGCCGATGAGCTGATGCTGATTACCGCCAACGGGATTATTATTCGCACGGGTCTCGACCAGATTCGTCCGATAGGCAGAAATACCCAGGGCGTTCGGCTGATTAAGCTAAGAGAGGGCGACAAGCTCGTGGCAGCCGCCAAGATAGCCCCGGAAACAGAAAAACAGCCGGATGAAAAGACCCCAGAACCCCAGCCGCAGGATGTTCCTGAAGAAGTCGAGGAGCAGGCCGAAGTCGAGGAAGAGGTCGAGGTCGAAGAAGAGCCGGAGGCGAAGCCCGAACCGGAGCCAAAACCCGCTTCGCGGGCGAAGCGAGGCAAGCCGAAACTAAAATCAAAGCCGGCCAAAAAACAGAAAAAGGCCCCCGTCAAATCGAAGGCCACAAAAAAAACCAAGACCGCTAAAAAGAAACGAAAATAGAAAAGGGATTTATGATTTATGAATTATTATTTATGATTTGTAAAACGGCTTCAGCGTAAAAAACGATATAAATCATAAATTATAAATAATAAATAATAAATAAATCATATGGGTCCTAAATCAGTAAAAACCAAGCAGCAAAATGAGCTTGTTTATGTAATCGCGGGCAAAGAATGGACACTTGTCAACGCCCGGTGCACCGAGCTTGTCGACCGGCTCATAACGCCGGAGGAAAAGGCGACGGGGCTTCTGGTCGCCGACGCCGACAAAATCAGCATCATCGATGTGCTCGACGAGCTTCGCACGCTGCCCTTCCTGACAAAAAAGCGGGTAGTGGTTTTAAGAAACGCGAACAAATTCCTATCCGCCGGCGGCAAGCAGGACGAACAAGACGAGCAGGACGAACAAGACGAGCAAGACAGACAAGACGAGCAGGATGGCTGGGGCGCCCCTGCCGAGGCCTCAAACCGTGAAATCTTAGAAAAATATTTCGACAATCCCTGCCCTACCGGAATACTTATATTGACGGTATCGAAATGGAACAAAAGCACCCACCTTGCAAAGAAATTGCCTGACGTCGGCAAGCTGATTGAAGTAAAGGGGTCTAAAGGCAAGGTGTTAACTCGCCGGCTTATCGATTATGCACGGGATGCATATAACAAACGCTTAGAATACGGAGCGGCACAACTTCTGGTCGAATTAGCCGGCGATGACATAACCCGGCTGTATACCGAGGTTGACAAACTGGCCACATACGCCGCGAATGAAAAGTCCATAACGGCCGGGCACGTGGAGGCCCTTGTGGGATATAATCGGATGTTCAATGCCTTTGCGGTCATCGACGCCTGCCTTAAGAAAAAGGCCGCCGAGGCGGTGGAACGGCTGCGCAAGATGTTCGCCGAAGACAAGTCAGCAGATTTCACGACGGTCGGTGCTTTCGCGTACCATTTTCGCAGGTTGTTTACAGCAAAAAAAATGTTAGAGAAAAGGGTCCCACAGAAGGTTGTCTCAAAACAGCTTCGGATATGGAAGGACGAGCAGTTCGCGCAGATTAGACGATTGACGTATAAGCAAATCGGCGACTACATTCAGCAGTTGGCCGAAACGGACTACGCGATAAAAAGAGGTCTGGCGCAGCCGAGGATCGCAATCGAGCAATTAGTTTTAAAAATGGCGGCGATGTAATGCTCAAGACCAAAGACACAAGACGCAAGACACAAGACAGCGGACAGTTTTTTCAATTCAAAAATTAAAATGTAAAGCGCAAAACCACAGCTTAAAATTCAAAATGAGCCGAGGCAAAATGCGTAAATTGTTAACGAAGCATAACTTGAGAAATTAGTGCGGTGCCCAGATTACCAGATTAAGTAGATTAAAATTACATACTACGGTATATCATTTGAATCCTCATTAGAGAAATTACTCGGTGATTGTGTTTGCTCAGTATATGGGATGCATGATTTGTGCCGTAGCATCTCCAATTCAAGAACTCCTAATCTCCCAAACATCCACCCTGCCAACAAAATCAAAAGTATTTTGGCAATCCCTGAAAGTCTTATAATTTCACCAGTGACCAAGATATTAGCAAAAGCAAAAAGAGCCAGGAAAAATGCAATAAAAGGGTACATCATGCCTGCACCGCCCAGCCATTCTGCAACGTGAAGCTCCAGCTCTAAAAATAAAACACCTAGAAAGGCCGTAATGATACACCATAATACATATATCGTCGAGCGTTTTAATTTGTCTTTTTGGGTACACAATAAAAAATAAACAGCCCCGCTGAAAAAAAATGCAGATGACAACTCAACAATCTCGGGCAGAAACGGCCCAACCGCCGAAGCAACAACACCCCCGCAAAAAAGTGCTATCGATAACAGAAAATAAGTTCTTTTTTTTCTTAATTCTGGAGGCACAATAGTACAACTTCCAAAAACTTTCTTCCGGCCTTACGGTGGTAGTATATCGTTAAAGCGGGAAGGAAACAAGAGGTTTAATAACCCTGCCCACAGGGGGCAGGGCTAACCATTTTAATGAGCTTGTTTTTGGACGTATTCAATGCGTGTGGCAAGTTCATCAGGGGTGTAACAAAAACGTTTATCGAAACCTTTTGTCCAAAGACGACCAGGCCTGCCAAATTTGCGAAGCGCAGACGTTGCCTTGTTTTTGTATCTGCTGACAATCTCCTCGATCGTGTGCCTGCAGGGTTCAGCCACCAAATGAACGTGCTTGGGGTGAACCACAATTGCGTGAATTTTTTGACCCTGTCCGGATGCTTCGTCGAGAATTGTTCGACGAATTGTTTCTCTTTCTCTCTTCGAGAGGATTATAGTTTGATACTTTTGAAGATTCTTGTTGGTCTCTTTGATTTTTTCATTTTCAGGCAGTGTTCGACCGTTCTTAACGTAACCACGTCGGTCGCCCTGAAGCCAGCTTCCGTAAGTTGTCCACGTTACCATATATCCCACAATTCCCGCCATATGCGAGATTGTATTCGGTTGTGATTTTATAACAAGTATTTTATCGGTTAGCCCCGCCTCCCGTGGGCGGGGTTTTTTTTATCTGGGATTCACGGTTTCGTTAATGTAATCCTCCCGCGGGAAATTCAGACGCGCGAACTCGCCATGGTACTTGATAGCGGCACGGTCATAAGCGCGGGCGGCCTCGATTTCAGAGTCAAAATAGCCCAGCCATTTTCTCTTTCCTTTATGTCGTATGAAAGCCGTCCATTTGCCCTTCGGCTTGTGAAGACAAACGCCTTTATACCTCGATGAGGCCTTTGGATCGTTCTTTACCCTGTTACACTGGTTCTGTGAGTTCGTCGCCAGACGCAGATTGTCCCTGCGGTTATCAAGGGAGTTGCAGTTTCTATGGTCAACCAAAAGGCCGCGGGGCTCATTCATTATCTCCCTGTGCATAGATAAAATCTGCGTCTTGTTTGGGCCGGCCATTCTTAGCCGAATGGCATATAAATTATTTCCGTTTCCAAAAACAATCCACTTGTAACTATTGAGCCAATAGTAATCCTGCGTATCCAAAATCGCCCATTTCCCTTCTCCGAGATAAATCCTGCGAAATGAATAGCCATATTTGTGTTTTCGATAGACCATCGCCGGCCAAACAAAAAAACGGTCGAGCCAGCTCGGAACTTTGATTTGAATAGTTGTCATAATCCTCTCCCCTTCTTGCCAAAATTCGAATATCGAAATACGAAATCCGACACGCAGCGTAGCGCAGGGCCCGTTTCGGAAACAAACACGAATTTCCAAAAAACAAATGTTCAAAACGTTTAGGTCATTCTGACATTCGTATTTAGGATTTGTTTCGTATTTCGAATTTCGTGCTTCGTATTTCCTGGGTTCTTCTTGGGCCCAGCTTCTCCGAAGAGACCCACACAGGACCCTCTATCCTATGGCGCGAACTTGCGCGCTTTTGACGAAAAATCGTGTTTTCCAGATAGGTCAAATGTGCTTAAGTGCAGGTGTA
>CAYNVP010000154.1:2316-5693 GCA_964400665.1 uncultured Pirellulales bacterium | reverse complement strand
CATCAGGATAATGATAATGCTCATCACGGTAAGCAGTTCAATAATGGTAAAGCCCGCTTGTGGTGAGCAACGTCGAACCATTTTAGTTTCTTTTGGCACCATTTCGCTCCTTAAAATGCCTTTATTATGACTAAATACAGCCCTGTTTACAAACAGGGCCTCCCCGCTGCTCCAAACAACCAATATACTTTATAGGACGCGTCCTGTCAACCTTTTTGACTGTTAATTGGCAGTTAATTTTGGCTGCTTAACCTAACGCCGGAATCTTGCCGTATCTTGCCCTGTAATTTGTTATAATAAATTTAGAATCGGCTGTAACAGCAAAATGTCATCAGAGATTGTGGGCTATACGTAAATGAAGCTGGAAATGCGCGGGCAAATGCGATTGGAGCAGCAGATGAAGCTGGCTCCGCATATGATTCAGTCGATGGAGATTCTCCAGCTTCCGATTCTCGCCCTGCAGGAAAGAATTGAGCAGGAGCTGAACAGCAATCCGGTGCTGGAGACGGATGAGTCGCCCGCGCCGACGGAGGTGTCCGCCGAGTCGGCCGCTGTCCCGGAACCGCCGACTAAGGCAGAAGCCCTGGCGACCAATGACTTCAAACGCGTCGATACCCTCGACGTAGAGTTCCGCGATTATATCGAACAGAGAACCGACGGCAGAAGGCCTCGGCCGGATGAGCCCGACCCCAAGCTGGCCGCGATGCAGAATACCGCCGCGCTGCCCCAGTCGCTCCACGATTATCTCGAAGACCAGTGGCGATTGGTCGAAGCCGACGAACCCGTCAAAAAAGCCGGAAGCATAATCATCGACTACATCGACGACAAGGGGTATTTGTCTGTCCGGCTGGAACAGTTGCACACAAGGGACAGAACTGATTTTAAGCTCGAAGATTTACAAAAAGCCCTCGAGCTTATCCAAAAACTTGACCCCACCGGCGTCGGCGCCAGAGACCTTAAGGAATGCCTCCTGATTCAGATTAGGCAGGCAGGTGTGGATATGAGCTTTGAAATCCGTCTTGTCACTGACTTTATGCAGGACCTGCTCGAAAATCGCCTGCCCGAGATTGCAAGGAAAATGAATTGCTCAATAGAGGACGTTAACCGCGCGATTGAGCGTCTGAGTAAATTTGACACCTCCCCCGGCCTGCAGGTCGGGAGAAATGAAAACCATCCCATTACCGCCGACGTGATTGTTGAGTATTCGGACGAGTCCGACGATTATACGGTGCGGCTGGCGGAGGACAACTTGCCGCGACTGAGAATAAGCGACTACTACGTCAAAATGGCCGCAGGAAAAAAAGTCGGCGAAAAAGCAAAACAATTCCTGCAGAACAATATCCGTTCCGCCCAGTGGATAATGGACGCAATCGCACAACGCAAAAATACGCTGCTTAAGGTAACCCGCTCGATTGTGAATCGCCAAAGGGACTTTTTCGACAGAGGCCAGCTCTACCTCAGGCCGTTGCCGATGGCAAAGGTCGCAGAGGACGTCGGCGTTCATCTCGCGACCGTCTCGCGCGCGGTCGCGGGTAAATTCGTCCAGTGCTCCTGGGGTATTCTGCCTCTGAGAAAGTTTTTCAGCGGCGGCATCGAAGATGCCCAGGGAAACGAAAAAAGCTGGGAGGCCGTAAGGGCCAGACTGCAGCAGATTATCGACGCCGAGGATAAATCCAAACCCCTCAGCGACGACCAGATTAAAGAAAAACTCGCCGAATCAGGCATCACGGGTCTTGCCCGCAGAACAATCGCGAAATATCGCAACATACTCAAAATTCCGCCTGCCCGACTCCGAAAAAAATACTGAAAACTCTCAAATCACAGGCCCTATAAAATCAACTCTCTCTGCGTTCCGTCCCCTTTTTTGTTGACAAAACGCCCATTTATCTTTAGTATAGACCTTCTAAAGACGATTACTACGTCAAGCTTATGGATTTTGGAGACATTTCAATGCTTAACAGAAACGTTTTTATAGCTGTATTTGGTATCTCGCTTATTCTGGCTGTCCCTGCTCTTGCCCAAACCCTTGAAGAAAACTACAACGATTTCCTGCACTATCTTATGATTGGCCGATTCGACCTCGCCAAAGGATATGCCCGGACAATCATCGACGGCAACCCGGAGCCGGTGGGGCTGTTCAAGCTCGCCGACGCCAACCCGCGGGGTTATGCGTTGCTCGTGAAAGCCAGGGAATCCGCCGACGACGCGGACCTTGTTGCCGTTTGCGGAAAACTCCTCGGTATCATCGAGCAGGGCCGCTTTCTCCAACGCTCAGACCCCAAAGTTATCGTTGAGGAAATCGCCCGCCTCAGCACTACCAACAGGGGTCGGCTCGTCGCCACAGAACGGCTCCGCAACGCAGGCGAATACGCCATAATGTATATGCTCAATACACTGGCCGATGACGCCCGTCGGGCTGAATGGCCGAATGTCTCCTACGCCCTGTCCCAGATGAGCAGAACTGCCATAAGACCGCTTGTCGCGGCCCTTCAGACAGACAACATCGCCGTCAAGGCCGAGATTATCAAGGCCCTCGGCAAAATCGGCTATCCTCAGTCACTTCCTTATCTCAAGTTCGTCGCTGAAAAAGATGAATCTGCTGAGCTTCGCGCACTCGCGGAGGACAGTATCAGGAAAATTGACGCCGCCGCGCTCAAAATCCCGGCCGCCCGTTTGTTCTATCGGCTTGCCGAGGATTACTATTATCACGCCGAATCGCTTTCTACTATCGACGACGTAAACTTCGCCAATATATGGTTTTGGGACCCCCGGGCCGGACGACTCACCCGCGAGCAGACCGACAAACGCTATTTCAACGAGCTGATGTCAATGCGCTGCTGCGAATGGGCGCTTAAGGCCGACGCTGATTTCGGCCAGTCAATCGGGCTGTGGCTCGCCGCCTTCTTCAAAGCCGAGTCCGCCAACCCGGATATGCCCGCGTACTTTGGTCAGGGCCACGCCGATGCGATGACCTATGCGACCACCTCAGGCCCGGAGTATCTCCACCAGGCACTCGCTCGCGCCATCAAAGATAAAGACGCCCGAGTCGCCCTCGGTGTTGTTGAGGCACTGTCAACCACCGCGGGTGAAAGCTCCCTGTTCTACAGAGTAGGCACTTCCCAACCGCTCGCAGAGGCGCTCTCCTTCGACGCCAAGGCGGTCAGGTTCAGCGCCGCAATCGCCGTCGCAAACGCAGGGCCGAGACAAACTTTTCCGGAAAGCACCCTCGTCATAACAAATCTCGCTGAAGCATTGTCCCAGAGCGCTGACCAGTCAGGAGACGAAAATGTGCCTATGTGGAACGGCACATTGGCTGATTCCTATGCCCTTCGAGCCGCAAAGGCAATGCTCAAGCTCGCTTTGACCCGTAATCCTGT
>CAYNVP010000154.1:0-2306 GCA_964400665.1 uncultured Pirellulales bacterium | reverse complement strand
AGCGCTACAACTTCAAGCCACACGTCGGCAAAGTGTTCGCCGCCCAGGACGCGCTTGTCGCCGCAACTAAGGATAAAAGGCCTGAAATCCAGATGCTTGCAGGTCAAATCCTCGCATACCTTACTACGCCAATTGCCCAGCAGGCCATCGCAGCTATGGCGCTGGCGGATACCAACTCCAGGGAAATTCGCATCGCCGCCTTCGGCTCGCTGGCCGTTTCAGGCAAACTTAACGGTTCCTTGCTCGACGACGCGACCATTGATGCGATTTATTCGCTTGTCAGCTCGAAGGATATCGACCCCGCCTTGCGTGCCGCCGCAGCCGCCGCTTACGGCGCCCTCAACCTGCCAAGTCAGAAGGTCAAAAATCTCATCCTCGACCAGGCAAGAAGCTGATAGACGTTCTGAGTTAATTATTCAGTGTTCGGCGTTTATTTGCCAACGACGGATTATTTCTCTATGGTCGTTATGTTCGTATCTTTTGGCTCAGCAAGATATTTTTCAAGGCGCTTCATTCGCTGTTCAAAATTTTCTATATAGTCATTCATTCCCTGTGCTAGATTGCACATATTCAGTGAACGAAGATTCATTGAAAGTATTAGCGCATTCACATTACTATATGTCGTTGTCGGGTGCCATTTTCCCGGCTCGTACGGCTCATACCATGACTCAGGCGGAGGAGCAAAATTAGGGTCGCCTCTAAGGTAATAACCTTTTCTCGGTATAGGTTCCAATCCTCTTTCAGCCTCGAGCTTTTCTAAACATTTATCCAAATTGTTACTTATCCAAGCCATTTTTGATATCAACCGACTTTGACATTCATTCATTTGATTGACAGCAGGCATCATGGCCGTAACAAAAATATCCGCTGAATTGGGGTCAATACGAACTCGAACATAATGAGTTGTGTCAATAATAGTGTCACATCTTCGACAACCTGACAATAGCATAATCAAAAATGCGAGGAAACGACTTAATTGAGTATTCATAATTGTTCTCCTTCTTAAATAAAGGTATCACTGACCAAAAGTTGTATCTGCATTGCCTACGTAACTTAAATTCTGCAAAACCAAACAGTTTCCTCCCTCGAATGTAGCAGCATCTGAAATTGCATATCTAAAGTTTTGATAACGACCTACCTGATACCATATACGCTGGAGAAAGCTATTGTAACGTAAAAGTGGATTGCTTCCAAACGCTTCTTTTCTCCAACTAATATATAACCTTGGTAACAAAGGGTCATTATAGATAGCAAATGCATGTGCCATATCTGCTGTTCTCTCGTATTCCTGCTGAGTATATTGGTTATCTGGCGGATTAGAACCACATACGGCATAAGCTATTGGGGGCATAACCGATGTTCCGTTTTTGCATGCATCAATCATAACATACATTCTGGGTCTGGAGTTAAATGAAGACCAAAGATCGGAAACAGAATAATCCCGTTCGAACCGCGAGGGCAATTCCTCATAATCATTCGGGTCTCCTGGCCAGTTCCTTCTTAGATAAGAGAAATAAAGACCATCATCGGCCTCAAAAAACGTTCGATGAATTGGGCTGAAAATACCTATTTCACGGTTTCCATCAGTAATTATCAGAACCGCTTTAACTCCAGGTTTTGATAATGCGGTCTGGATATTTCCTCTTGTTGCCTGACCATAAAAGAGGCAAATAGTCGGAGCTAACGACTGCTCGCCGCAAGCCCAGAGATATTGTTTCCAGACCTCTCGCCTGTCTCGAGTCCAACGTTTTTTTACACAAACCAACAAAGATTGCGCATTTGCTGTATTTGGGTCGTTGGTAACATCGAATTTTCGGACAATGTCTTCGATCCATTCTTCCGGCCAGCTGTTGAGTTTCAACCCTCCTGTTTCAGTTATGTACAGTTGGTTATAAGGGCTATTCAGCGTGCCCGTGGGTAAGAAAAAGTTGAAGTTGCCATTCGATGAATTTGTCCAAATGACCGTTTCATCCAAATCCTTTAACTGCAAATTTATTGTACTTCCTCCATTGGGTTCGTAAAAACCTGCAAATTGATAAGGATTATTAAATTCGTATGCTTCTGGTGCTGTTAAACAATACATCTGATTTTGTACTATAAATTGTATAGGTGGGCCAACTATGACTTCATCATCGAGCGTAGCAGCAATTATCTTCATTTCATGAGTGCCATTGCGTAATCTGTGTGTCGGGATTTCAATATCATATCCGATAAAGGAACCCAAGTGTTGACCATCAAGAAAAAGATGATAAGAGAGTTCTTCTGAATGCCCAGCAAGTTCTACAAGTAGGATTCCCGATACGAGA
>CAYNVP010000153.1:0-5698 GCA_964400665.1 uncultured Pirellulales bacterium | reverse complement strand
ATCCTCGACTGGCCCGGACTGATACGCCTTATGACCGAAAAGCCCGCCAAAATAATCGGCGTCGACAAAGGGACAATGACCAAAGGCAGACAGGCCGACGTGACCATAATCGACCCAGACACCGAATACAAAATCGACGTGAACAAATTCCGCTCGAAAAGCAGAAATTGCCCCTACCACGGCTGGATTGTAAAGGGCAAAGTCGAAAAGACAATAGTCGGCGGCGAAATAAGGTTTTCTGCAGAAGATTGAACTATGCCGCTTATCATCGATGGTTACAATCTGCTGTGGTCTATTCAGAACGTCGAAGAACAGACATCGATAACCGACATTGCTCTTTGTCGAATCCTTGACGGCTACTTCGGGAAAGTTCGCCAGAACGCTGAAATCATATTCGACGGTACAGGCCCGCCAAACAAAACAGAATTCGACGGCATAAGAAACCTTGCGGTTGCCTTCTCCGGCAGGTCTTGCGACTGCGATACCATCATCGAGCAAAAAATACTTGCCAGCACAGCGCCGAAACTACTGACAATCGTCAGCACTGACCGCAGATTGCGCAACGCCGCTTCGGCAAGGAAGGCAAATTCCGTAAAATCTGAAGAATTCTGGGATGAGGTAAAAAAACGACTCAGCAGACAAAAACCCGGCAAAGAGCCGTCCGGTAAACGTAGCGGACTCACCGAAAGTGAGACGGAGCTTTGGCTAAAGACCTTCGGCATAAACCAATAACAGTTGGTCGCCGACGGCATACGAACTTATGAAAGACCGGCAAAAAAGCAAAGAACAGTTCACCGAGCAGCTAAAAGACCTGCGTCGCCAGATAGGACAACTGCGGCGAATGGAAGCCGAGCACAAACAGACGGAGCAGACCCTTCAGGAATCGGAGGCCAGATACAAGGCGATATTCGAGTCGGCCAGAGAAGGAATTCTCGTAGCCGATATCGAAACAAAGCGTCTCAAATACGCCAACTCCGCTATCTGCAGTATGTTCGGATACGCCGTTGATGAATGGCGGCAATTGAGCGTGCACGACGTACACCCAGAGGAAGCTTTGCCGCACGTTATAGCAGAATTCGAAGCCCAGGCCCGAGGTGAAAAAACACTCGCTACCAACATACCCTGCCTCCGCAAGGATGGAACCATATTCTACGCAGACATCAACACTACAAATGTTGTAATAGACCAGAGGCCATGCAACGTCGGATTGTTTACAGATATAACCGAGCGTAAGCGAGCCGAAGAGGCCCTGCGGGAAAGCGAACAAAGATATCGTTTGCTGGTCGAGCAGCTACCGGCCATTACCTATACCGCGGCACTGGACCAGGCCAGCACAACGCTCTATATAAGCCCGCAGGTGAAGGAGATACTCGATATGTCTCCTGATGATTACAAGGCAGACCCCGACCTCTGGCGAAAACTCCTGCATCCCGACGACCGTGGCCACGTTATGGACGAAGTTAAGAAGTCCCATCGGACGGGCAGGCCCTTCAGTTGCGAGTACCGGATGGTGACAAAAGATGGTCGCATCGTCTGGATACGCGATGACGCCCGCATTGTCGAAGATTCGCAAGGCAGGCCGATATATCTTCAGGGGGTTATGTATAACATCACAGAACACAAAAAAGCGGAGGAGCAACTAAAAAAGGCACGCGAAGAGCTGGAGCTTCGCGTCCGGCAAAGAACCTCCGACCTTGCAGGAGTAGTCGAAGAGCTGCAAAAAGAAATAGCCGAACGCAAACTCGCTGAAGAATCGCTCAGGAAAACCGAGAAACGCTTCAGAACTATCTTCGAAAATACCATCGTCGGGTTGTACAGAACCACACCCGATGGCCGAATACTGCTCGCAAACCCGGCGATTGTGAAAATGATGGGCTGTAAATCCTTCAAGGAACTCGCTCAGATAAACCTCGAAAAAGAAGGATTTGACCCGTCAACGCCTCGCTCCATGTTCAAGCAGCGTATCGCAAAAAAAGGCAAAGTCATCGGCCTTGAATCCATTTGGCTCAGGCCCAACGGCACAAAACTGTTCGTCTCCGAAAGCGCAGTCGCCGTCAAAGACGAAAACGGCAATATTATCTATTATGAAGGTACTGTCCAGGACGTCACCAAACGTAAAGAGGCGGAAGAAAAACTTATGCTCTATCAGGAACAGTTGCGCTCGCTGGCATCGCAGCTTTCGCTGGCTGAGGAACGGCTTAGGCGCCGAATCGCCACCGAACTGCACGACCACGTCAGTCAAAACCTCGCAATCTCAAAAATGAAGCTCGAATCACTGGCCGGTTCGGCTGCTCCGGACCAGGCAAACTCCATAAGCGAAATAACAGAACTGCTCGGCCAGACAATCGAAACGACCAGGTCACTGACCTTTGAAGTGAGTCCGCCTGTTCTGTACGAGCTCGGCTTTGTGGCAGCGGTCCGCTGGCTTGCCAAGCAGACCAGACAGCGATTCGACCTGAATGTTGAGTTTGCCGATGACGGCAAACCAAAACCTCTCGATTCCGATGTCCGCATTCTATTATTTCAGGCGGTCCGCGAGCTTTTAGTCAACGTCGCCAAGCACGCCAAAGCCGGTAAGGCCGGCATCTCCACCAGAAAAGTTCGAAACCATATTAAAATAACCGTCGAGGACGACGGCGTCGGCTTCGACGTGCCCGCCGTCAGGTCTCGTGATTACACAAAGGGCGGTTTCGGCTTGTTCAATATCAGGGAACGGCTCGACCAAATAGGTGGAAGCGTCGAAATCCACTCCAGCTCGGGTCATGGTACACGGATTACCCTTATCGCACCCTTGCTGAAAACTACAACCAAAAAATAAATGCCTCCCGATAGCCGCTCTTGAAGAGAAGCTGAGTTTATGAGATAATGAATTTATACATAATTCTTCGGTTCATCTGTGCCTTCACGAGCATAGACAGGAGTAAAACAAATGGGCATAAGAGTCCTGTTGGCTGATGACCACAAAATAATCCGGCAGGGTCTTCGCTCGCTGCTCGAAAAGCAGCAAGGTATGGAAGTCGTCGCCGAGGCGGAAGACGGCCGAAGCGCCGTCCGGCTGGCAGCCGAACTCGCCCCTGACGTCGTCATTATGGACGTTACTATGCCCGATTTAAACGGATTCGAGGCGACCAAGCAAATCATCTCGAAATCCCCCGACATCAAAGTCGTCGCCCTATCGATGCACTCCGACTCGCTGTTCGTTACCGAGATGCTCAAAAGCGGTGCCGCCGGCTATCTGCTCAAAGACTGCGCATTTGAGGAGCTTGCAAAGGCCATACGAACCGTCCTCGACAACAAAATCTATCTCAGCCCAGCCATTTCAGGCGTCGTCCTCGAAGACTATATCCAGCGGCTCTCCAAGACCAGCTTCTCCAGTCCTGATGTCATCAGCGACAGAGAACGCGAGGTCCTTCAGCTTATGGCCGAGGGCTACTCCACGAAAAAAATCGCCCAAAAACTTCACATCAGCGTCAAAACAGTTGAGACCCACCGTCGGCAGATGATGAGTAAGCTGGATATTCATACCATTGCCGAACTCACTAAGTACGCCATTCGCAAAGGTCTTACATCGCTCGAAAAATAGCCCCTTTTATGCCTTATTATGAGGGTGGGTGAATGAAAATCAGGCATTTTTACCATTAAAATCAGGTATACTCTGATTGCAAAATCTAATGAAAATAATGTATTATGCGATATAACAACATGCGATTCGGCCCTCACCCGTTCCAATTCAGTTTATAGCGGGTGGAGGCGTTCACGATGCAAGGAGTATCACTTGCGCGGCTCTCGTAGGGCATTTTGGGTGTGGGTGCTCGTGAGACCCCAGTGATGCTCCTTCTTTTTTTATATACAACCCCCTTCGACCAACACTAAAGAATCGTTACCTGCTTCGCCGATTCAGTGTTTATAAGACATCTTTTTTTCTACGGCTTGTCTCGGCGCAGGCCTGGTCGGCGACTAGCCAAAAGCAGCCGTAAAGCCGAGCCGCAACCGGAAAAGTAAGGAAACCTATGAGAAACAAAATACTACTCTCGACAAATCTTGCTCTACTGGTTTTTGCAGCAGTTGGCTGTCAAAAACCACAGGCCCGCATCTTCGCCCCCCAGTACGACAGACCCCTCGCACCGGGCCAGCTCGCACTGAGAAAAATCACCAATCCAGTCGACATCCCTGATTTCACCGACGCCTGTCACAACCTTGCTAATCTCTCCACCGCCATCGACAACTCACTTAATTATCTAAAAAAACCCTCCAGTCAGCGATTTTTCCCATACGCCGATATCACTCACGAACACGCCGTCCGCTCACTTACAGCATTCAAAGACCTGCTCAACTCCGGATTGACCGGCCGGCAGCTTAACGACTCCATACGCCAGCGTTTTGATGTTTATGAGTCCGTCGGCTGCGATAACGCAGGAACAGTTTTGTTTACCGGCTACTATACCCCCATTTTTGACGGCTCGACCGCCCCTGCTGAGCAATTCAAATACCCCCTGTATCATCAGCCGGACGACCTCGTAAAAGGCACCGATGGCCAGATACTCGGCAGACGCAGCCCAGATGGCCAGATAACACCCTACCCTGCACGCGCAGAAATCGAAAATTCCAACCTACTGGCCGGCTCCGAAATCGTCTGGCTCGATGACCCCTTCAAATGCTATGTAGCACAGGTCCAGGGTTCCGCCATTATCAATATGCCTGATGGTCAGCTTGTCACATACGGCTACGCCGCAAACAACGGCCACGAATACATAAGCATCAATAAGATTCTCGTCAACGAAGGCAAAATCACATCCGACCGCTTAAACCTTGACTCTTTGATTGATTTCTTCAAGGCCAATTCTTCATTAGTCCGTCAATATACGCAGCTTAACCCGAGGTTTGTCTTTTTCAGGCAGTCCAGCGAAAGCACACCTCGCGGCAGCTTGAATGAGCCGGTAACGCCATACAGAAGCATCGCCACAGACAAATCCATTTTCCCACGCGCCTGCCTGACGTTTTTCTCAACCAAGCTCCCACGCCGGATTGGCAATATGACCTATATTGACCCGTTCGCCGGTTTCGCCCTCGACCAGGACACAGGCGGCGCTATCCGCGCAGCGGGCCGATGTGACATTTATCTCGGCATAGGAGACGAAGCCGGTAAACTCGCCGGCCAAACCTATCAGGAAGGCCGACTCTATTATCTGTTCCTCAAGCCCGGATTCTAATACCTACGGGCCAACTTTCCTTTACAGCCGCCGTATATATTTCGTATAATGCCCCAAATGGCAGGAAAAATCATAATCGACGCGGAGCGCTGCAAGGGTTGCACACTTTGTATTACGGTATGCCCCCATAACGTAATCACGATTTCTGAGAAGGCAAACAGCAGAGGTTATTTTCCTGCTGAAGTCACCGGCTCCAACTGCACCGGCTGTGCCAACTGCGCCATCGTCTGTCCCGACTGCGCAATTGAGGTCTTTCGAGACAGCGGTGTCAGCGACATAAAATCCGTCAACCCCGCTAAAAAAAACAAAATAAATAACCTGGTTAGGGAATCGAAGTGACTGGCAGAGTTTTAATGTGCGGCAATGAAGCGATGGCCGAGTCGGCTATACAGGCAGGGCTCGATGCATACTTCGGCTATCCCATCACGCCTCAGAATGAAGTTTCCGCCTATATGTCAAAAAGGATGTCCGAAGAAAACAGGGTGTTC
>CAYNVP010000152.1:0-5699 GCA_964400665.1 uncultured Pirellulales bacterium | reverse complement strand
ACCAACGGCCCTCACGCTGGACTGACTGACACCGCTACGACCGATGTGAACGGCGAGGTGTCCTTCAGCTATACCGGCACAGCGCTGGGAGAGGATACCATTGTGGCCAGCGGCGCCGGGGCATACTGGTTCGGCGGATTAGTTGGATTAGATAAAGGCAGCGTCATCGATTGTTATTTTCTTGCCGGCTCAGGACCCAATAACGGCAGCGGCACACCGCTGACAGACGCACGAATGAAACAGCAAAGCAGCTTCGTCGGCTGGGATTTTGTAGGTGAAACGGCAAACGGTTATGAGAATCTCTGGCGTCTGTGCAATGAGTGGCGTGAGTATCCCAAGCTCTGGTGGCAATATCTGCCTGGGGATATCACCTGCCCCGACGGCATGGATATTTATGACCTTGACGAGATGTGCAAGCAGTGGCTAATCGAGAATATGCCCCCTGATTTGGCGCCGGCCGACGGCGATGGAATTGTCAATTTTGAAGACTTTGCTGCTTTCGCTGAAGGATGGGAGATTATATACGATATCGATGATTTGCTCGATTTTGCCCACAAATGGCTTTGGACTGAACCGAGCAAGTGGCCCGCGGACATCTGGCCCTGGCCCGACGGCGACGGCCGAGTGAATACAGCCGACCTGGCGTTAATGTGCGAATACTGGCTGCAATAAATCGGCGCATCAATCCAAAACCCAGCGGTTATCAGGAGCAAAAAGGCATTGCCTTTCGGGAGGGATTCTGCTATATTTCTTGGTTTCGCTGCTAAACGTGTCTTGTCTCCGCTGCTGTCTTTCGACAGTAAGACGCGGGGGCGGGAATTGATTATAGACGTGTAGAAAAGGAGAAGATTATGGCGGTAAAAATCAGGATGTCGCGGCAGGGCAGACGGCACAGGCCGTTTTTCAGGATTAACGTGATAGATATCCGAAGCCCCCGGGACGGCAGGATTATCGAGAAACTGGGCCATTACGACCCACTCGAAAAAAATCCGGAAAAGGAAATCATTCTCGACATAGAACGAGTCAAGTACTGGCTCGATAAAGGTGCGATACCCTCGGACACGGTATCAGAGATACTGCTCCGCAAGGGTATCAAGCACAAATACGCGGAGGAAAAGAAAATCCGCCGGGCATTGGCGAGAAAAAGGGCAAGGGCTGCGGGCGTGCCCTTCACAAGTGCCGACAGATTAGCTGCAAAGAAAGCAGCGGAGGCGGCAAAGGCAGCGGCCGAGGAAAAGGCCAAGGAAAAAGAAAACAAGGCAGAGGAAAAACCGAAAGAAGAGAAGAAGGAAAAACCAGCTGAAGCGGCAGCGCAAGTAGAAGCACCAAAAGAAGAAGCCAAGGAAGAGAAAAAAGAAAAGCCGGCTGAGGAAATCCAGGCAGCAACACCGGAAGAAACGCCAAAGGAAAACCCTAAAAAAGAGAAAAAGGCAAAACCGGCCGAGGACACTGAAGAGGCGCCTGCTGAGAAAAAACCGGAAGAAAAGCCCAAACAGGAGGAGAAGGAAAAACCGGAGGCAAAGGCGTAATCTGGAGATTGCATCGCTGCGCTGGTAATGATTCCTGCCACCTCTGCCTTAGTTCTGCAGGGGCAAGCAATGGTGGGAGCTAATCAATCGGGATGGGGATTATGCGAATCGACGTTCTGACGCTGTTTCCTGAGATGTTTGAGTCACCGCTGAGCGCATCGATATTGAAGCGGGCTCAAGATGCGAACGTTGTCGAAATCGTCCTGACGAATATCCGGGATTTTTCTAAAGACAAGCACAAAAAGGTCGACGACCGGCCATACGGAGGCGGACCGGGGATGGTTATGATGTGCCAGCCGGTGTTTGACTGCTTCGAGCACATCGCCAAACAATCAAACGAAAAAGGACGGGTGATACTGCTTACGCCTCAGGGCAGACCCTTCACGCAGAAATTAGCTACGGAATTTGCCAACGAAAAACGGCTCATCCTCACCTCGGGGCATTATGAGGGCTTCGACGAACGAATCGCAGCCGGCCTCGGAGCGGAGCAAATCTCGATTGGTGATTACGTGCTTTCGGGCGGAGAGCTGGCGGCAATGGTTATTATTGATGCGGTGGTTCGGCTGTTGCCGGGTGCTCTGGGAGATGAGGGTTCAGCCGAAGATGAAACCTTCAGCGAATCGGCAAGAGGCGGTTCGACCTCGCTCACCGCAGGCGGTTTAGAGTATCCGCAATACACAAGGCCAGAAGTTTTCAGAGATATGAATGTGCCGGATATTCTGCTATCCGGCAATCACGGCGAAATCGAAAAATGGCGTCGCCAACAATCCCTCGAACGCACCCGCCAAAACCGCCCGGACCTGCTGAAATGAACGAAGGGGCCTTAGATTTAAATTTGCTTTGCGTAAGGGAACAGCGTAAAATTACAGGGGTTGTACGGACAAACATTGGGCAGGAGGCCCTATTTTAGCCAAAGAGAGGTGAAAAAATGAACAGAAACAATATATCGAGGCGGGTGATTTTGAAATCTGGACTGGCGGCGTGCGCGGGGATTTATTCGCTTGAGGCAATCGCAAAAGGAGTAGAAGAATTGAACAAGGCGAAAAAAGAGATACCGGTCGGGCTGCAATTGTGGACAGTGCGGACGGAATGCGCGAAGGATTTTCCGGGGACGATTGCAGCGGTGGCGAA
Source organism: uncultured Pirellulales bacterium (assembly GCA_964400665.1). Lineage (GTDB taxonomy): Bacteria > Planctomycetota > Phycisphaerae > Sedimentisphaerales > Anaerobacaceae > Fen-1362. The sequence goes on along the minus strand of CAYNVP010000152.1, from coordinate 3,039 downwards.
GATGGGTTATCAAGGCGTGGAGTTTGCCGGCTATTATGAGCGTTCTGCGCAAGATGTCCGAAAGATGTTAGACGACAACGGACTGAAATGCTGCGGGACGCATACGCAGCTCGATACGCTGACAGGCGACAACCTGGCAAAGACAATCGAGTTCAACAAGGTAATAGGCAACAAATACCTGATTGTGTCCTGGCTGGACCCTAAAACACATACGACAAAGGCGTCCTGGCTGGAAGTGGCGAAGATTTTCAATGACCTGGCGGAAAAAGTAAAGCCGGAGGGTATGGTGGTCGGCTATCACGCTCACGCGGGGGATTTCAAGCCGATTGATGGAGAAAGGCCGTGGGACATCTTTTTTGACAACACCTCGAAGGACGTGGCTATGCAAATCGATACGGGTAACACGATGATGGGCGGGGCTGACCCGGTCGCTTACCTGAAAAAGTATCCGGGACGTTCTTTAACGATTCACCTGAAAGAATATTCGGCGACGAACAAAAAGGCGCTTATTGGTGAAGGCGATGTCAAGTGGCAGGAGGTCTTTGCAATTTGCGAATCGACCGGCGGGACGCAATGGTACATCATTGAGGAGGAATCCGGTGAATATCCGCCGCTGGTGGCCGCTGAGACATCACTGAAAAACTACAGAAAACTGCGAAAACAGGCCTAAAAACCGCTTGTTATCGCAGGGAAAAAGCGTATAATGTTCAGTCCTTAGGGCGGGTCTGAATATCCCGCGGCAAGACGCATCCCGGCTGGTTCCGGCGGAAGAAAAAGTATCAGGAGTTAAAGAATTGAAGACAGAGTTGCTCGACAAAATCGAAGGCAAGTGCCTGAAGAAGGATATACCGCACTTTGAAATCGGGGATACAGTAGACGTAAAGTGCCGCATAAAGGAGGGGGACAAGGAGCGCATCGGCATCTTTTCAGGAACGGTAATCGCCCGCAAAGGCCGGGGCATCAACACGACCTTCACGGTCCGCAGGATTGTGGCCGGCGAGGGAGTTGAACGCATATTCCCTGTCCATTCGCCCAATATCATCGATATCAAGGCGACCCGAAGCGGCAAAACAAGAAGAGCAAAGCTGTATTATCTCCGCGAACGAACAGGCAAGGCAACCAAGCTGGCCCAGGAACACTCGGAACACACCGTCACCAGATGATAAGTTAATTGACCATTCCAAAAAGCACATCGAAGGTTCTGGCCGGCGCTAGCCCCCTAAGTACAAGACGGGCAATCATCTTTTGATACCACGATTAGCGGTCTCAGATTTTTCTAACGGCGATGGTAAAGACGGGGCGGTTTTCCCTGAGATACTTGCGCTCAAAATTAGTGCCAACCCATTCGCCAATCTGAGCACCAGCGGTCGGCAGAAAATCAACCTCATGAAGCATATCTGCACGTGACATTAACACGTCTTTTATCTGCTGAAAGTATTCTGCGTAATCGGTCGCTACACGAATTTCCCCGTTGGGCTTGAGACAGCGAATCAACTGGCTGGTGTTGGTGACATTAAAAAATCTTCTTTTGTGGTGACGTTTCTTCGGCCAGGGGTCGGGGAAATAAATATGGAAGCAGTCAACCGTATAATCGGAGACATATTCGGCTAAAAAAAAGGCGGCATCAGTGCGGATTATCCGGACGTTGGTCATATTCCATCGGCCAATCCGGTCCACGGCGAAACGGTAATATCTGCTGGCCCATTCAATCCCGATAAAATTGACTTCCGGCTGGGATTTTGCCTGATTTACCAGAAATGTCCCCTTACCCGAGCCGACTTCGATATGGAGCGGGGCCAAACGTCCGAAAATATCGGCAAAATCGACCGTTTCAATAAGGTTTTTGGGGTCGATAGCGACAGACAAATAATTTTTTAATACCCTTGACATTGCTTTGGCCAATCTGTATAAGCCGGTTTTTTTAGTGATATTTGATGCTGAAATTATACGGTGAAGGGTGGTTTTTGGCAAACTCCGGCTTTCCAGGGCAGGATATGACGATTTGGGGGTTAAAGTAGGGCCTGTGGTCAATCGATATCAATGCAAGGAGGTATCGTGGCAGCATCAAAAATAACGACTGGGACAATTTCGACGAATATTCTTGTAACCAATAACTCCGGCGTGCGTATATACAAAAGAGATGGAATAAAGCCGAATTGGAAAAACGCAATAAGGAGTAAGATTGCAAAATGATTCGGCAACTGATAAAAACTCGACGCAGGCAGGTGATTATAGACGTCAACACCCAAAAAGACTTTTTCCTTGACAATGGCAAGGCGCGAGTGGGAAATCGAAGGAGGATCCTAAGTCACATCAGGAGGGTAATGGCTCTTGCCCGGGCGAAAAAGATTCCCGTAATATCTATATCGGAAGTGCGCCCCGAGAACAACGGCGGATACTGTGCGGACGGCACGGAAGGAGCGCAAAAAATTCGCTACACGCTGTTGAGCAGCCGAGCCAGCTTTGCGGCGGACAACAATACGGATTTGCCGGTGGATGTGCTGCGAAGATATCGCCAGATTATCCTTCACAAGCGATGCGAGGACCCATTCGAAGAACCCAGAATCGACCGGCTGTTGAGTGAAATCCGCGCAAACGAGTTTGTATTGATAGGCGCCTCTGTCGAGGGGGCAATAGAAGCGACGGCACTGGGGCTTCTGCAGCGAGGCAAAAAGGTCAGCGTCATTATCGATGCGGTTGGTGCACAGGACAAACAAAGGGCCAGGCACTCGCTTCGCAAGATAGCGGCCAAGGGCGCCCGGCTCATCGAAACGAAAAAGCTGGCAGGCACATCACACCTCAAATCCGTAGGGGTGCTGAAAAACAATCTCGTCGAAGATGATTCCCATTCGGATATGGTTGACGTAGCAATCGAGTAGGTTCTGCAATACCACGAGCAAATCATTGCTCGTTTCGTCTATTCTAAAACAATACCGTTGCAAAACCGGCGTTTGGAACGTATATAAGAAGGCAGCCAAAATTTGGGGCTCGTAGCTCAGCGGTAGAGCAGTGGACTCATAATCCATTGGTCCAAGGTTC
>CAYNVP010000151.1:3572-5739 GCA_964400665.1 uncultured Pirellulales bacterium | reverse complement strand
CCGTTGTTTTTGATGCTGATGCACTTTGCGCCCAGCTCGTTCAAAGACCTGATTAAAGGTTCGGACGACCTGGACTGTATCTGGGCGTCTCCTGTGAAGTTTGTTGTCTGTCTGTCCGGCGCAAGAGACGCTGAGCCAAGCGCAAGATTAAGCGTTGTGCCCGAGTTGCCGACGTCTACTGTTTTCTTGGGTGCGTGGATTCGGCCACCCGTGCCTATGACCTTCCAGAGCGTGCTTTCCGATGTATCTATTTGTGCGCCTAACATACGGTAACAGCTCACTGCTGATAATGTATCGCCCGAGCCAAGAGGGCTGCGGATAGTGCTGGCGCCTTCGGCCAGTGAGGCGATTGCCACGGCGCGAATCGTGTGTGATTTCGAGCCGGGAATCTTGACCGAACCCTTCAGTCGGGATTTTCTTACGATTAATTGCATAGCGGGTCGTATCTTAACCTTTTTTACGCCTTTTGTCCTGTAAAAATAACCGGCCAAAAGGGCGGTGCATAGACTTCAATTGCACAAAATAAAACCCGCCAATCCGCTTTCAGACGGACTGGCGGGTTGTTTTTGAGCTTGTGATTAGTTCCAGACCTTGATGCCGGGCACTTCCTTGCCCTCGGCGTCAACGACGCGGAACATAAACTCATACTCGCCCCAGTCCTGGGTGACCTTGAGCAGGATGAGGTTCTTGCCTTTATTTAATTTTACCTTGTATGTTTCCTGGTCCATCTCCATCGAGCGGTAAACGTTCTGCTCACCTACCAGCTTGTGATTGACCCAGAGCTTGTACCCGTCGTCCGAGCCGATGCGCAGCTCCACTTCCTTGTCGGCGTCGGCTTCGAGCCAGCAGGCGACGTAGCAAAGGATGTCTTCCTGCTGCGGCTCCAGACCAAGACCTTCGATGGCAAAGAAGGAGATATCCGTAGTGGTCCCGGCGTACTGCTGCCACTTGAACATATTTCCGTTGGCATCTTTGATTTCCATACTGTTTGTCGGGACGTGCCCCGCTTCGCCGCCGTAGTTTTTCAGATAATCGACGTTGAATCCTTCGTTGTCCGGTCGCTCGCCAGGATTGGGGAATGGCCCGATGACGAGCCAGTGGTCAATAAAGCCCGGCTCATCCATCCAGTTCATTGATAACTTGTAGGGGCCTAACGTTGCGCCTTTACCGGCTGCCGCTTCCTTTGGTTTTTCAGCAGCTGGTTTTGTTGTTTCTGTCTTTGCGGCTGCCTTTGGCTTTTCCGCAGCAAGCGGCGCCTTTTTAGCGGTCGTCGAGGGTTCTTTGGCCGCCTGCTCCTCGCATCCTGCCATAATCGCACACAGGGCCGCAAGGCACAATACGCACATCAAAGTGCGGATTTGATTCTTGCTCATGGTTCAGCTCCTTTCTAAAAATCCTGATTACAATAATCGCTCATAAGAACTACCTGGCCGGTAAGCTAACAATCCTAAGACCTTTCTGCAAGAGTTTTTCTGATTGGTGTGGGTTTTTGAAAAAAGGACTCCTGACTCCTTTTTTTCTTTAGGGGGGTCTGCGGGCCTGAAAGTCGGATGAAATCAGACGGCCTGCAACTGCTGTTGGGCCTTTAGAACGGCGGCAGCGTCGTTCAGGACCAATTCCTTGATTAAACCGGTCGGGACGAGGGACAGGCTCATATTGAGGACCTTTTCCTCTACCATTGAGGCAACGGTTCTGGCTGTTTGTCGGCTCAATCCTTGGTTGCCGACAAGGTCCTCGACAATCCTGGATTTGTCCCACCTGCTTCTGACCTGCCTGGCACTATCTTTGCAAAGACCCTCGGCGTCCGCTAATCCGCCAGGTTTTCCGCTGACAACCTCTACCCGACTGCGCCTTAGCTTTCGCTCGAAGTGATGCTCGCTGAGAGCAATCGCCTCCTGTTGGTAGCCAGTGCCGGCGAGGACCATCTCAATCATCGATAGTATCTCGCTGGCACTGACGCTTCGATAGCTGCTGCTGCGATGAAGAAAAAAAGTCACCGCCTCGGCAAGCTCCTCTGCAACGTCTATATCGGCCTGGCCCGTTGCTCCAAGCGCGTTTACTATGGCGCCCACGACCTTGGTATGAAAGTACTCCTCCCGCGTGCCGTCGCTTTTGACAACTGCCACTCTCAACGTCCTCCCCGTCATTTTTGCTTCCTTGCAAAATT
>CAYNVP010000151.1:0-3472 GCA_964400665.1 uncultured Pirellulales bacterium | reverse complement strand
TTGACAACTGCCACTCTCAACGTCCTCCCCGTCATTTTTGCTTCCTTGCAAAATTTCCGACAGCCCCGGCAGCTACTGGAAAAGCTTCGGCTGCCCTGCCAGGTCGGGTTGTAGTATAACCTGACTTACTTCCTGAATCAATTCTCCGGCATCCTTGAAATCGCGATACACGCTGGCGAAACGAATATACGCCACTTTGTCCACATCACGCAGATGCCTTATGACGTTTTCTCCTATGAAGGAGCTGATTACCTCTTTATCGAAATTTTTGAATATGTCCTCCTCCACCTTGTCGGCAATCTGGCGAATCTTTTCGGCGGAGACGGGCCTCTTGTAGCAGGCCTTCTGCAGGCCCACAATAATCTTTTCCCGGTCGTAAGGAACGCGGGAGTTGTCCTTTTTTATGACATACATCTTGAAGCTCTCGCTGGTCTTCTCGTATGTTGTGAAGCGTTTTTTGCACGCGAGGCACTGACGTCTTCGTCTGATTATTCTCCCGCCGTCGCTGGAACGCGAATCAATTACTTTGTCCCGGTCTTCTTTGCAGAAAGGACACCTCACAGCTCAGGCCCGCCTCGCTTTCAACTTCGCCCTGCGTATATCGTATTGCGTGACGTGCAATACATCGCACACGGCGCACAGTGAAATTGTAAAACCACCGTGTGAGATATGTCAAAGAAAATCTGTATCTAACTTCATAAAGTTGTTGTTCTTCGTGCCGAGAGGTTAAGTCGTAAGTAGCGACCTGAAGGGGCCTGCGGCTAACGGTTCAGGCCAGCATCGCTGTGGCTGCGCGGGCGACCTCGCTGCCGGCCTTTTTGACCGCTAACGGCTGCACGACCGACAACAGGTCCGAACTGATTTGCTCCAGCCGTGTCTTGTCCTCGAACAAACTTTGGATTGCCTTGACGATTGGTTCGGTTGAGCCGAAATACGGCATAAACTCGGGCACAAGTGGCACGGCCATCCTGGCCGTGCTTTCACGGGCTGGAAGCCCGTGCCACAGGATATTGACCAAAGACAGGTGTTTGGTGGTGACCAGCCATCGGCCGACTATGTGCCACAACACCGGACTGGTCTTGTACATAATGACCATGGGGCAGCCGGCCGACGCCACCTGCAGTGTGGCGCTGCCGCTTGCAACAATTGCAAAGTCGCAGCTTTTTGCCGTCTGGTATACCGCGTCAATCGCATAGCTGGTCCTGAAACCCATAAGCCGGGTCGAATCCAGCGCTCCCCTTGTCGCCTCATCAACGGCCGCCGTTGTAAACGTCAGATGGGGGTATCTTTTCCGTAAGCTTACCGCTGTTTGTTGCATCGGTCGCCAGAGTGTGCCGACTTCGGCGGCCCTCGAGCCGGGTATGATTGCAATTTTCGCATTAGCGGGATTGAAAATGCCGTAGTCACGCCCGGCCTTAGTCAAATCCGACTGCGTAAGTCCGTCGAGCAGGGGATTACCAACGAACTCGGCGGGCACGCCGCGGCTGGCGAACCAGTCCTGCTCGAAAGGCAGAATGCAGCAAAGCTTGTCGCAGTATTTTCGCAGTTTGCCAATCCGCCAGGGCGCCCAGGCCCAAAGCTGCGGAGCGACGTAAAAGAGCGTCTTTATACCGAGCTTCTTGGCGTGCTTTGCAATGTGAAAATTGAAGGCAGGCGAATCGCAAACGATAACGAGGTCAATTTTACCCGCTTCGCCCGCGAAGCGAGGCGAGTTGGTCGCCAGAAACCTGGCCGTCTGTCTTATCAGCCGGTAATAGTGAAAGACGTGCGCAAAGGCGTTATGTGCCATCACGGCCCGGCTGACGGTGTCCTGCGGCTTATTTATGAGTGCGCAGCCCGCCTCGGCCATCTTCGGGCCGCCTACGCCCACAAACTCTACGGTGCGCCGCTTCTGCCTAAGCGCCTTGATTAGCCCCGCACAGTGGCTGTCCGCGCTTGGCTCGACAGCGCTTAAGAAAATAACCTGTTTTTGGTTCTTACCGGACATCACGCCCGCCTTCTGCGAGGTCTCGCCCTTTGGCGGAGCTTATGACGCCTGTCCGCCGAATACATCAAATTGCGGTCCGAACTGACGCAGGTAAAAAAGCGAATACGCCCGCGCGAACGCGACAAGGGGCAGCAGAATCACCGTCCCCACGTATGGCACGAATAACAATACGCTGGCGCAACAACAGCAGCACCCAACCAGACAAACAGCCATAGCGATTATTCCTATGACCAGCGATATGACTATCTTAAAAAGTATGTAAAGCGCCATACGCGCCTTGTTGCAGCCGATTAGCGCCAGTAAGTGTCTCCAGCCCGCCAGAGTGCTTGAAGTTTGCAGAAACATAACCGGAACGACGAAGTCTCTGGTAAATTTTGCGATTAGTGAGAATAAAATGGCTACGAAAATACAAGCTAAAATGGCCACAAACAGGCCCGACATTGCCGCCGCACCCGGCCCAGATGAGGCCATCGCAATGATTGTAATTATCATTATCGCCACCGGCAGCCCCAAGGCCAGAATGTTTATCAAACCCAAAACAATGCGGAACAGAAAAAGAGAATTACCGTGGCTGGAGAATTTCTTCCAGGGAACCACAACCTCGGCCTTATTGCCCGCGATGCAGTGGACGAACATAAACCGGCCTCTGCTGCTGAGCCAGGTAAAAAGCAGCCACAATACGATAACTACGGGGATGATTATTGCAGCCCCCAAAATTATCCAGGGCAGATTCGCCTGCAAAGCGTCTTTGAAGTCCGCCAGGCCGGATGCGCAACTATGGGCTCGCTGGTGGTGGTCATGGAATCCGAAGTTGAAATTCGGTCCGCCGCCGCCCTGCCCCAATTGTGCCAGCCAGGCGCAGAAGCCGATTATAAGCCACTTCGAGAGGTCGAAAGGCTGAAACAGCATCAGTCGAACGTGCTCGATGGCAGGGCCAATCGGGTCTATTACACTTACTCGTTCCGGACGTAAAGAATCCATAAGTTCCTCCTGTGTCTTTCGTTGTTATTAACTTTCCTGAGTCGGCTCGCTTTGCGTCTCGCCTTCGGCCTGCCGAGGCGGACGCGGACCGGCGTTTGCCTGTGCCTGCTGCTTTAGCCGGCGAAGCTCGTTTAGCACGGGCCAGTCACCCATCGCCAGCACGCACAACATAATTATATTGACCACCGGCACCAGCATCAGCAGCCCCAGTGCCCAGCAATAGCCCGCCTTGGCAAAAATTTTACAGTAAATCCAGATTATTGCTATTGTCAGAATCAGGCCGACCAGCACACCCAGCGCCACAAGCACAAACACAACTACCGGCATCGCCTCGCTACTAATACCTGAAGAGTCCATGTCTTCCCCTTTCGCTCGATTTTAATTAAATATCTGCCAGGCAGTTTACAGTTTAACCTGTCATTTGAAAAGAACAAAATTTCTAATCCGCGCGGTTTTATGCTCCGGAGAAAAACCGTGCAATCTTGACACTCATCGGCTAAAACA
>CAYNVP010000150.1:0-5747 GCA_964400665.1 uncultured Pirellulales bacterium | reverse complement strand
TCGATGCCGACCTTGTCCCAGTACCTCACGTGGATATTACGCTGCACGAGCTTTTCATAAATTTCTTTTGCCCTGCAGGCCTTGTGCTCTGCAAGGACGAAATTGGCCGCGCTTTCCGGCATCTCGAACCCCAGGTCCCTCAACTGTTCCGTCAGCCGTTTGCGCTCGAGCTTTACCTTCTCGATATTCTGCCTGAAATACTCTCTGTCTTTTATCGCCGCCGTCGCTGCCGCGATGGCGATTGCATCGACATTGTACGAATCCTTGACCTTCATAAGACCCGCAATTATTTCCGGCCGGGCTATCGCGTATCCGAAACGCAGACCCGCAAGCGAATATCCCTTGCTCATCGAACGCAGGATAATTACGTTGTCAAACTGCTTAACTAATTCGGTGCAGTTTCGCTCCGCGAAATCCACGTATGCCTCGTCAATCAGTAATATCCCTTTGGCCTCCGATGTGAGCGAACCGAGCTCGCCGGCCGAAATAAACGTCCCGCTCGGTGCATTGGGATTGCATACTATTGTCAATGCGGCTTTGACTCGTGCTAATCGCGCCGGCAGGTTGAACTCCTTATCGAAAGGCACTTCAATCGCCCTGCAGTTCTGGATACTGGCCAAAACCGGATACAGCGAATACGTCGGCACGGGATACGTGACGGGCCGCCTGCGGTCGCAAAAAGCCGTAAACGCCATCCTGAGCAAATCGTCCCCGCCGTTGCAGCACATAATCCAGTCGGCTTCCACACCGTTGATTTGTGCCGTCACTTCCCGAAACGCATTGCCCGTCGGGTCGGGATATCGCCGAAGCTGCTCTGGCCCAATCTCCGAAATCGCCTTCATTACCGCAGGAGAGGGCGGATAAGGATTCTCGTTGGTATTGAGCTTTACAACGTCCGCCTCAACCGGCTGAAAACCCGGCTCATACCCCTTTGCCTTTTCTATATTGTCGCGAAAATAACCCATTCTTTGCTCCAGTGCCCAGATTATATGCTTTTAGCGCAAAAACAAAAGCCCCGAAATTTATGTCTCTTAAAAAGACTGCTCTAATGTTATAATCGTCCCGAAGCTATGAAAATGAGATTCAGAAACCTGACGTGTGTTTTTATTGCCGTTTTTTTCGTCGGTTGTGCCGATTCTGGCAAACCTCGCAGTAATCTCTCCGATTTTGAACGACCACCGAAAAATGTAATCATTTTTATTGCCGACGGTGCCGGCTTTAACCATTTCAAGTCAGCCGACTATTACCGATGTGGCCAGACACCCTGTTGGCCATACGAAGAGTTCCCGGTCCGGATAGCGATGTGCACCTACCCGGTCCTAAGCGCATATAATGCCAACGCCGCATGGGCCGATTTCGATTATGTTAAGAAGGGCTACACCGATTCCGCTGCCGCAGTCACGGCAATGGCCTGCGGCGTCAAAACTCGCAACGGTTCACTCGGCGTCGATATCGGCGGCAATCCCGTCCTAAATCTCGTCGAACGCGCCGAACGTCTTGGCAAGGCGACCGGCGTCATCACCAGCGTCCCCTTCAGCCACGCTACCCCAGCCGGCTTTGTCGCGCATAACCGCTCTCGAAATAATTACAAACAAATAGCTGATGATATGGTCAACAGCGCCGCTGATGTCGTTATGGGCTGTGGCCATCCGTTTTATGACGCCGACGGCAGGGCTGAAAATACCCCTCACTACAAATACATCGGTGCAGTCGTTTGGGATGATTTGACGCAGGGTTCTGCGGGCGGTGATGCCGATGCCGACGGCATACCCGACCCCTGGGTGCTCATCCAGACGCGAGATGAATTTAAGGCCCTTGCGACAGGCCCAACGCCAAAACGGGTATTCGGACTCGCTCAGGTGTATGAAACTTTGCAGGAGGGCCGTTCGGGCGATGCCGATGCTGTCCCTTACGAAGTACCCTTGGTCGAAACCGTCCCAACCCTCGAAGAGATGACCCGTGTGGCTTTGAACGTTCTCGACGAAGACCCCGATGGATTCTTTCTTATGATTGAGGGTGGCGCCGTTGACTGGGCCGGCCATAGTAATGAGTCGGGCCGCCTTATCGAGGAAATGCTTGATTTCAACAAGTCCGTCGAAGCCGTTTACAGGTGGGTTGACAAAAACAGCAACTGGGATGAAACGCTCGTCATTGTTACTGCCGACCACGAAACCGGCTGCCTCACCGGCCCCGGCTCAGGCCAACAGCCCGCTGGCACTGTCTGGAATGACCCGGCCAATAACGGCCCCGACAAGTTGCCGACTATGGAATGGCACAGCAAAGACCACACCAATTCCCTTGTCCCCTTCTTCGCCAAAGGACGAGACGCTCAGCTGTTCAAAGATGTCGTTGCCGGCCGCGACCCCGTCCACGGCCCATATATCGACAACACCTCCATCGCCAATACCATCTTCATGCTCTGGTCAGCCGATTAAGATACTCGACTTGTCGGTGTGGGCTGCGTTTAAAAATAGTAGCTCAAATTCAATGAGCCGTAGGAGTCCTCGCCTTTCTGTTCCTCGAATTCGTGTGTAAGGAACGTCTGCGAGTAGCTTACCTCGAATGATTTGTATCGCCAGACCACACCTAACTGGAATTGTCCGACCACCGGCCTCGTGTCAAGGCCGGTCAGAAAACGGTCATACTGCACAAATTTGGCGCTCGCCCGCCCGAAAAGATATAGATATATCTGTTTGTCACCAATCGGCCCCATCGCGCAATAGGGAAACTCTAATTGCCCCGGACCGAAATCATTTGGCAGATTCTTTCCTAATCTCAATAGAAGCCCTAAATTCGCGTTGCGGTGCACCGACCCCGCCGTAAATCCGTATTCTAAAAACGAATCAAAGCTCGGCGTATGTTTGAACGGCAGCCCATCCGTACGCTCTCTTTTCAGCCACGTAAAATCAATCGCCAACTCATCGTCCAATTGCTCGTCCCAGCCGTTTGGCTCCTCTTGCCCGACAACCCTATGAACGAAAGTTTGAATCTCGCCTCCCAGCGCCGATGGCCCTGTCACACCCGCGTTCAGTTCGAAGCGTTCCATCTTGTCTTTCGTCGCCCGCTGCACGAATATCCCCCCGTAGAGCCACGCCGCGAAAACCCGGTCTGTAGCGCTTCTGCTCGCTGGGTCGTCTGCATGGTCGGGCGTGTACATATTCTGGCCGAAAAAGTACCCAACTGCGGTATCGGCCTTGTTACCGTCGCCGAAGTTGTTCCACGTTGCGAAATTTTTCAGCCAGACCCAGTCGGGCTGGTCGGTATACACCAGTTTCAATCCGTCTGTGTAATGCCGGTCCGTGCGGTAGTTCGGCTTGACAAATGTCCCGTCGTTTTCCCAGTAGATTCTAAACGAGCTGTTCTTGGGCGGCTTCGGCAAAAGACTAATCGGCGACTTCTCTGTTCGAAAGCCCTCGTTCGTATCAGCTGACTGCTTTGCCCCGCCCGCGAACGCCTCCCCGTAACAGCCCACGCAAACTATCACCGCTAAGATTGTGTTAAGAAACCCCGACGTTGCTCTTTGCTTTTCTATGGCTGTCAGCCCTCTGTCCTTTATTGTATATATAACCCATTTTTGCCCGCCAAGATTAACCGATACTCGAACGCAAATCCAGTAATATTTACCCCCTCGGAGCGCAGCACAGATCCCAGACTTGCCCTGGGACCCGGTTTTACCAGAGCGCAGCGGAGATCCCCGCATGCCGTTGGCGGGGACCCAGAACACCTTTTACGCTTTTCAAACCTTATAACATCTGCCGCAGTTTACCGCCGTCCGTTTGGCGGGGTGCATTCTTGACATTCTGTTTTCCCCAAGCTAAATTCCTGTCAAATCGTGTTGTATATTTTTGTGTTTTATGAACACAGGAAAAAGGAGAAACATTATGGATATCACGACCGTCCGGGCTTTCTTTTTGTGGTGCACGATTATAAACGGGGGAATGCTGGGTTTATCTGCCCTTGTGTGCGCCTTTTTCGGTGATTGGTCATACCGAATGAACAACAGATTTTTTTCTGTCTCAAGAGAAGCATTCAACGTAATTCTTTGTTCATTCATCGGGTTATTCAAGATTTTTGTCTTGGCCTTCAATCTCGTCCCCTACCTTGCCCTCGTAATCATAGGATGAGGCTGAACATCCGGCAGACATAATCTGTGGAATTTGTTAATCTGCCGGCTGCGCGGCTCGGCAAAAACGCGTCCAGAGTCGGTATGCACTATGCCTGCAAAGCAGTGTTTTATTTGATTCTCTCTTAATTGGCAAAAGATATCCAATATCCGCTTCGCAGGATAGACAGTTGTTGCAATCCTGCCGGTCATTCATTCTAATATGCCCCGATGTTCAAAAACGTATCCATAATCGGCGACGGTGCTATGGGCACGACGCTTGCGATACTGCTGGCGGAGAAAAAAGTCCCCCTGCGCTTATGGGGCTACGACTTTATGCAGTTGCAGCAGACCCAGCGGAATCGCGAGAACGTGAGGTTTCTGCCGGGCTACACCCTGCCCGAGACGATTCAATTCGAGCCGGACGACAGGCGGATTATGACTGACGTCGATTTGATTGTCTCGGCTGTTCCATGTCAGTTTATGCGAAGCGTCTGGACACGCCTGAAAAAATATACTCCGAAAGATGTCCCCGTATGCTCCGTCGCCAAGGGAATCGAAAATAAAACTCTGATGCGCCCCACACAGATAATTGCCGACGTCCTCGCCGACTCCGGTTCGCGGCCTTTGGCGGCGCTGTCCGGCCCGACAATTGCCGGTGAGCTTGCAAGAAAACTTCCCGCCACCGTCTGTATAGCATCGGCCGACGAAACCCTCGCCAAAAAAATCCAGCAAACCCTCAGCACTCAATGGTTTCGAATCTATACCAATACCGACATCGTCGGAGTAGAGTTGGCCGGGGCAGTAAAAAATATCATTGCCATTGCCGCAGGTATCATCGACGGCATCGGCGCCGGCGCCAATGCAAAGGCCGCTCTATTATGCAGGGGACTGGCAGAGATAAGCCGGCTCGGTGCGGCGATGGGGGCAACGCCGCAGACCTTCGCCGGACTAACCGGCCTCGGCGACCTCGTCACAACCTGCATTTCACCAAGGAGCAGAAATCGCTCCTTCGGTGAAAGAATCGGCAGGGGCCAGTCACCCCGGCACGCAAAATCCGCCACAGAATCCGTTATCGAGGGTATCGCCACCTGCAAATCCGTCGTCGAAGGATTGCTCCCTGAATACAAAGTCGAAATGCCGATTACCGAAGCCGTTTATGATGTTATCTTTAACAACAAACCCGTCCAGGAAGCGATTACCGACCTTATGACCCGCCGACTCAAGGCCGAGTGACCGATTATTAAATACCGCCGTAGAACAATGGTGTGATTCAGGTTTAAGGGCCTTTCGAGGTGATTCGGATTGCTATGCCCTTCATCCTCGAAATCACTCACAAACAGCCCCCGCGTCACTGCCGGCGGATAATCAACCTGCAAATGTGAGTCGCACCAACACTGCGTCCCGCGAAAAGCGCTTGCCTTATTCTGCCGGGATGGTAATAATAGCTCGTGACCTTTGGGGCGGTTAGCTCAGTTGGTTAGAGCGCCAGCTCGACACGCTGGAGGCCACTGGTTCGAGTCCAGTACCGCCCATTCTCAAAAAAGCCCTTGTATATTCCTGCGTTGCCTTCGGCAGCGTTGCAACCGGTTGTTTCATAACCATCACTCCCGCGAATTATGAAATGACCGATATTATCCAATAT
>CAYNVP010000149.1:0-5843 GCA_964400665.1 uncultured Pirellulales bacterium | reverse complement strand
GCTCGAAACGGCCAAGCGAAAATCTCTTTTCCCTCGTGTTTTTATGCTTGAGCCAGCCGTCGGAAATCTTTTTCAACGTCGCCATTATCGCATCGACTTCTGCCGGTTGGACGATTTCAAACGTGTAACCTTCTTTGATTAGCTTGTTATGCGAGTATCGCAATCCTTTTCGTTCACCTCCTTCGAGCGAAAATGTTCCGAGGTCAACCCTCGCCTCTTCGCCCAGTTTCAAAAACTTCATACCAAACTGCAGATACAACGGGAGATTATCCTGGTCAATCTGATAAAAGACCGGCCAGCCGTCATGCTCGTCGCACAACTCCCGAAAGCTCCACAACAAATCATCCCATTCTTCCACCGGTCCGACCGGGTCGCTCATTGTCACCCAACTTCGCCCCTCAACCCCGAACATAATAAAACTGTTGCGTTTGTTGTTGAAGATAAATTGCTTGTCGCCCAGCAGTGCCAGATTCGCAGAGGTTCTTCGAGACGCGGTTACAATCCTGCCGACCTCATCCTCGCGGGCCGCTAAAGTTTCCTGTTGTGGGCAGGCTGAGCCGCGTATCAACCTTGCGATTGCGAACAGCAGGATGACGCTGACCGCCCCCGCCGAGCCGCGCAGAAAACGAGGCGCATCAGCGTGAATCGCAAATTGCCACCACAAATCGTGCCGGTATTCCACGTGCTTGTATGAGAACAGGCCCAGCCAAACCGAACACAGGACGGCCACAACGGCAAAAATGACCCATCCAGATGTCAGCCGGCCCGCAAGTATCGAGCTTTTTCTATAAAAGCTATCCCGGCAGGGCAGTATCAGCAAAAGCATAACCGCCAGTATTATCGCCTCCTCGTAGTCGAGCCCCTTGAGAAGTGAGAACACAATACCCCCCACAAGCATCGCTATTGTAAGATGATACGCAGCATCCACTTTCCGCTGAATAGCCCTGGCAAGTATCAATAAGCAAGCACCCGTCAGCGAACCGAGAAAGTGAGAGAATTCAATCGCCGGCAAAGGTAAAAGGTCCCACAGCCACTCCATCCGTCCCTTTGCCGCCGGCAGCGCCCCTGAGAACAGCAGAACCACTCCCGAAACAAACGTCGTCACCGCCAGTATGTTGGGCATAATCGCCGTGGCGGCCTTGCCGAAACCGCCAGCCAGTCGCGTAAACAAACGGCGATTCAGCAAAAACTCCAGCGACGCCAAAAGCATCGACGCGAAACCAAACGGAATCAGGTAATAAACAAGCCGATAAACCAATAGCGAGCTTACTACCGCAGACGTCTCGTAAAACGGCGACAGCAGTAAAATAATAGCTGTCTCAAATACTCCCAAGCCGCCCGGCACGTAGCTCAGCACCCCCACAATCTGCGCCAGCAAAAACAGAGGCATAAACCGAAAGTAATCGAGCTGACCGCCTGCCGGCAGCAGGACGAACAGGACCGCCCCAGCCAAAAGCCAGTCGAGCGAAGCGATTATTATCTGGGACCAGGCCAAAACCGGCGAAGGCAATGCAAACTCCCATCCGCGTATGCGCAACGGCGTTTTTTTAATTTTGCTCAGCACCACATAAACAACGACAACAACAAGAAACACCGCCCCGATTGGCCTCACCGATACAAAAGGCAGGTGCAGCGCCGCCGGCACATGTTCCGACGAAAACAGAAACACAGCCGAACCCGTCGCAAAAAAACCGAGCCAGAACGTCATCGCACAAAACGCCACCAGCGCAGCTACGTTTGCGGCCGAGACCCCCAGCATCGAGTAAATGCGGTAACGCACGGCACTGCCTCCCAGAAACGTCATATTGTGGCTGAACGCATACCCCACAAACGAGGCGAACGCCGTCTTGCTGTACTTGATCGGGTGTTTTATGTATCGTAGCGCAAGCCAGTCATAACCCGTCAAAACCAGGTAATCCAGAATCGTCAGCGCTATCGCCGCAATCAAATGCGACCTCGGAAGCAGGGCGAGCTGGCCGGCGATGTCGCGATAATGGTAATGGCTAAGCTTGTGGTGTATGACGAACAGGGCGAGACCGAAAAGCGTCAGTCCTGTTACCGCGGCAATGTAATGGCGAAAATCCCGTCTCATAAGGACTGCTCAATATTATCATTATCATTGCGATAAACAAGAATGCAACATGCTACTTCTTTCAAATTTGTTTTGTCTTGAGTCGGGGGTCAGCATATAATTTCATCTATTCCGCCGCGCAGACGGCGGATAAATCGCGGGCGATGCTTGTTTTAAGCCGCGACAGGTATTATTTAAAGAAAAGGAGGACAAAAACGATGGCTTGGGGTGTTGGTGAAAGAAAGGTTGACCTGAGAAAAGGGCCCGGCGGCAAGGTCGTCCCGCTGGGCGAGGCGGAAGAAAGTGGAGGAGAAACGGCAATGGAAAAAAAGACAAGGGCACAACGAAACCTCGCGGGCGGTATGGATTTGCTCGAGCTGGATTTTCTGCTTGGTGTTGTCGAGAGCACCAACGGCGAAGACAAGAACGATGTTGCAATGCGCAAGCTAACTTTCAACGAGGTGCTCCGCCGCAACCAGCAAAACGAAGTGGACAGCGCCGTCCTCTCGCTCTATGCCGTAGATGAAAAAGGCCATTACGGCAAAGACATCCAGTGCGCGGCGATGAAGGAGTTAAACCGCCGGACCGACCAAAAGAGCTCGTAGAAATTGATATTATTGATGATTTCCGCTGCGCCCGGCAAAGAATCAATACGACCGCGCTGAAACTACGCCGGGCACGTAATCGGTGAAAATAACCGAGTTGTGCTATGTTCTATCTTGCGGCCGGTGATAACGAGGAGACCTTCTGGATTAACCTGCTGGTGTTGGTAATATTGGGCGCAGGCGTGGGGATTTTTGGTCTCATCAGAAAACACAAGGCGCGGTATGGGTCGGCAGGGGCGCTCGCCCGTCGTATCCTTGACGAGTTTTTCGGTCATCTGCCCAAACCTCGACGTGTTTTACCCCGGGCGATTCACTGGACGGGAACAAAACTGTCAAGCTGGAGGTTGAAAGAGACTGCTGGCGCGGTGCGAAAACGGCTCGTCCTTTACGCCACCCGCGGCTCATCGCTTTTAACACGTATCACAAGTCACGAGTCGCAAGTCACTGCGTCTTCTGCGCCATCAGAAACAAAAGAGGGGGTTTTGTCCGCTATTCGAACGGGTACGCCGAAGTCGTGGGAGCCCGCGTCCACTTCGGCAAGCCGAAGGCGAGACGGGAAGCGAGGCGAGCGGGACTTCAACAGCGGAATGGAGCTTTTGACAAGTGACTTTTTAGTGGAGACCGTCGAACGAACCGGTGCAATTGAGATTAGAGACATCACAATACGGAACCTGTGCTTTACCGAGCTTGTTCGCAGGGGCCAGCTTGAGGCCCTGTCCAGCGACGCCCTCAAGGCATACACGCTGGACAAAGAGGGAGCATTCGACAAGTCGATTCGGTGCCAGGCGATGAAAGCGCTGGCTGCCCGCACAGCCAGGACATCGCAGGCGACAGCCGACGAAGCCGTCGCAAACGCCGAAAGAGATACACATGGATGAGGTCGGCCTGCTTTTGAAGGCATACTGGGAACAATTGCACGACCGGCTGGTGAAAAACAGGGACCGCCTTTCGGCGAAAATCGAGATTCTGCTCAAACGCGAAATAGACAAGCAAAGTTTCCCTGATTTCGACGAGCATAAATACGCGGCATACAAAGAGGCGTCTCTGGCGTTTGTCGAGGAGCGGATAGAGAGCTATAATCCCGTGGGGCTGCAATATCTTTTTGACGCCCAAAGCCGCCGCGAGGCCGCCCAACTGGAGTTCGAGCTGGACTGGTTCAACAGCAGGCAGGAATTTGAGCAACTGCTTTGTGCAGCGGCTCGCAAAGTCAAACCGGGATTAACCGACGAGCAGCTTTGTCGGTCGGCGGCCGAGCTCATACGCGAAAAAGGTGCATATCCCGACAAAAGCATAATAGCCGGCTTCACCGCAGACCCACAGCCGGCAAAACTGGCTGATTATATTACGGCAAGGGCCATAGAAGAAGTTATTTGCTGAAAGCCGTTAGGTATTTGGCCGGACAAATTGTATATTATAAATCAGAGGGAGCCCCGTGAATTCAGGTCCGTGCGAAGAAGCCCTATTTCGGACTTTTTGCCTTCTGAGCGTTATCGGACCTGAGGGGAAGTTAAGGGAGTTTGAAATAATGCCGATGGATTAGTATCGGCTTATGATGGACGATTTGAGCAGATACGCTGACCCGACGAAACAGCAATGATTAATGGCCTGAAGGTCTTATGTGAGTTATGGACAAAGGAACGGTAAAATGGCTGGTGTTGGCCGCCATAGCAGTCTGCGGAATGCTGGGCTATAAGGTCGCCACCAAGGCGTCAAAAGACACCAAGAAAGACGTGGTCTATGATCGCCCCGAGCCGAGATTCGGGGTTGTGACGGCTATCCTGTATTGCGAAGACGCCCCGACTATCCTCATCGAGGACCAGATGCTGCACGAGGGAGACGCAATTCACGAGGTAACCGTGGAGGACATAACCGCTGACAAGGTTCAGTTCAGCAAACAGGGAGAAAAGTGGGAGCAGCGGGTGCAGGAGCCGGCCAAACCCGAATGGTGGAAACGGAAGGGCGGCAAAGACACGTCCACATAGCCAGTGCGCGGCGCAATCATAGGTCAGAGGGAGGATTCCTGCAGCTTTAGCCTGTGGAAGAGCGCAGGTTGACAATTGGTATCCCCGAATTATCTGGGCTGCCAATTGTCATTTTTTTGCGCCGGGTGATTGTGAAGATTCCGCTTTGGAAGTCACGGCTATCGAACGCCCGGACATCTTGGGGGGGCCGAAGAAGATAAAAGAAATCAGCACAAGCGCCGCACCGCAGAAAAACAGAATATGTCGTCGCGGCCACCGGCAGCACAAACCCAACCATTCGGGAATCGCCTCGTCGCCGGCCGGGGCCTGCGGCTGCTCACTGAGGGCATATCTGGCCGCTGCAAGCTTGTCAGCCGAGGCACGCGGATACACAGTATTGGGCTCGTTTGGCTCGATACCAAGCGTCGCAGGGGCCAATCTCGCAAGCTGGCAGGGGTCGCCTTCAAGCTGGCCAAGCAGCTCATCGTAATCGGAGTTCAAAGTGTCGAGCTTATTAAGACGCCCTTCGACCTGTTTGAGCAAGCTTCGGTTATGAAAATACTCCAGAAAATCGTCGCACAGCACCGTCGCCGACAGCACCGCCGCACCGATTCCGAAAAACACGACAAACACAATGGTTCGCCAGATTCGCATCGCAATGACCGAGAGCGTTTAGCATACAGCGTGGAGCGTATGGTCATTCACTAAACACTATCCGCCATACGCTATCCGCTGCGATTAAAACATAAAGCCGGCATACCGCGCCGCTTCGCCGAGCTCCTCTTCGATTCGCAGCAGTTGATTATACTTGCAGATTCTGTCGGTCCGGCAGGCCGAACCCGTTTTGATTTGACCAACGCCCGAAGCAACGGCCAAATCCGCGATTGTTGAGTCCTCGGTCTCGCCGCTTCGATGGCTTATAACCGCCTTCCAGCCGGCACGCTTGGCCATATTGATTGCCTCGAACGTTTCGGTAAGCGTCCCTATCTGGTTGAGCTTAATCAGTATCGAGTTTGCGCAGTCAAGCTTGATTCCCTTTGCAAGACGCTCGGTATTGGTGACGAACAAATCGTCGCCGACGAGCTGAATCTTATCACCCATTTTCCTATTCAGTTTAACCCAGCCGGCCCAGTCGTCCTCGGCCAGACCATCTTCGATTGAAATGATGGGGTATTTTGCCGCCCACTTCGCCCAGTGCTCGACCAT
>CAYNVP010000148.1:0-5885 GCA_964400665.1 uncultured Pirellulales bacterium | reverse complement strand
TTCGTTCGACGTGATGATTCGATTTTCAGGGTTTTGCTTTTGTATGAGTTCGGCTAATTTATTCGCCACAGCGACGAAATCGATTATTCCTGTGCAGGGGACTTTGATACCGGCGATACCGGTGCAATACGGCTCGATTTGTTTGATTTGGCCGGGGCTGATTTTTGCGATGCCTTCGATACCGTTCTGGAGGCCGTTACTGAAGACGCGTTCGAGGCCGGGCAGTTCTTTCTGGTGAGTTGCGACGATGATTTTGCCGCAGATTTCGTAGGGGATGGCGTATTGTTTTGCGAAGGCGACAAGCTGCTTTCTGCCGTCGGTGCAGGTTTCAGCTTTTGCGGAGCCGGGTTTGTAATATAAGCCGGAGTGTATGACGCCTGAATTGTGGCCGGTCTGGTGGGCGGCAAGCGCCGGCTCTTTTTCGAGCACGGCCAATCGCATACGTGGCTGACTCAAGGCGATTTTATACGCCGTCGCCAGCCCGACAATCCCGCCGCCTATAATTACTATATCGAAGTCAACGTTTCGCATCATCCTGGAATAAGCGACTGCACGGCCCTTAAGCTCAGTTTCCCTGTTTCTCGGCGGCACGTTTCGCGTTTATGGCAGCTCGACAGGAGGCAATGGCGGATACCATAGTAAAAAAGGCGATAAGGCCGGCAATCGCAAGCCCTATCCATATAGCACGGTCG
The DNA here is from genome assembly GCA_964400665.1 of uncultured Pirellulales bacterium. GTDB lineage: Bacteria > Planctomycetota > Phycisphaerae > Sedimentisphaerales > Anaerobacaceae > Fen-1362. The sequence continues at coordinate 5,193 of CAYNVP010000148.1, read as the reverse complement.
GGTATGAGTTTGACCGGCAGGGTCTCATCGGCCCGAATCCGCGCTTTAACCGGCAGCGGTTTGTTCTCCATTACAACAAGCTCGACCGGCATTTTCTCTTCAATCTTCAATGTCGCTTCGACCGGCAGAACCTCACCATTTTTAAAAACCAGTGTAACCGGAAGCAGGTCGTTGGGCCCGAGCTGAAGATTTACGGGCAGCGGTTCCTCTCCCTGTATGCCGACGCGGACGGGAATCCCGGTGTGGCCCTGCCGTTGCGGTGTCTGAGCACAGCCGATTAAGAAACAGCAGGCCGTTAAAATAAGAATCTCCGCTGTTATTTCCAATCTGTTTCGAAGATTTTCCATAAAAAGGCGATTATGCAGGTTCAATCCCCTGTGTCAAGATTACGGAAAGGCAACTACATACCGGGAACGACTTCGGGGGAGAGCTGGCCGGTGGGGCTTATTTTGAATACATAAATGAGGCCCGGCTTGAGACGAGAATATATGACGTTGCCGTAAATAGCGGTGATGCCGTAATCCCTGAGTTTCTCAGTATTGTTGGCCAAATCCCAGATATTCGACCAGAATAGTTCTCTTTGCTTTATGGGCAATCGACTCAATAAATCCGCGTATCGCTGCGGTTCTGCCCCGGGGCTTTCTATCGGGAAGCCATCCTGCGGGGCCATATCCTCGCCATACACCCTTCGCCAAAGGTACATTGCTCTTTCTTTGCCGTCCATAACCATTTTGTTGCCGAATTTGACAATCAGGGCATCGAAATGAACGATGTCGCCTTCGATTGTGTAGTCCCTTTCGACGATTTTTTTGAGCTTGTCGTCACGGGCTGTCTCGACGAACCGCAGCGTAGTGATGACCGAGCCGTCTCGTTTTTCCTGTGAGATTACCTTGGCGTAGCCGATTTGCTCCTCGGCCGTGAGATTGGTGATTGCGCCTTTCAACTGCTTATTCTCACTGAGCAGCTGATGAATGGTCATTTCACGAAGGTAAAATCCCCGCCCGAAGTAGCCGGCCACCGCCAGCCCCGCTACAACCAACACCATCGTTGAGATTTTGATTTTTGCCGCTTTTCCTGCCATCGTGAAACTCTGTGTCCTTATATTGTTAACATCGGCATTAAGAGCTGTTTTGTGTTAACGCCGGCATCATTTAATAATACGGATTCGGTATGACGGGGATAGTTATTGATTATCCGGGGGTATTGTCTTAACATAAATTTTTTTAAGAACGAAATTAAGCTTTGGACACAGCGATATGAACGACAAAAAAGGCGGATACAACTTTAACGCGATTGAAAAGAAATGGCAGCAGTTCTGGGAAGCCGAAAAGACCTTTGTCGCGGTCGATTGCGATAAAAAGCCCAAATATTACGTGTTGGATATGTTCCCGTATCCAAGCGCACAGGGGCTGCACGTCGGCCATCCGGAAGGTTACACGGCAAGCGATATCGTCTCTCGATACAAACGTATGAAGGGCTTCAACGTCCTGCACCCGATGGGCTGGGACGCCTTCGGGCTGCCCGCCGAGCAATACGCGATTCAGACGGGCACGCACCCGGCCGAGACCACGCAGATAAACATCGACGGAATACGCCGACAAATCAAGCTGCTCGGTTTCAGCTACGACTGGGGCCGGGAGGTCAATACTACCGACCTGAATTATTATAAATGGACACAATGGATTTTCCTCAAGCTGTTTAATTCGTGGTTTGACGAGGAGAGCCAAAAGGCAAGACCAATCGAAGAGCTGCCGATACCGGAAGGGCTAAGCCAAACAGATATACAGAAATATATCGACGACCATCGTTTGGCATACGAGGCGGAGATGCCTGTAAACTGGTGTCCGGCTTTGGGAACAGTCCTTGCCAATGAAGAAGTAGTAGGCGGAGTCAGCGAGCGAGGAGGACACCCGGTAATCCGAAAGCCAATGAGGCAATGGCTGTTGCGTATAACAAAATACGCCCAGCGACTGCTGGATGACCTTGCTGAAGTTGACTGGCCCGAATCGATAAAGAAACTCCAGAGTGACTGGATAGGCAAAAGCATCGGCGCGGAGGTGGACTTCAAAATCGAAGCACGGCCAGGATGGCCGTGCCACAACGTAATCCGCGTATTCACCACCCGACCCGATACGCTTTTCGGCGCGACTTATATGGTGCTTGCGCCGGAGCATCCACTTGTTGATTGTATAATGACAGAAGACAAAAAAGACGCGGTGAAAAAATATCGTGAGGAGGCGGCCAGAAAAAGTGACCTTGACCGGACCGACCTTGCAAAGGGGAAAACCGGCGTTCACACGGGGGCATTCGCAATCAATCCCGTCAACAATGAGAAAATCCCGATTTGGATTAGCGATTACGTTCTAATCAGCTACGGCACAGGCGCGATTATGGCAGTGCCTGCACACGACGACCGTGACTTTGAGTTCGCAAAGAAATTCGACTTAGCCATTATTCAGGTGGTTGAGCCGGATGATGCAGAGCAAGTTGAGCTGGTCAAACAAGGTAAATTATGCTTCACGGGCGACGGGACAGCTATCAATTCCGGGCAGTTCACCGGCCTAAAGACACCTGATTTCAAAGAGGGAATCACAAACTGGCTTGAGCAGAAAGGTCTCGGCAAAAAGGCCGTCAACTATAAGCTTCGCGACTGGCTATTCAGCAGGCAGCGCTACTGGGGCGAGCCGATACCTCTTGTGCATTGTGAGAAATGCGGGGTTGTCGCTATTGCGGAATCGGCTTTACCTTTGAGATTACCTGATATGCAGGATTACACGCCGCCTCGGACCGGCGAGCCGCCATTATCGAAGGCAACGCAGTGGCTCAAAACGAGCTGCCCGAAATGCGGTGGCCCTGCCAGGCGCGAAACCAATACTATGCCGCAATGGGCGGGAAGCTGCTGGTATTATCTGCGGTATATCGACCCGGACAACACGAACCGCTTGTGTGATTCGGCCAAAGAGAAATACTGGATGCCGGTTGACCTCTACATCGGCGGGGCAGAGCACGCGGTTCTGCATCTGCTTTATGCCCGCTTCTGGCACAAGTTCCTTTTCGACATCGGTTACGCCAGCACCAAAGAGCCGTTCAAGAAATTAGTCAATCAGGGAATGATTTTAGGCGAGGACGGCCAGAAGATGAGCAAATCCAGAGGCAACGTTGTCAATCCCGACAAGGTCGTAGCCGACTACGGGGCGGATTCGATGCGGCTGTATGAGATGTTTATGGGCCCGCTTGAGGCGGTCAAACCCTGGAGTATGCAAGGCGTCGAAGGCGTGTATCGATTCCTTCAGCGCGTCTGGCGTCTTGTCGTCGATGAGGAAACCGGTGGGCTTTCGACAAACGTGCCCTCGGCTTCGCCGAGAGGCGAGCAGAATGTAGAAGCCGATGAAGCAACCACAAGGTTGCTACACCAGACAATCAAGAAAGTCAGCGGCGATATCGAGACCTTCAATTTCAATACGGCCATCAGCGCAATGATGATTCTCACAAACCACCTTGCCAAACAGCCCGTCGTGCCAAAAAGCGTTCTTGAACCGTTTATACTCATCCTGTCACCCTTTGCCCCGCATATCGCAGAAGAGCTTTGGCAAAAATTAGGAAACGACAAAACGCTCGCTTATGAATCCTGGCCGAAATTCGACCCCGAGCTTGTAAAGGAAGTCGAAATCGAGCTGGCCATTCAGGTCAACGGCAAAATCAAGGATAAAATCATCGTCTCGGCACAGGCGGACGAAGAGAGCATCAAGCAAAAGGCCCTTGCAAGCGAGAAGGTCGTTGCCGCACTTGCCGGCAAACAGCCGAAAAAAGTAATTGTCATCAAATCCCGGCTCGTAAATATTGTTGTTTAGAAAGGAGAGGATTCGATGCCTGGAGTATGCAGCAGAAGATGCTTTCTTATACGAGGCGCAGGCGTGGCAGCAGGATTGGCGATGGGAGGTGTCGGCCTTGCCGGCTGCCAAAATCAGTCGAAAAAAAGAGCCGGTGAAAAAATGGCATCGGAAATGATTGCTTATTGCGGAGAAAATTGTGTCACGTGCCGAATTTATCTTGCGACAAGAGAGACAGACCTTAAAAAACAAAGGCGAATGAGGGAGCAGATTGCCCGCTATATCACGAAACACTTTGGCATAGAAACCCGCTTGGAGGATGTAACTGACTGTGACGGTTGCACGACGAAAGATGGGAAACTATTCTCAGAATGTCAAAAGTGCCAAATAAGGAAGTGCGCAAGGGAAAAGGGCCTTGAGAATTGCGCATATTGCAGTGAATATGCCTGCGAGAAACTGAGCAAGCTTTTTGATTCTGGCAGTGTAGAGGCGGACGCCAAAAGGCGGCTGGACGAGATAAAAGCCCGGCTATAAAAAGTCATTTTGCATTTTGTGATTGCTGATGCATATCGAAATCGAAGCAAAACTGAAGGTTGATTCTCCAAGGAGAGTGGCTCGTCGATTAAAGGAACTGGGCGCCGAGTTTCTACGCAGCCGACTGCATACCGACACCTATTTCGACGACGGCAAATCGTCCCTGCGAAAATCCGACAGCGCGCTTCGCATACGCCGACAGCTTATTGGTCGCAAGGAACAAGTAGTAATAACATTCAAAGGCCCCAAACAAAAAGGTCGCTTCAAGCGCAGACAGGAGATACAGTTCGATGTTGGTGACGCCCGACTGGCGGAACAGTTCCTCGCGGCGCTGGGGTACAAACCAATGCTGGTGTTTCAGAAGAAACGTCGGGTCTGGCGGCTTGGCGGCTGTGAGGTGGCGCTTGATACGCTGCCGCTACTGGGCGACTTTGTGGAAATAGAAGGTCCCGGCGAAAAGCAAATTGCCTCCGTGCAGAAAAAGCTGGGCCTGGCTGATTTGCCGCATATACCTGAAAGCTACGCGAGTTTAATGGAAAGGAAATTACGCAAGCTCGGCAGAAGGAATAAAGTCATCCTTCTGTGAAGCTTTGCTCGTATTTTTATGAAACCTGACGACGGCTACATCGCCTATATAATCAATCCCAAATCCGGCGCAAGCAGCGGCGAGAAACTCCCCGGCTGGCAGTTCGAAGAATATCTCTCCGGCAGAGGTTTCGACGTTCGTTTTAATCTCACACGTTCGCTTGAGCACACCTGTGAACTCGCAACCGAGGCAGCAGCCGACGCAAGCTGCGCGATGGTCATTGTTGTTGGCGGCGACGGCACG
>CAYNVP010000147.1:0-5911 GCA_964400665.1 uncultured Pirellulales bacterium | reverse complement strand
ATGGTTTGCTGTGGATGAAGACATAGACCACGATGTTATGATGTTCGCCGTATAGTCCGACTCTTCTCAATGGTTTGATTGACATAATCTACGGCAATGTTAGAATGTTCGCAAAAATGAGAAATCCAAAGGCAACCTTTACGGAGCCCCCCTATGGACAGACGCGATTTTCTAAAGGCAAGCGGAGCTTTTGCAGCAATGTCAATTACAGGATTAAAGGCCACTGCAGCGGCCAGGCCGGAAAAACCGGACCTGAATTTTTCACGTTACCGCGGCTTTAATCTCCTGGCAAAATTCGGCGAATGGGGGCCGAGAAAAAAATTCGAAGAACAGGACTTCGAGATAATGGCCGAATGGGGATTTGACTTCGCCCGCATACCGATGTCGTACTGGCGATGGGCCTCCAGAAACGACTGGTTCAAAATCGACGAGGAAGTGCTCAAAGACATCGACGAGGTCGTCGAGATGGGCAAACAATACAAGGTCCATATCAACCTTAACCTGCATCGCATACCGGGCTACTGCATTAACGGGCGAAAGCAGGAGCCGGTGGACCTTTACGAAGACACGCCGGAAAACATGCAAAAGGCAATGGACGGCGCAATCTTTCACTGGAAGATGTTCGCCAAGCGCTACAAAGGCATTCCAAATACGCGTCTCAGCTTCGACCTGATTAACGAGCCGCCTTTTATGAAAGAAGAAGAGCGTCACGTAGAGGTGGTTACGGCGCTGGTAAAGGCGATAAGGGAAGAAGACCCTGACCGGCTGATAGTTGCGGACGGCAAAAACGCAGGCAGGACGCCCATTTTCGGGATAGCGGACCTCGGAGTGGTTCAAAGCACTCGCGGCTACACGCCTATGACTGTTACCCATTATAAGGCCGACTGGGTGCGACAGGGCGCATTCGAGTCATCGGGTGTGCCCACCTGGCCGCTGAAGGCCGACGACAGAAAGCTCTGGGATAAAGCCGCCCTGAAGGCGGCCCTGATTGATACCTGGATGCCTCTGGTGAAAAAGGGCGTGCCGGTGCACGTTGGAGAATGGGGCTGTTATAACAAGACCCCGCACGACGTGGTGCTGGCGTGGATGAAGGATGTGCTTTCGCTCTGGAAACAGGTCGGCTGGGGACAGGCCTTGTGGAATCTGAGGGGCGACTTCGGCGTGCTCGACAGCGGAAGAACAGACGTCCAATACGAAAATTATAAAGGCCACAAGCTCGACCGCAAAATGCTGGAACTGGTTAAGGAACATTAACCGATACGTTCTTCACAGCTAATCCGGGCATACGACGCCGCGGCGAAGAAGTATCTTGGTGAGTTCGCTCGTCTCAATTTTTCGTAGCGCAGTTTACCCGCCATTCGTTTGGCGGGCGAAGGTCCTCGAAGCGTAGCGGAGATCCCCGCACGTCGTTAGCGGGGACCCAGAGCTACTTTGGATTCGCAAACCCGGGACCCATTTTTCGTAGCGTAGTTTACCCGACGTTCGTTTGGCGGGCGAAGGTCCCTGCAAGCCGTTGGCGGGGACCCAGATACGAAAAAACGAGATACGCTTCACTCTTCACGAGATACAAGATACAAACTATTATCTATACGCTACTCGTCTGTCCCGAACTGAGTTGAGGGGCTGTCCGCTGAACGCCTGTCTCGGCGAAGTTTTAACGAAGACGGGCTGTTGGCTAAACTCTCAGCGTTCTTTGGGGCTAAACTTCGACGCCTCTCAACAATCTCCGCCAGCGATGTGCAGGGGCAGATGAACACGGGCAGAAAAGGATGCGGCCGAAACTGCGCCCTGTCACCACTATCCGCTTTAATGTTCGTTTCATTACGCTCAGCCATTGTGTTTTTCCCCTTCCGGCTACAACTTGATATTCTTATTTCCAACCGTATCCTATTCACAGCCTGCCCAAACAGCGGGGCGATTTTGCTTGACCACACCCGTTAAATTGAGTAAAATCCCGACACTCACGCCTGATAGAACTGGATAAGGAGTGGTGAAGAAATTGTTTTAGCTCGGCGGTCGGTTTAAGGCCCTGCACGAAAGATAAGGTTTTAATCGAGCTCATCGGTTCAGGTTCTTCGACTGCCGACAAATTGGTTCTCTTGACCGGCTCCACTATCCGCTGCCCTTTTGCTTGAATCGGCATAAATATGTCTGAAACTGTATATAAATCAATAGAAAAAAAGATATTACAAGACCTTCCGCTCTTTAAATCAAAGCGCAAAATAGAGTTATGCACGAGAAAAAATTCGAGAAATTACTGAGCGCGCACGTTGACGCCGAGGTGTGCGACAGGTTTTTACAGCAGGCGGCTACCCGCTGCGTCGTTAAAAAACGCGCCCTCGCCGCCGCCGTGAAACTATGGTCCGAGCTGCCCGCCGAGATTCAGATTCAACTTTTAGACCGTTCTATCGAAGAAAACGCCTTTGTGGGACTCGTTGAGCAGATTGTTGATGAGCGCATCAAACTTCAGACGCCGCAAAAGAAATCCCTTCAGCCGACCTCAAAAGCCCCCCGCCGTCAGCTCCGCGAGGCAATCGCCCGAATCAAGGAAATGGTCGAGATTGAGAGCCGACAGCCCGGAACCATCTACCGTGTCCTCGATACGGACGAGCAGAAGGTCCTCGACGATTTCCGCAAGGTCGTCGGCCCCAAAGAACGCAAAAAAACCAGGACTGCATAAAAGAGAAATAGTAGCAGCTTGGCTGTGCCCCGCCTTTCACCTCTCAGCAAAACGCCTTTCTAAGTAATTGTCGGCAAGTTTGGGTGAAGGCGTGATTTACCCGCGACTGCTGCGGGCGAAGGGGAATTCGAAGCCGGACGTTCTATTCGACTTTTTTCCTCATCACTCCGGCTTCTGTCAACCGGCTTGTGAGCTTCATAGTGTTCAAATAAATCCTTGAAAATCCGAGGTTTTTCTGGCAAAATTCCCTGTTGGTCGGCAGGCGGTTAAATAATATGGGGTAATCAGGCAATGAAAAACGCTCCGGAACAATCTGAATCTGTCAGCCCGTCGTGTCCCGGCAATCCGCCGGCAGACAAGTCGGGTCACGGGGATTCACCCACCGCAGCCGAAAAGGCAAAACAGGGGGATTCTCGCGCCCGCGCCGAAGAGCCGACATCGCCGGGCGAAGCCGAAGAGCTGGGCCGGCTGCTCGGAGTCCTGGCCCACGAAATCAAAAATCCGCTCTCCACCATCAAAGTCAACCTTCGCCTCATCGATGAGGAGCTCCAAAACGGCCGAGGACGCGAAGATACTGAACAAAGACTGGCCACAGCACGCAGGAAACTGGCCGTAATCGACAAAGAGGCCACCCGCCTCGAACAAATCCTCGGGGGCTTTCTTCGCTACGCCGACAAAACACAGCCGCAGCTCGCGGCCCTCGACATAAATTCGCTGCTGGGCGATATGGTCGATTTCTTCCTGCCGCAGGCCCTCGCACACTCGATAACTATGCGACAGACCTTTGACAAAAAAGCCCTTCTTTGCAACGTCGATGCGGGAATGTTCAAGCAGGCCATTCTCAACCTGTTCATAAACTCCCAGCAGGCCATCGGCACAGGCGGCGAGCTGATGGTCCGCACGGCCCGCGTCGGAGAATCCGCACAAATACAGATTAGCGACACAGGCAGCGGCATCCCCGCCGACCGCATCGACGATATATTCAAGCCGTATCAATCCACAAGACCGGACGGCTCAGGCCTGGGTCTGGCCACGGTCAAAAAAATAATCGAAGCCCACAAGGGAACCATTACCATCGTCAGCGAGCAGGGCAAGGGAACCGCCTTCACTATTACACTGCCGCTCGCTGCGACCGGCGAGGCGCTGCGCTGATGAGCAAAGACGGAGTTGTCCTTGTTGTCGATGATGAACGAGACCACGCCGATGGTATGGCCGAGGCCCTGCAGAAGTGCTGCGTAAAGGCAATCGCCGTTTATAACGGCTCTGATGCGCTCGAAATTATACGCACGCAGGAAATCGACGTCGTCGTCACCGACCTCAAGCTGGGCGGAGATATTGACGGGCTTGCAATTTTGCAGGAGGCCAAAAAACTCGGGACCACCGAAGTCATCCTCATAACCGCCTATGCCACAATCGACACCTGCAAAGAGGCAATCAGACACGGCGCCTACGACTACTTAGTCAAGCCAATCGATATCGACCAGCTTCGCTCGCTTGTGGAGCAGGCCGCCCGTCAGGTTGCCGGCACGAAACACGCCCGGGAGGACCGCTGTGGCCCCGGCGAGGGGGATTTCAGGTTCGACGGTGTCCGCGGAAACAGCCCACAGATGACCGGTATCTTCGAGGTTCTCCGCCGGGTCGCCCCGACGAACATCTCCGTCCTCATCGAGGGCGAATCCGGCACGGGCAAGGAGCTTCTGGCAAAAGCCATTCATGATAACTCCAACCGCTGGAATAAACCATTTCGGCCCATCAACTGTGCCGGCTTTACAGAAACACTTCTCGAAAGCGAACTCTTCGGACACACCAAAGGCGCATTCACCGGCGCCGCCGGCGACCGCAAGGGGCTTTTCGAAATCGCCGACAAGGGGACACTGTTCCTCGATGAAATCGGCGATATGCCGCTGAATATGCAGGCAAAACTGCTTCGAGTCATCGAAGACGGCGTCGTTATACCCGTCGGCTCACACAAGCCCATCGTCGTCGATGTGCGAATCATAAGCGCAACCAACCACGACCTCACAAAGCTCATAGAGGAAAAAAAGTTCCGCGAAGACCTGTATTTCCGAATCAAAGGCGTCAGCATCACCGTCCCGCCTCTGCGGGAAAGACGCGAAGATATACCGCTATTGGCCGATTTCTTTCTCAAGGAAGCAGTCGGCGAAACCGGCTCAAAGGTTGCCGGTATCATCGATGCCGTAATGAATATCTTCACCGGTTACGAATGGCCCGGCAACATCCGCCAGCTTCGCAACACCATCAGGACAATGACCGTTATGTGCGACCACGATACGCTCGACGTCCGTGATTTGCCGCCCGAAATACACCGGGTCAGGCAGCTCCCCGGCCAGACCCGCGCCGCAAACCTAAGCGGACTGTCTCTCAACGAAATCGAAAAACAGGCCATAATCGACACATTAGCCAAGACCGGCAACAACCGCCAGTTAGCAGCAAAGCTCTTAGGCATCGGCGAACGAACACTGTATCGCAAAATAAAAGAATACAATCTTTGACCCCCCGTTTTGTTGTATGTCCGGCTTATAGGAGTTTTATTGTGAGACCTGTACCAGCCGGTTGCCGACAAACCAGAACCGTCCCGGTTTTTTGTCGAAATAGACAAGCCGCTCGTAGCCGCGAGATTTGTAAATCCGGTCCGGCTCGCCCAATGCAGCTATAAGCTCATCCTTCGTCGCGCCTTTCGGGAACGTGCCTTTCCGTATCGCTTCTACCCGTCCCGCATCCGGTGCCTGCTCCGCGACCGCCGTCGCCTTCGCATAATTTCTTTCGGCAGGCGAAGGGAAATTCGATTCGACCCGCTTTTCAACAGGTCTCTGCTGTGCCCTGCTCGCTGCAGCCGAGACCGTCGCAGCGGCTGCTTGTTTTTGCGATTTGAGCTGCGAGTTTTCGCTGACAAGCTCAAGGTTTCGGCTCAACAGATTATCGACCTCGCCTTTCAGCCAGGTGATTTGGGAGCCGGCCGTATTTAATCGCTCCTGGAGCGACTGGTTTTCCACAGCCAAGTGACCCCGCTGTGTCCCCGTCATATTCATCTCAAAGTAAAGCCAGCCGATTACAACAGCCGTCGCCGCAAACAGCATCCCCAATACGAGCGATGCTAATTGCCATTTCATTTTTGCCGACTGCGTCCTTTCCGCCGACACCTCGGTGTTTATCAAGAGCTGTCGAAGCGATGCTTCAGGCGAATCGGTTGCTATCCCCGCCTGCCCTGCA
>CAYNVP010000146.1:0-5983 GCA_964400665.1 uncultured Pirellulales bacterium | reverse complement strand
GCGCTTTGATAGGCACCGACCCGACCGTGCATTATGCCGAAAAAAGCTCCCAGCGGCGCCTCGATACTGGGATGGTCCTGGCCATCCCAGTAACCGCGCACGACAATCCCCTGCAGCGTCTCGACGCTTTTACTTACGGTGACCCAGATGTGCCGGATGACGCCTGGCCCTTTGATATCGCAAAGCGTGTACGTCTGTCCGGGCCTGAAGTCCTTCGCAGGCAAACCCTTTCGCCCAACACCGATTTTGCTTGCGGTCATCCCGCCTTTTCCTTTTGCCCCAGTCGGGTTTTCAAATGATATCGACCGCGACTCCACGGGCGATTCAATTTCATATATTTTTGGTTCACCTGCAATCGCAGCCGTTGCCATTAAAAGTAAAACTACGGCCGATTTGAAATTTCTCTTTGCCATATTAATTCTCCCTGACACATAAGGTCTAATTGGTTCGGTCTTTTGACATTGGTATATATTCGATTTTCTCGAACGGTATCCTGCCGCTCACTACATCACAGAATGGCTTTCCGTCTTTTACTCCGACTGTTCCATAGCCGGTTGCAGTGCACAGGAACGCCTTGAAATCGCCTTTGACTGCTGGTTGCAGGTAGAGAACATTATCGACGGCATCGTACCTTGCGCCGGAGAGCGCCTGTAAAAGGGCGTAAGACGACATCGCGCGAGCGTACCAGTTGCCGCATTCGTATTCATCGAAGGGATTGCGAACTGAGCCATCGTATCGGTCTCGTGCCGTGCGGACAATCTGCAAGCCCTCATCGAGCAGGCCTTTCATAATCAGGTGCGAAGCGACCTGATATTCAATCCCCGTCCATACCTCATTGCTGTATGGGAAAGGCAAACTGGGTTCGTCGCCTTTTGGCCAGGAGCAAAGCAATAGTCCGCCCTCATTACCCAATGCGTAGCCGGGTCTCTGTGGATTCACATGCTCTGACAGGTCTTTTTTGAAGTTGTATTTATAGACGCTTTTCAGATGACTTGTGATTTTGTCTTCATCGAGGATGCCGCCTACGCCGCTAATCTGTGCCAGCCAGGCCCCCAGGACCCCATCCGACAGGCATCCTTTTCCATATTGGTATTTAGGTCCTTCTTTTTTCAAAATCTCAATTGCCTCCTGCGAATACCGTGTGCCGAGGTTCTGCACAGCCATTGGATTTTTGGCACGAAGGTCTTTCCATTGCACCTTCTGGTAAAAATATTCTCCATTATATAACTGCTCGTCGACGTAGTTTTTTCCTTTATCGAGCAATTCTTTATAAAGTGTGACATCATCGTTGAGGGCCTTACCCATCAATGTTGCCGCCTTTAGCGCCCCGAGGTAGAAGCTGCTGCACATCGGCTCCGGTCCCCAAAACTCGATGTCATAAGTATTGTGATGCGGTTCAGACAGGACTCCGTTATGGTTTGGGTCCCAGGTTTCGATGCAGTAATCAAGACTTTGTTTTGCCTTTGGCCAGAGATTCCTGAGCCATTCTGTATCGCCGGAGTTTCGCCATTCACGGTAGAGCTTGATAATGCCTCCTAACTGGCCGTCTGCGGCGGCGTGAAAACCGTGCGAAGTCGGTCGAATCGGCAGTGAACAGCGGAAGGCCTGATGGCCCTTTTCGTTTTGGCATACGCAAAACTCCGTCTCTCGCAGCGTCCGCTCCAGAGAGGGGTATAGATTAGGTATCGCCTGAGCATAATTCCAGACGTGCGTGCAGGAACCCGGGCAGCAGCCGCCTGCCTCGAAACAACCCTCCCAGCCCCAAAGCCGGCCGTCCGACTGGCGCAAGACCGTGGGTGACTTCAGTATCGTCAGGTTGGCAGCAACCGCCTCAATCACCTCGTCGGGCAAAGTTGTGTTATAAAAACAATCGCTGAATTGTCTGGTTTTGTCCTTCAGCGAGGCGTAGTTCGTCCGCCAATAGCTCGCTATATCCTCGATGCTCGTGAATTTAGCTGAATACCAGGGCCGATACGATTGTGGCTGATTTTTCGAATCTTCAGCGGTTCTCCCTGTGCTGGAACCAGTCCTCACGTCGCTTACCGGAGAGAACCAGCAAAGAAGAATCGTGACGGTTTTTTCTTTTCCCGGTTCTAAGTTCAGCGGGACAAAAATCGTTGCGCCCGGGCTTGGCGGGCCGCTGGTAATCGGCGGTTTATCGAAGCATTTGCCTTGTTCAATATCCTTCCAGGCAATTGTTAGCGGGTCGAACCAACCCCCGCGAAACCACGCGCAGTTGACATTAGCATCGGGATTGAGTGAGAACGCGGCAAAGGCAGTTTCTTCCCACGGTTTGGATTTGGCCTTGCGAAGGAGGATAAAACCATTTTCGGTTTTAGTAATTTGTCCTGATTTTTCATCCGGGACCAGAAAATTGCGGGAGTTAAAAGAATAAACCGCCTCAATGGGCTTGTCGGTCGGGTTTGTGAAGCGATATTCCAGTGCTGCAATCGGCAGCGAGGAGTCATTTGGCTCAGGCGGGGTAAAGGGACTCCAACCAGTGATTTCCACCTTCAAAGGCACTTTCTGGTCAGCGAGCGTCACTGTTGCAAAAGGGAACCTCGCCTTGAACGTCGCATTTGAAAATCTTGGAAGCCCGTATGTTCTGCCAGACAAGCCATTACCTGCACCATTGTAATTTTCTCTGTCCGGTCCGGGGCCGAATATCTTCCATTTCGGCACTGGGCCTTCGAGCACCCTTGCGACGTTGTTGTCGCCCTTGACGCATATCGCCGAAAAAACCGTCGGCTCGCTGAACATATCAGGCTTATTTCTAATCGAGAAGTTACTCAGCGTCCCCGTTCCCTCGATGCAAATCATCCCTGCGCCGATCCCGCCCAAAGGGAAAGCTATGTGATTGAGGTGCTCACCCGTATAAATATCGTTATACTTTCGCTGTTCGGCAGACACACTGTCGGCGAGGATGAGTGTCGAGACCAGCGTAAACAGCATTATTATTTTCGATTTCATTTTATGTTCTCCTCAAAACGGTTTATTTTTTGGGTTTTTCTATTTTTATCGCAATATTACCCATCGGCAGCTTTAGCGATTCTTGCCAATTCTCTTTGCCTGCTTCGAGTGAACGGGCAAAGCCATATTCAATGTCGCCTGATTTGCAATACAGTATCTTTCCGGCGTATTTGTCTTCAGGGGCGTATTTGCCGAGGACGGTCGCAGGATACCAGTGAAAAGGGAATCTGTGGTCTTTCAGGCCGGGGGTTATGTCGCCGATATCGACGTTATGAGCGTGAGTCAATCGGTAATCTGTGACCTTTAGTGTGATGTCCTGCGTGAGGTAATGGTCGGCCCAGTAAACCGTGTTTGGTTCGGCGGCGAGGTCGCCAAGCTCGTTTTCGTCCCAGCCGAGCGGGACGTATGCATCGAGGAACGTCAGGTGGATGCTGGCGCTGGTTTTCCTGGCAATGATTTTCGCTGCTTCGCTGATTGCCCAACTGCCCGCGGAATGTCCAATCAAATGAACGTGCTTCGGGTTTTTCGATAATTTCAGGATTTGTTCGGCCAGTATTTTTCCGGCGGTATCGCGGGCGTACCGGGCGGCATCTCTCGGATTTATAACCCTTGCCTCGTTTCGCCAGTCGAACCAGCCGCAGAGCCATTCATTGGCATCGACTTTGTTTCGTATCGCCAGGGCCAAATCCTTCGGCCAGGATTCCCATTCAATCCAGCCGTGTGTGGCAATTACGATTTTCAATCCATCGGTCCGGGGTAGATTGACCTCATCAGCCCTGACCATTGCCCCATTCGGCTCACCGAAAGTGATATACAACGTTGGTCCCTTGTCGTCAGCGAACGCGACTGCAACTATGGTTGTTAGGAGCAATATGCTTGCATACAGGTTTTTGTTTGGTTTCAGAGGCATATTTCAACTCTTCATCCTATGCAAATACGGCCTAATTACAAGAGCGGGCTTTGACACTTCAAAACAGCTCCGATACACTCTTACTGCCTTATGGAAGCAGAAATCTGTATAATCGGTGCCGGGCCGGCGGGGTTGATGTCGGCGATTTTCGCTGCACAAGCCGGGGCAAAGGTTACTGTATTGGAGAAGAACGATACGGCCGGCAGAAAGCTGCTTTTAACAGGCGGCGGTCGTTGCAATCTTACACATACCGGCACGGTAGATGATTTTATCCGGGCTTACGGCAAACAGGGGAGATTCCTTCGGCACTGCCTGCACGAGTTTGCTCCGGATGCGACGCGTGAATATTTCTCCCAGCTTGGTGTTGCGACAAAGGCAGATGAAGCCGGCTGTGTGTTTCCGGCAAGCGAGCGTTCGTGCGATGTCCGGGACACATTGCTGCGACAGTGCCAAAAGCTTGGTGTACAATTTCTGTTTGGCATAGGGGTCGAAAGAATAGAAAAACAGGATGATGGATTTTCTGTTTTCGCCGGCGGGAAGCCGATGATTTTTCAAAAAGTGATTATCGCAACAGGCGGGGTGAGCTATCCTGAGACCGGCTCAACGGGCGACGGCTACAAACTGGCAAAGTCCCTCGGCCATACAATCATCGAACCGAGACCTGCCCTTGTGCCTTTGGTAACAAAAGAAGATTGGCCCGGAGATCTGGCGGGAACGTCACTTGGTAACGCAAAAATATCCTCAGTCGTCGAAGGTAAGAAGATTGCTACGACCGGCCCGATGATTTTTACCCACGATGGCATAGGCGGGCCTGCTGTGCTGGATTTGAGTCGGGGGCTTGCAGATTATCTGTCCGCCATCGGCTCTGCCGATGGCGAGACCTCGCCCGCCGCTGCGCGGCGCGGCTGGCCCGTGCAGAAACCAATCGACATTGTCATTGACGTTATTCCTGCGATGAGGGAATCAAAACTCGATGAATATCTGGTTGGTCAGCTCTCGCGGTATTCCAGAAAAATCATCATCAACGTTCTTTTTGACCTTATCCCCAAAAAATTAGCTGGTCTTCTTTGTCGTCGGGCGGGAGTAGCTGAGACGACCGGCAGCCAATTGAAAAAAGAGCAGAGGAGGCGACTAATTCAGCTCTTAAAGAAACTGCCGTTTTCAATCACAGCCACAAGGCCTATTGAGGAAGCGACTGTTACCAATGGCGGCGTCAGCACGGCAGGAATCGACCCGAAAACTATGCAATCCAAAGTTTGCCCCGACCTGTTTTTTGCCGGTGAGGTAATCGACGCCGACGGCCCCTGCGGAGGTTATAATTTGCAGATATGCTGGTCGACGGGTGCCCTTTCGGGTAAAATTTAACGAAATAGATTTTCTTGAAGAAAGGAGAAGTATTATGAATCGCCGACAAATCCTGAAAGTGGCTGCTTTGTGTTGTGCCTTACTGCTTCAGTCCTCATGCACACAGGTGGCAATAACGGGGCGAAAACAGCTTAACATTGTTCCGGATTCGATGATGAATTCGATGGCCTTGCAGTCCTACAATGAGTTCCTGGCTGCCAACAAGCTCAGTACAAACGCTCAGCAGACGCGAATGGTCAAAGACGTCGGCGCAAGGATTCAAAAAGCCGTGGAAAAATACTGCGCCGAGAATGGTCTGTCGTCTCGCATACAGGATTACCGATGGGAGTTCAATCTCGTCGAAGACCCCAATGTCAACGCGTGGTGTATGCCCGGCGGCAAGGTCGTGGTCTATACGGGTCTGCTGACGGTTACGCAGAATGAGGCGGGGCTGGCGGTAGTGATGGGCCATGAGATTGCACACGCAATCGCCAGGCACGGCTCGGAACGAATGTCGCAGGGGCTTCTCGTGGATTTGGGAGGGATGGCCCTGTCGGAAGCGCTTGCCAATAAGCCCCAGCAGACGAAGGACCTGTTTATGAAATCGTACGGGATAGGAACGCAGGTCGGCGTGTTGTTACCTTACAGCCGGCTTCACGAAAACGAAGCCGACAGGATGGGCCTGATATTTATGGCAATGGCCGGCTACAATCCGAACGAGGCGGTCAGTTTCTGGGAGAGGATGGTTGCTGCAAATAA
>CAYNVP010000145.1:0-6193 GCA_964400665.1 uncultured Pirellulales bacterium | reverse complement strand
TCACCTCCTGCCGAGAGCTTAAAATCTGCGTGCAGCGGCCCTTCAGCCGGCTCTTCGTCTGCCCAGAATACGAGAAATCCGTTGGCGGGGATGGTTGTCTGCGATAAGTAGCCGGAAGGAATTTGCCATTTGGTTGGGTTACCGAGATTATCTGTTAGATACATCCCGTTAAGGTCTATAGGGGTATCGCCATAATTGTAAATCTCAATCCAGTCGTCGAAATCCCCCTGCGGGTCGGAGATGCCGCTATCGCTGCTGTTGGAGGCCATAAACTCGTTGATGAAAAGCATATTTCCATGTGTCTGCCACTGGTTTGCCAGGAAAGCAAAATCAGCAAAATCAACACCATTTTGGCCGTCAAAGTCGGCGCAGCCGCCATCTTCTTCGCAGGACTCCATGTCCAGCCACTGGTCGGCTAATATCTTTAAATCATAGATACTGACCCAGCAGTTGCCATTAAGGTCGGCTGACGGGCACCAGCCGGCAAATGTGGAGGCGGTTAATATGAGAATTACGGCGGGCAGGGAAAAACAATATCCCTTCCGGTTAGTTGCCATTTTCATATACCCTTCAATTTGTCCCCATTTGGATGTGTTTTTTTATTATACCAGTTTCAGGGGTAGGAATCAATAACAAAGGGCCGAAACGCCTTTGACCTGCGGTACTGCCCGAAAAACAGGGTTTGGAGTAGTACTACAGGTCCCAACCTGCGGGTGGTTTTGCCGATTTAGTTGTAATCTGGAGACGTCGGATTTTCCCCAGCAGGTCTCCCCGGCCGTGAGAATGAAGCGAGTTGGTGATGACTTTGGTGTTTCGCTTTTGATAATACTGCAAAAGGGCGGCCTGGAGACGTTTTTCGCCCCTGCCACGCGGAGTATAGATTTCCTTTCCGCGAGCGTCCTCTCCGCTTACAAACATCGCCGTAGATAACGTCAACGGCACTGGGACAAAATCCTGCACCTGCCTTGGCCGCAATTTCCGCTGGACTAAATAGTCGGTAAGCTGAATCGCATCATCGGTGGTGCAGCCGGGATGTGCGCTTATAAAGTAGGGCACTAAATATTGTTTTTTGCCTGCTTTTCGGCTTGCCTCATTGAAGCGAGATTCGAATTTTTCAAAGACCTCAAAGGCGGGTTTACCCATTAACTCAAGCACAAGCGGGCAATAGTGTTCAGGAGCCACTTTGAGATGTCCGCCGACGAAATGCCTTGTGAGCATATCGAGATACTCGCTGCTTTCGAGTGCCAAATCGTGCCGGATGCCGGAAGCGACGAAAACATTTGTTTTTTTTGCTCCCGCTGTCTTCCATTTCAGCAACGTATCGAACATCCTGAGTTGCGGACCGTAATCGACACGCAGGTTTCTGCAAATAGAAGGGAAAATACAACTTAGTTTGTTGCAGTGAGTTGCCTCGTCGCACTTCATCCCGAACATATTCGCTGTGGGGCCGCCGATATCGGAAATCGAGCCGTGAAAATCGCGATGCGAGCGCAAGTGGTCGGCCTCGGCAATCAGTGATTCAATCGAGCGTGAAACGATGTCTTTTCCCTGGTGAAAATATATCGAACAAAATGAGCAGCCGCCGAAGCATCCGCGATGGGTCGTTATCGAAAACTGCACGGGCCTCAGCGCGGGCACACCTCCTACCGAATCATATTCTGGATGCCAGCGCCGGGTAAAAGGCAGCTCATATAAACCGTCTAATTTGTCTGGCTCGATTGGTTGCGCGGGCGGTAACACGGCGATTCTGCCGGGGTTCTGCTCCTGAATTATGACTCGACCTGCAGGGTGTGCCTGTCTTTGATACTTTAATTGGGCCGACATAACGAGTGACTTGTCGGTTTGCTGGTCTGCAAGCGATGGCAGCGGCACGGGATTGTCCGGCAGGGGGGTATTGCTTTTTATCGGATAGGCCGTGCCGGGAATATCGGTCAGTTTTTCGATTAATTCACCATTGGCCAAACGGCGGGCGATTTCCACGATTTGTCGTTCAGCCATTCCGTAAACCAGCAGGTCGGCCTTGGCGTCGATGAGCACCGAGCGTTTGAGCTTATCTTCGATATAATCGTAATGAACTAATCTGCGAAGCGACGCCTCAAGCCCGCCGAGTATTATTGGCACATCAGGATATGCCTGCCGCGCCCTTGCCGAATAAACGAGCAGGGGCCTGTCGGGCCGTAAGCCCAATCGCCCGCCGGGGCTGTAAACGTCCTCTTTTCGCTTGTGTCCCAGCGAGGCATAGTCGTTGAGCCGAGAGTCGATACAGCCGCTGGTTATTCCCCAAAAAAGCCGAGGTTTACCCAACGCTCTAAATGGCTCGACGCTTCGCCAATCCGGCTGCGCCAAAATCGCAACGCGATATCCCTCGCTTTCCAGGAGCCGACCAATCAGCGCAAGGCCGAATGACGGATGGTCAACATACGCGTCACCGGTAATCAGAATAATGTCCGGTTGTCCCCATCCTCGCTGCCTTAGCTCGCCGGCGGTAGTCGGCAGGAATAAATTCTCAATTTGTGAGTTATTCATAATGTTATCTTACCATTTCTTAAGATTTTCTGTTCACGATTTACAGGAGAAAAGCCGGTTCCTGAAGGTTATTGGACGCAAACGGGTTGCCTAAATTGCCTGAATTTCGCGGTCTTGTTGACCGATACGTGCATCTATTGCCTAATTCAAAAAGCCGGGAAAAAATTCAAGCGAAACTAATGCAAATGTCGATTGAGAGCGGTGTTGAAAGGTTGAAAATAAGTGGCTCTGGAAAATGACCAATCCGGCCATAATTAGCCAGGCCTTACTGGCCCGACACGCAAAAGCATACAGGTCTGATGGTGATTTGGGCTGCAGCAAGCAATGGCTAAAACCAAAAAGGCGAGAGCCACCCGAATAATGGGAGAGCAGACAATGCTCTCCCATTCCTTTTTATACTGAACGCAGGGGTGTGCCTAATGTCCGGGATAGCAGTTGATGTGGTTTTGCTGCCTGAAGAGGTAATGACAGATTTGGTAATTGCTGCGAATGTCGAGCTTGTGAAAAAATACGGCAGTAAAATCGTTCTTAACAAGAAAGGTTGTTTGCCTCATATTTCGCTTGCGATGGGCTGTATTGACAGCCGAGATGTTGCCCGCATCGGCGAGATGCTGCGGTCGATGGTTGAAATTATCCCCAAACGGCTCGAGCTGGTCGGCGTTCAAAAAACGGCAAATTTTTCAGGCGAAGTCGTATCGGTCTTTCAGGTCGAGCTTTCGGAACAGATTCAAAAACTTCACGAAGAAATCTGCGATATAGTCAGGCCCTTTTTCACATCTGTTGTTGTCGAAGATATGATAGCAGGGGGGCACGCAAGTGCATCAACTCTCGAATGGATAAGGAATTATTTTGTCAAATCCAGCCACTTTAATTTTTCACCGCATATAACCGTCGGTTACGGCGACCTGACCAACCGACCTTTACCCTGTGACTTTGCCGTCTCGCGTCTGGCAATATGTCATCTTGGGAATCACTGCACCTGCACAAAAATCCTCTGGTCGGCTGAAATTTAAATTACCGCCTTGTGCGCATAATAAAAGGGAGGCAAAGGCTCAGCTTTTCATCATTGACCCTACCGTCGGTCTCGATTTATTTATATCTGACCCGCCTCCCTTGCTTTCACCACTCCGTCGGACCGCCATGCTGAGTCGTCAAAGACATTTTTCCATTATAAACTCTTCGTCGCCATCCGTGAACTCAAAAAGGAGAAAAAAAGGAATATTTTTGCTGCTGAACTCGGGATTCAATCCCTAAAAACCTGTTGCAATTCGTGCCCGCAATGATTAGGATTGGCATCGCCGGTCCGGCACCAGACGGTTCGTCAGGGCCGACGTTCTGTAATGCAGGGAAACATTGTTCAGGCAGGTTGGCCGCTATGGCTGAAAAAACCCGAAACAAGGCGGGTAAAGGCGATATCAAGCAGGATACAATCGATTATGTCAAGACGCTGAGCGAAGAGTATAGGATGCTCATTGTCCTCAAGCATCAGTTGTATGGGGGCTCCTGGGAACCGATGCTCGACGACCTTCGCAATCGTCTTGACGGCAAGCCTTACATTTTCAAACTGGCCAACAGGATTCAGGATGATATTGAGCGTATCGAGCAGATGCAAAAATATGAGCAGGACCATAAAGTTGACCTTGCCGATTATGTGGAAATGGAATAATCCCGGCGCGTCGGGATAGTAACTGCTGTCGGCCTTTGAATCGGTCGGCGTAGGAGGTGATGAATATGTTGAAATCCGTTCATATTTTATTGACCATCATTTCTTTGTTTGTCTTTGCAAGCCCGCTGCGGGCGGTAGAAGGTTCCCGCTGGCTGGTCCCGCAAGGCAAGCTCGAACCCACCGAGCTTAAAATCGTATGGCAGTACAACCTGCCGATGGCCAAACATGAGACGCTCAGCCAGTTGCAGGTTTTTGAACATCATCTTTACGCACTATCCAGCCGAAATTATCTGTCGTGCCTCAACAGGGCCGACGGAAACGTAATGTTCAGCAGCTTCGTTGCACCCGCGGGGCTGCCATTGACGGGGCTTGAATTCCACGAGGGAGAACTAATCACCATAGTAGGGAGCAAACTAATCGAAATCAGCGCCGATGCCGGTACCGAGCAGACGTCGACGCATATCACCAGCGGTGTAACCTGCCCGGTAGTTCGTAATGATTCATTCTTCTACGTTGCGGGCGGCGACAAGCGTCTGCACGTCCTGCGTGCCGATGACAAGGTCCAGCTTTTTGAAGTTGCCGCCGAAAGTGATTCCACTATAACCTCGGTCCTGGCCGACAATGAATTCGTCGTCTTCGCCACCGTAAAGGGCAATGTAATATGTATCAGTCCTGATAAACCTGTTAAGCTCTGGCAGTTCGATGCGCCGGGCGCCATCGCTGGTGTTGTTCGTGATTCCACGTCGTTGTATGTGGCCTGCCGGGACACTAATATTTATCGCCTCGATTTGACATCGGGCAAGCTTCTCTGGAGGTACCAGACGCAGGCAATCCTTGATGCGTCGCCTCAGTCAGGCGACAAAGTCGTTTACCAGCATATACCCGATGTAGGCCTGATTGCACTGGACAAGCAAACCGGCCGGCTTCTGTGGCAGCTTCCCGAAGGTATGGGACTGCTGGTAGAATCCGGCAATAAGGCGTTCGTTATTACCGAAACGGGGCTTCTGGTGGTGATGGACAACGTAAAGGCAAAAAAGCTTTATTCAGTCGATATTGGTCAGACAGTTAAATACGCGACCAATACGGCCGATTCAAAAATCTACATCGCCGACACTAAAGGTCGGCTGGCGTGTCTGGAACCCGCTCGATAAACCGACGAAAGGACCTTCCAAATGGACGTCAAAATCCGAACTGCTCTCATTAGCGTCTCAGACAAAAGCGGTATTGCCGATTTCGCCCGGGACCTCGCCGAAATGGGCGTCAAAATCATAAGCACGGGCGGCACCGCAAAGACGCTTGCCGAGGCGGAAATCGACGTTACTCCCATCGAGAACGTTACCGGCTTTCCTGAGATGATGGATGGTCGCGTCAAGACACTACATCCCAAAATCCACGGTGGGCTGCTTGCGCTGCGGGACAAAGCCGAGCATAAAGCCGCTATGCAGCAGCACGGAATCGACCCCATCGACCTCGTCTGCGTCAATCTTTACCCGTTCGAGCGGACCGTCGCCAAGCCGGGCTGCACACTGGAGCAGGCGATTGAGAATATCGATATAGGCGGGCCGAGTATGATTCGCTCCGCCGCAAAGAACCACAGGTTTGTCGCTGTTGTTACAAGCCCCGACCAGTATGAGATGGTCATCGAGCACATGAACAAAAACGGGGGAGCTGTCAGCGAGCAGCTTCGCAACGACCTCGCCAGGGTTGCCTTTGCCCATACTGCCGCTTACGATGCCGCAATCTCACAATACCTGAACGGGAAAGCCGGCGTCGAATATCCTGATAAATTGTCTATAACGCTGGTAAAGGAAATGTTGCTGCGTTACGGTGAAAATCCCCATCAAAGCGCCGCCTTTTATAAATTACCCTCGGCAGGTGAAACGAGCGTCGGAACCGGCAGGATTATTGAGGAGGATACCGCAATAAGCTTTAATAACCTGCTGGATTCCAACGCCGCATTCGAGCTGGTCAAGGAGTTTGATGAGCCGGCAGCCATTATCG
>CAYNVP010000144.1:0-6216 GCA_964400665.1 uncultured Pirellulales bacterium | reverse complement strand
TGCAATGCCGATACGTTGTCGCTGGCCGCCGGAGAACTCGTGAGGGTAACGGTTAAAGGCGTCCGGAGAAAGGCCTACTTTGAACAGTATCAGGCAGACGTGTTCCTTCAAGTCGGCGCCGGTTATGTTTTTATGGACCTTAAGCGGCTCGCCGATTATGCTGCCGACGGTCATTCTTGGATTAAGCGAGCTGAAAGGGTCCTGGAAAATCAAGCTGATGTTGCTGCGAAGGTCGCGAAGCCGGGAGTCGGCAGCAGCAAGGATATCGATATTGTCGAAAGTAACTTTGCCGGCGGTAGCGGGTATTAAGCGGAGGATGCTTCTTGCGACGGTGGTTTTGCCACAGCCGCTTTCGCCCACGAGGCCGAAGGTGGCGGCGCTTTTGACGGCAAACGAGACGCCATCGACGGCCTTTATATATCCTACGGTTCGGCGAAGCAGGCCCTTCCTAATTGGAAAATAGGTCTTAAGGTCTTCAACCTTGAGTAAGTAACCGTTTGTGTCAGAAATTTCAGAACTCATAATTTCGGGTCATCGGGTCTTTCGTAGCCGGGTGCGTACCAGCAGGCGACCCCCCTGCCTCCGGCGACCTGGCGCAATTCGGGTTCTATTGTCTGACATCTTTTTTCATTGCAGCCGACGGGACAGCGAGGATGAAATTTGCACCCCGCTGGGAAATGCAGCGGGTCGGGAACAACGCCGGGTATGGTGTGGAGACGTTTGCCTGTGAAACCTAATCTCGGCAAAGACCTCAGCAGGCCCTGGGTGTAGGGATGCAGCGGCTGGTCGAACAGAGACCGGCAATCGGAAATCTCCGCTATTTTTGAGGCATACATTACGGCGATGTCGTTGGCTCTTTCTTCGACAATGCCGAGGTCATGGGTAATCAGCATGATACTCATCTGGTTTTGTTCCTGAAGCTCGTCCAAAAGGTTAAGGATTTGTGCCTGGATGGTAACATCGAGTGCAGTTGTAGGTTCGTCGGCGATAAGTAAAGTGGGTTTGCAGGATATGGCCATAGCAATCATAACACGTTGTCGCATCCCGCCGGACATCTGATGGGGGTATTCTGAGATGCGCTGGTCGGGGTCGGAGATGCGGACCTTTTGAAGCATTTCAGCGGCGAGCTTCCAGGCCTCGTCCTCGGTTTTTTTCTGGTGGAGCCGGATGGCCTCGACAATCTGCTCGCCGACCGTATAAACGGGATTCAAGCTGGTCATCGGTTCCTGAAAAATCATAGCGATGCGATTTCCGCGGACGACGCGCATGCGACGTTCGGGGAAATCGAGAAGGTTGTGCCCGTTGAACACGATTTCACCGGCGACGATTTTGCCCGGTGGGTCGGGGATGAGCCGCATAACGGATAACGCCGTGACGCTTTTGCCGCAGCCGCTTTCGCCGACCAGCGCGAAGGTTTTGCCCTTCTTTACCGAAAAGCCAACGTCCTGGACCGCGCGGACGACGCCGGCTTCTGTGAAGAAGTTCACGCAAAGCCCCTTTATATTTAACAGGACGGCGTCGTTATTCACATCATTACCCTCAATCGCGGGTCAATCGCATCTCGCAGGGCTTCGCCCACGAGGTTATAAGCCAAAACAGTGAAAAATATGGCCAGGCCCGGAAACAACGTAAGCCACCAAAGAAATCTTCCCGTAGTGCTGACGCCCAGGCTGAGAATTTGCCCCCAGCTCGGCGTCGGAGGCGCGACGCCGAAACCGAGAAAGCTCAGGGCCGCCTCAATGAATATAGCACCTGCAATTCCGAAGGTGGCGTTGACGAGAACCGGCGCTATTGCGTTGGGCAGCATATGCCTGAAGAGGATGCTTCTAAGCGGCAATCCCAGCGAGACGGCCGCCTGGACGAAATCCTGCTTTCGAAGCTTGAAAAACTCGGCTCGGACAAAGCGGGCGTTTTCAGTCCAGGTGGTCAGACCTATTATCAGCATTATGTTGAACAAGCTGCGGGGGAAAAAGGCGACAATTGTTATGATGAGGAAGAAAACGGGAACGGCCATCATAATCTCAACAAGGCGCATACCGAGAAAGTCGATTTTTCCCCCGAAATAGCCGAGCATCACTCCGACCACAATGCCGATGATACCGGATATACCCACTGCGACGAAGCCGACCGACAACGATATCCTGCTGCCGTGTATGAGCCGGCAGAGGACGTCTGAGCCGACATCATCGGTACCGAGCCAGTGCTGCCTGTTTGGCGGCTGCTCGCGGACTTTCAAATCGGTCCTGCCATAGCCGTAAGGCACAGGCGCAAATATGGCATCGCTGGCTTTGCCGGAAGCAATCATCGTCTTATAGTCAGTGGCGTCAAGTCGGTAAGGAACGAAGATATAAAGTAGTATAGTGCCGATAACAATGACAAAGGCGCTGATGGAAATCTGCCGCCAGAGAACGCCTGAGCGGATTGAGGGGTCGATTCGCTTCCGGTTGCGAAGGATAAGCAGAAGCTGAACCATAGCGACGACAGCCGCCAGAAAAATGCTGTAGTCGCTTGCAGTTAGATTCCTGAAAAGCGGAAATCGGAGTTGGCCATTGATTCTTAAACAATAGGGCTTGTCGTTGGCAAGAAACGGGGCAAAGATGGCGAGAAAAAAAAGAAAGACTATGAGGGCAAGCCAGACAATCGTGAATCTGCTTTTGGTGAATTCACGCCAGACCATCTCACCGTAAGATACGCCCCAGTCTTTTTGTCGTTGAGTCAGTTTACGCATAGCAAAATTTCACTCTACAGCTTCGAAACTTATTCGCGGGTCAACCATTGCGTATGCAAGGTCTGCCAGCAGTAATCCGAGCAGGTTTAGAAATCCGGCGATGGTAGCAACGCCCATAACGACGTTGTAATCACGTGTAGTGACGGCCTCGAAGGCGAGCAGCCCCATCCCGGAGACACTGAAGATTCTCTCGATGATTACCGAGCCGCCGAACATCGCGGGTAATAACGTTGCCATAATAGTTATGACCGGGATGATACTGTTTCGAAAGGCGTGGTGGAATATGACGGCCCAGTTGGAAAGCCCTTTTGCCCTTGCGGTTCGGACGTAATCGGCCCGGAGGTTATCGAGCATACCTGCCCTGACCTGCTTGGTCAGATAGGCAAAGCCGGCATAAGTCAGACAAAGCACAGGAAGAGCAAGGTGCCACAGCCGGTCGGCAAGCCATTGGAAAAAGGGAAGCTGCTCAGCATTGTTGCTGGACAATCCCGCAGGCGGAAACCAGTTCAAAGGCGGGCCGCACAGATAGCCGATGAGCATCTGTCCCACCCACATCGAAGGCAGCGACCACAGCATCAAAAGCATTACGGAGCCGGCGCGGTCGAGGAACCTTTTGCGTCCCACTGCCGAGAGGATGCCCATCGGGATTGATACGGCGTAAATAATGACAAACGATATGAGGTTCAGAGTAAGCGTAATCGGCAGACGCTCTTTGATGAGGTCAATGACTGGTCGATGATGTTTGATTGAGTCGCCGAAATTGAGACGTGCGACGCGCCCAAGCCAGACAGCGTATTGCACATAAACCGGCTTATCGAGGCCGTAAAGGCGCATCCGTGCGGCGCGGACGTCGGCAGCCCGCTGGGCATCCATCATCCCCCCGGGGCCCATAGCCAAACTCACGGGGTCGCCCGGCGCCAGCCGGCTGATGGCAAAAACAACAATCGTGATACCCAATAGTGTGGGTATCATTAAAAATAAACGTCTGATTATGTACGTGGTCATTTATATCGTTGCTTATCTCTGGGAACATACCACTCATGCGGATTAAGCCCCAGTTTATGAACTTCAACATTTTCAAACCGATTATCCAATAACTCCAGCCAGGGTCTTGTGAACAAAAACGTATATGGCTGTTCTTCGTGTAATATGCTGTCAAGCCGATGATAAAGTTCATTCCGTTTGTCTTCATCAAGTATTGTTCGTGCCTCTTCTATAATTGCATCGGCCGTAGGGTTCCTGAAACCAACAAAATTGGAGCCGCGATTTTCCGTCTGTGAAGAATGCCATATCTGGTAAGGGTCATTAAGCACGACGCCTCCCCAGTTAAGAACAACCGCCTCAAAAGACCGGGTGTTAAGACGCTCAGAAAAAACAGACCATTCATACGGGTCAGGAATAAGGTCTATTCCAACCTGAGCGAAAGAATCCTTGAGCAATCTACCCAACTGCTCGTAGAGAGGACTTGCACTGACAATCATAAATTTGAATCTAAAAGGTACGCCGTTTTTGTCGCGTATGCCGTCGCCGTCGTGGTCAATCCAGCCGGCCCCGTCGAGCAATTGGGCGGCCTTTTTTGGGTCGTAAGGCCAAGGTTCTATGTTCGGGTCATACTGCGGCCCTAAAATATAAAACGGGCCGGTGACAATCCGGCCGAGCCCTTTTAACAGATGTTCATTGATTTCATTCCGGTCCACCAGGTGTGTCATAGCAAGGCGAACTTTACGGTCCCTGAAAAATGGTGTGTCCTGATTCCATCCCACAAAACTGTACCCAAACTGGGGAACCCAGAAAGACAGGCACTTAAACTCTTTAAGAAATTGCTTATCGGCTGACACTTCTGAAAACTGCTCCGAGGTCGGCCTCATAAAGTCAATTTCGTGGGAGCGTAACGCCTGCAGCTCTGCAATTTCGTTGGTAATCGCGCGAAAGACGATTTTCTTTATCCTCGGCTTCGGCCCCCAGTAATTTTCATTACGGGTAAGCACGATTTCCCGGCCTACCTCCCACTTTTCAAAAACATACGGACCGCTGCCGACGGGATTAGACCGTCGATTGTTAAACTCCATGGGGTCGGTGAATTTATATAGGTGCTCGGGAAGTATTGGTATGTCGCCGGCTATCTCCAAGGACTTGAAATAGGGCTTGTCGAAGATGAACTTTACAGTCCTGTCGTCTATTTTTACAACCTCTTTTAAATTGTTGTAGTAATTACGCAACTGGGCGGCATCGACGCCGGGGTTTATTATTGTTTTATATGAGAAAATAACGTCGTCAGCCGTAATAGGATGGCCATTGGAGAAATGCACGTCATTCCTCAAACGCATCATTATCTCAAGGGCATCTTTTGAAATTTCGTAGCTTTCCGCTAATTGAGGTTTCAGCTTGAGCGTGTCAAAGTCATAATTGAGAAGCCCCTCGAAAATGTTGCTGAAATAATAAGTTCCGGTTATCCAGGTTGAATAAACATCTCTGGATGTCAGGGGATTCAAAGTTTCCGGCTCGGCATTGATACCCCATATCAGCCAGTCGCCTTCGTCGCCGGGATATTCTTCAAGAGCCGGTGAAGCGGACGCAGCGGGTTTTTCCGCCGGGCGGGCCGGGGCGTAGGCGGGGCTTTCCAGCCGGTTGACGAGGACATCAAGCCGCTCGTAAAGCCGGTCGGCCTGGAGCATCGAAAGAACCTGAAAAATGATGATTACACCGATAAATAAAAACAGAAAGAACTTAAATGTGCCCGACCGTCCGTTCATAAAATCGTCCTTTATTTATATCTTTGTTTTTCCTTTGGCACATACCACTCAAGGTAATTCAGGCCCAGCTTATGAATGTTAACGTTTTCGAAGCGTTTATCAACGGCGCGGAAGGTGGGGCGAGTAAAAAGAAAGGTGTAGGGCTGCTGCTCGTGAATGAGCCGATGAAGCTGATGGCAAAGGGCATCGAATTCAGCAGGGTCGATGGTAATTCTGATTTGCTCCATTAAATCGTCGGCTTCGGTATTCCTGAATCCGACATAATTTGAGCCACGATTGCCGACCTGTGACGAATGGAAAATCTGATAGTGGTCCTCGACGATGTCTCCGCCCCAGCCCATTACCATTGCCTCGAACTGCCTGTCGGATAATTTCGGTATCAGCACGGACCACTCGTAAGGGTCGGGGATAAACTCGACACTAACTTTGGCTAATTCATCTTTAAGCAGCGATGCCAGTCGTGTGTATATATCGCTTTCGACTGAGTAAAGGAATTTGAAACGGAATGGAATACTGTTTTTATCGCGAATTCCATCACCGTCCCTGTCAATCCAGCCGGCTCTGTCCAATAAATTCTTCGCCATTTCCGGGTCGTAAGGCCAGAGCTTAATGGTTGCGTCGCTTTGTGTCCCCTTGATGTAAAAGGGACCGGTGACTGTCTCGCCGTAGCCCTTGAGCAGTTCTGATACTATCTGCTCACGGTTTATACTAAGCGTCATCGCCAGCCGAACCCGG
>CAYNVP010000143.1:0-6223 GCA_964400665.1 uncultured Pirellulales bacterium | reverse complement strand
GAGTACCTCACTCGGCTCGAAGAAGCAAGAAGACGCGACCATCGCATCCTCGGCAGGCAGCTTGACCTGTTCAGCTTTAACGACGCCGGTCCCGGCTTTGCCTTTATGCACCCCAACGGAATGATTATCTGGAACTCGATTGTTGATTTCTGGCGAGACGTGCACAAAAAATATAAATATGAGGAAATCAAGACGCCCATTGTTCTTAACAAAGAGCTTTGGCATAAGTCCGGCCACTGGGACCACTACAAGGAGAATATGTATTTCACCCGCTTCGATAATGCCGATTACGCAATCAAGCCGATGAACTGCCCCGGCGGCTGCCTCGTGTATAAAACTCGAAAACATTCCTACCGCGAATTCCCCCTGCGAGTCGCCGAGCTGGGCCTTGTCCATCGCCACGAAGCCAGCGGCGTGATGCACGGCCTGTTCCGAGTCCGCCAGTTCACCCAGGATGACGCACATATCTTCTGCACCCCTGAGCAGATTGAATCCGAAATAATAGGCGTAATTGAATTGACCTTCGAGATATATCGGGCCTTCGGCTTTGAGGACTTCCACGTCGAGCTATCCACCAAACCCGAAAACCACATCGGCTCCGATGAAATCTGGGAAATCGCCACCAACGCCCTCAAAGAAGCCCTGAGACACAAAAATATCGATTATAAAATAAACGAAGGCGACGGTGCCTTCTACGGCCCAAAAATTGATTTCCACATCGAGGACTGCCTCAAACGCTCCTGGCAGCTGGGCACTATTCAGCTCGACTTCTCGATGCCGCAGCGCTTCGAGCTTGTCTATACAGACAGGGACAACACCGAAAAGACGCCGGTTATGATTCACCGTGCAGTGCTGGGCTCCTTCGAGCGGTTCATCGGCATTCTCATAGAGCATTATGGGGCAGAGTTCCCGTTGTGGCTTGCGCCCGAGCAGGCCAGAATCCTGCCCATAAGCGAAAAAACCAACGACTATGCCCGGGCCGTCGAAGGAAAGCTCAGGGCGCACGGACTGCGTGTCTCATCCGATTTGTCCGACGAAAAAATCGGGGCCAAAATCGCCAAAGCCCACGGCGAGAAGCTGCCCTATATGCTGGTGGTCGGCCCCAAGGAATCGCAGTCGGATACCGTTAACGTCAGGATTCGAGGCGAGCAGCAAACAAAGACTTTGAAAATTGATGAATTTATTAAAATCGCGGAACAGAAAGTTGTCGATAAACAGATAGGGCTGGCTTTGTAGGCCGGCTGGTTTCGGATAAAACAGTTTGATGGTTTTTTAAGAAAGGTTTAAGTGCGTGATAGTTAAGGTAAAGGGTCTGAGGGTAAATGGGGGAATAAGAGTCGATAAAATTCGGCTCGTCGATGAATCAAACAATCAGGTCGGAATCGTTGACAGGGATTTTGCCCTGGGCAGAGCTCGTGAGGTAGGCCTTGACCTTGTTGAGGTGGCCCCGAACAGCGACCCGCCGGTCTGCCGGATAATGGACTACGGCAAATGGCTCTACGAGCAGAAGCGAAAGGCCCGCGAGGCACGAAAGAAAACCCATCACGCCGTGGGGCTTAAGGAGATTCGCCTGCGTCCCGAAACCGACCAGCATGATATTGATATAAAAGTGAAACACGCCCGCGAGTTTATCGAAAAAGGCCACAAGGTGCAGTTCACGCTTATCTTTCGTGGTCGACAGCTCGCCCATCAGGACAAGGGTTATGAGCTTCTTGACAAAATTATCGAGTCGATGGGGGATATGGCCAAGATTGACCAAAGAGGTCGACTGCTGGGCAGGAGAGTAAGACTGGTGCTTTCACCGAAGTAGCTGTGGGCTGAAGAGTCACGAGCAGCCGGCGTAGAAATCGCTGTTGACCTTCCCGCATGAATAGTGTATGCTTCCCTGCTTACTTGCGGCGGATGCCCTGGTTATACGCCGCGTCGTCTGTATCGGAATTTTATGCTTTTTTTCGGGGCTTTTGCAAATGCCTAAGCTCAAAACCCACAAGGGTATAAAAAAGAGATTTAAGATTACCGCCAAAGGCAAGCTCAGACACAAGCATCCGGGCGCCGGTCATTTGATGAGTACCAAAAACGCCAAAAGGCGAAGAAGGTTGGGCACGGCTGCTGTTCTTACCGGCGTTTACGCCGAACGAATGAAGCTTGCACTTGGCAAATAGATTGTTCGTAAGGCGGGGCTTGCTTGTATTGAGCTTGTCGAAGTGCCCCGCCGAAATTTAGCCCCCAATTTATTGAGGGGCCTTGGAAAGGGAAATTATGCCCAGAGTCAGAAAAGGCGCCGCCAGACGCCGGGCACATAAGCGGGCCATAAAGGCGGTCAAGGGACATCGAAGCTCCGCCGGCCATCTTTATCGTGCGGCCAAGGAAGCCGCTGTGCGCGCGGGCGTCTACGCCCGATTTGGACGAAAGCTGAGAAAACGCAACTTCAGGGCGCTGTGGATTACGCGCCTCACCGCCGCCTGCCGACAACGCGGCATTATGTACAGCCGGCTTATCAACGGACTCAAAAAAGCCAATATAGCGTTGAACCGTAAAATGCTCAGCGAAATAGCCATCGCCGACCCCGCCGGTTTCGACGCCATTGTGGCCGCGGCAAAAGTCGCTAAGACCTAAGATCTCACCGACGAGCACGCCGGGACCGCAGAGTAAAAAATTTAAATAATCTCTGCGGGCCTTGCGGTCTCTGCGGTAAGAAGAGGCGAGAATGCTCGAACAGTTCGCCAAAATCAGTAAAGATGCCCTCGATGAGCTAAAGGCCGTCAGGGATTTTGCTTCCCTCGAACAATTTCGCATAAAGTATCTGGGTCGAAAAGGTCTCGTTACCCAGATGCTCACGCAAATAGGAAAATGCCCCGCCGAGCAGAGACCGGCCGCGGGACAGTTGGCCAACAAAATAAAAAAGGAGGTCACCGAGGTCTTCGAGCAGGTCAAAGAGGCAATCTTGCAGCGCCAGCGGGCCGGACGCCGGCAGTTTATAGATGTCACTTTGCCCGGCCGGTTGCCCCGCATAGGCAAACGCCACATCATCACCCAGACCATAAATGAACTGCTTGAGATTTTCGCCCGTATGGGTTTTTCTGTCGTCTACGGCCCTGAGGTGGAAGACGAATGGCATAACTTTGTCGCGCTCAATATCCCTTCCGAACACCCCGCCCGCGACCCGCTCGACAATTTCTACATCGACGATAAATTGCTCCTGCGAAGCCAGACCTCGACCATCCAGATTCGCGTAATGGAAAAAACCAAACCGCCCATTCGTCTCGTCGCCCCAGGCCGCGTATATCGACCAGACACCGTCGATGCCACACATATGTTTATGTTCCACCAGCTTGAAGCCCTCGTCGTCGATGAAGGCATCTCTATGGTCGATATGAAAACCACCATCGACCAGTTCATAAAGGCCTTTTTAGGCAAAGACGCCAAGTGGCGTTTCAGACCCAGCTTTTTCCCCTTCACCGAACCGAGCGCGGAAGTCGATTTGCTCCTGGCTGATAAATCCGGCAAAGAAACCTGGGTCGAGATGGGCGGCTGCGGTATGGTTGACCCCAACGTCTTTGACGCCGTCGGTATCGACAGTGAAAAATACACCGGCTGGGCGTTCGGCTTCGGCATCGAACGACTCGCTATGCGGAAATTCGGCATCACCGACATCAGATTATTTTACGAAAACGACCTTCGCTTTCTGAATCAGTTCTGAATCACGTTGCTATCGACAACATTGGCCACGGGTCGGTCTCGAAATCGGGGATGGTTTTATGGGATATAAAGGCATAATCTTAGCGGGTGGAAGCGGCACCCGGCTGAACCCCATCACTCGCGCTATAAGCAAGCAGCTCATCCCTATATACGATAAGCCGATGGTCTATTACCCGCTGACTACGCTGATGCTGGCAGGCATAAGAGAGATTCTTGTAATCAGCACGCCCGCTGACCTGCCTTTGTATAAAAACGTCCTCGGTGACGGCTCACAGTGGGGTATCCACCTCGATTACGCCGAACAGCCCAGGCCTGAAGGCCTCGCACAGGCGTTCATTATCGGCAAAGATTTTCTCGCTGGAAATCCGGGCTGCCTGATTTTAGGCGACAACATCTTCTTCGGCCACTCGCTTGTTGAATCGCTTAAAAAGGCCGTCGCCAACGAAGATGGTGCCACGATTTTCGGCTACTGGGTCAGGGACCCCGAACGCTATGGCGTCATTGAATTCGACAAGGCCGGCAAAGTCCTTTCAATCGAGGAAAAACCCCAAAAACCCAAATCGAATTACGCTGCCGTAGGGCTTTACTTCTATGATTCCGACGTCGCCGACATAGCCGCAACAATCAAACCATCAGCCAGAGGCGAGCTTGAAATCACCGACCTCAACAACGCTTATCTCAAAAATGGCAAGCTCCGGGTCGAGCTTCTCGGCCGGGGCATCGCCTGGCTCGATACAGGCACACCCGAATCGATGCTCCAGGCCGCAACCTTCGTTCAGACCGTTCAGCACAGACAAGGCCTGATGATTGCCTGCCCCGAGGAAATCGCCTTTCGGCTGGGTCTGATTGATAAAAGCGAACTAATCCGACTTGCCGAGCCGTTGGCCAAAAACTGGTATGGACAATATCTGCTCGCAATTGCTGATGAGCAGCGTTGAATGAAAGTAACGAAAACCAAACTGCCGGAAGTGCTGATTATCGAACCCGACGCCTTTGAAGATGCGCGGGGCTGGTTTTTGGAAACATTCAGCCAAAAGCGATACGAGCAGGCCCTTGCACCGTATGGTGCGGGGCAGGCCGGCATTAAATTACCCTTTGTGCAGGATAACGTCTCATATTCGGCAAAAAACGTCCTGCGGGGGCTTCATTTCCAGTATCCGCATTCACAGGGCAAATTAGTGCAGGTGCTCTCCGGCGAGGTCTTCGATGTCGCCGTCGATATCCGCGTCGGCTCGCCCGCCTTCGGACAGTGGGTCGGCGAAACATTGTCCCCGTCCAATCATAAACAAATGTATATCCCTCCGGGTTTTGCCCACGGCTTTTGCGTGCTAAGCGACACCGCCCTGTTCTCATACAAATGCACCGACTATTACAATGCCGCTGCAGAAGCAGGCATAATCTTCAACGACCCGGACCTTGCAATCACCTGGCCCGTCGGTTCGCCGACTGTATCAGAGAAAGATGCCGGATACCCCCGGCTGCGGGATATACCGAAGGATAAATTGCCAAAGTACAAGGAAGTCAAATGACCGAATCAGGCGAGAAGATAATTATCCTCGGAGGTAAGGGTATGCTCGGCACCGACGTAGTCGCCGAGTGCAAAAACCGGGGTTTGGATTTTGAAGTTTTCGACCTCCCCTCTTTCGACATAACCAACGAGCGCCAACTGGCCGATGTGGTAAAAGGGGCCAAGACAATTGTCAATTGCGCCGCCTACACCAACGTCGAAAAGGCCGAGACCGAAACCGAACTGGCGTTTCGTGTCAACACCGAGGCCGTCGGGGAACTGGCCATCCTCGCGAGAAACACCGGCGCCTGGGTCCTTCATATCAGCACAGACTTTGTCTTTGACGGCAAAAAAAGCAAACCTTATGTCGAAAAAGATATTCCGCATCCCATCAACGCCTACGGCAGAACCAAGCTGGCGGGCGA
This sequence comes from uncultured Pirellulales bacterium, assembly GCA_964400665.1. GTDB lineage: Bacteria > Planctomycetota > Phycisphaerae > Sedimentisphaerales > Anaerobacaceae > Fen-1362. The sequence goes on along the minus strand of CAYNVP010000143.1, from coordinate 592 downwards.
ACGACTTCTGGCTGAAAACCGTTGCCGGCATTGTATAATCCGGCTTGAATGGACCTATGGGCTTGGCGGCAATAACTTCGTAAAAAAGTTCCTGCGAAAAGTGCGAACTGGAGAAGAGCTGAAGGTTGTCGACGACCAAATCGGCTCGCCCACCGCAACAACCGAGGCGGCAAAGGCCGTTTGCGACCTTGTGCAGAAAAAACCGACTGGGTTATACCATTTTGCAAGCCAGGGCTACGTCAGCCGGTTCGGCGTCGCACAGTCTATCATCCAGGTACTCGGTCTGGAAGCGCAGTTGACTCGCCGCAAAACCAGCGACTATCCTTCTGCCGCTGCCAGGCCCCTGAACAGCAGGTTCGACTGCGGTAAAATCAGACCCCTGCTCAGCGGCCCGATTAAACCCTGGCAGGTACCTTTGGAAGAGTTCCTGACGAAACTATGAGAAGATTACTGGTTACAGGCGGTGCGGGTTTCATAGGAAGCAACTTTGTGAGGATGGCGCTCGTTGAGCATCCCGACTCATTTATTGTCAATCTCGACAAGCTCACCTACGCCGGCAACCTGGAAAACTTGGCCGGTTTTGAAAACTACC
>CAYNVP010000142.1:0-6312 GCA_964400665.1 uncultured Pirellulales bacterium | reverse complement strand
ATAATCGGGTCTTCGGGGGCGGGTTCGGCGTTTTTTATCTGCCAGGGATAGACAGGTTTTCCGCCATACATATCGTCGGCGACGACCGGGTGCTTGATGTAGGACAGGTGCACGCGTATCTGGTGGGTTCGGCCTGTTTTGGGAGTGAGTTTCAAAAGTGAGAAGCCGCGAAAGCTTTCGAGCACCTCGTAGAAGGTGATTGCCTCTTTGCCGGTTTCCGGCCTTATCGAATATTTTTCCCTGGTTTTGGGATGCACGCCGAGCGGGGCGTTGACGCGGTCGCGGGTGAGGTCAGGCGTGCCGTGGACTATGGCGAGGTAACTTTTTTCGACCTGTCGGTCGTGGAACTGTTTTGCGATTTTCCATTGCGCGATGTTGTTTTTTGCTAAAACCATCACGCCCGTGGTATTCCTGTCGAGCCGATGAACGATGCCTGGGCGAAATTCGCCAAGTGCATCCGGCAATTTTACGTCTTTATATTCTTTGTCTTTATCGGTCTGCGCTGAGACGAGATGGAAGGCCAGTGCGTTTGCTATTGTTCCGTGTGTATTGCCGCGAGCGGGGTGGACGATAATATCAGCCGGCTTATTGATGACGACTATATCGCTGTCTTCATAGATTATGTTGAGAGGTATGTCTTCCGGATGAATTTCGCTTTTAGCAATCCTGGGCAGGGTTATCTCTATGAGGTCGCCTGCGGCAAGCTTTAAACTGGGTTTGGCGGGCTGGCCGTTGACCTTAACGCCGCCCGCTTTTATTACTTCCTGCAGCATTGCCCGGCTGAAGTTGCTGAATCGCCCGTGGAGGTATTTATCGAGTCGGCGTTCCTGCACCGAACGGCCAACCCGAAGCGTCAACTGTGTGTCCTGTTTTGGCATCTCGCTTCGGGGTAATCATTTTGGGCCCGTCGCGTTGGCCTCGGGAACGAACTCGGCCTGAGGCGCGGGCGAAGGCGTCTGTAGTTCGGGGGCCGGCTCCTCGACTCCGCTCGGGACGAGCTGTATCGCCGGGGATTCTATCGGCACAGGGGTCATCGGCCTGGGTGCGGGCTTAAGGGCGATTTTCTGATTGAAGGAGTCCATTAATTCCAGCCGTTGTTTTGCGGCCGCTGCAGAGGCGGTCCCCTTAAACGCAGCGCCGCTCGCCAGCTCATCGTATATCTTGCGTGCCGAGTCGAAATTGCCAAGCTCTTCCTCACACAGACCCAGACCTAATTTGGCCAGTGCCTCCAGCGAGCGGTTAGGACTCTGCTTTAGATGCACTTCGAGCGCCTTTGTGTAATACTGTTTTGCCCTGCCTATCTGGTTTTCGAGGTCCTGACGACTGACCGGGCCGAGCCGAAAGTGCAATTCCGTTCGCAGGATATCCCCCTGCTTTATCAGCGCCAGGGCAGCAACGGCGTCGTTTTTGGCGCTGCCGGAAACACCCTCCAGACCGTTGACCGTCTGCATAAGCATATAGGAGTTGTCCGCACCTTCGGTCTGAGTCCGGGCAATATAGGTTTTTAGCTGAGGCAGCTGCGTCAGCAGAGCAGTCATATTGGCCTGTTCTCTGCTGACTACTACTGTTTTTTGATACCCGTACCAGATTGTATATCCGACAACGAGAACAGTGACAGCCGCGACGTAGATTATTGTCCTGAGGTTTTGCTGTGCCCAGGCGGGCAGATGACTTAGCCATTCGGCCAGTTCATTGGTTTTGAGTTCATGGCGATGTTCGGCCTTCATTTTTATCTCCGTTCAAATTATCTTTAAAAAAGCCCTTTGCGGTTGTCTTGACCAGTAGTACACCAAAAAGGTTATTCTAACAGGGAGCGTTTTGTGTTGCAACGGCTGCGTATCGGATGATAAGATAAAAGTTTAATAAAAAATAAGACGCCAGAGGATGCAAATGGCCCAGGATTTTAGGAAATTTAGGATTTTTGTTTGCCTGCTTGTTTTAAGCAACACCCTGAGCGTTACTGCTAAACAGCCGGCACGAGATATTCCACAGGGACTGGAGGGCCTCTGGGACCCAGCCAAATATATAAGCATTGACGAGGTCCGGCCTGGGATGGAGGCATACTGCCTTACTGTTTATAAGGGGGCCGAGGTCGAAAAATTTGGCCTCGATGTTATCAGCGTAGTTCGTGATATTATGCCCGACAGAGATGCCATACTGGTTCGTGGCACCGATGAACGTTTTATTCAAACGGGCCCCGTGGCAGGATGCAGCGGCTCTCCCGTCTATATCGCCGGTCGATTGGCAGGAGCGCTGGCATTCGGCTGGTCCTTCAGCAAGGACCCTCTCTATGGTGTCACGCCTATTGAAGAGATGCTTCGAGTGGGCAGCTTGCCCGCTGAGCAAGGCGGTAGCGTATCTTTGACAGATGGACCTGGACTGGCTTTTGATTTTTCAGGCCCCATCGATTTTTCGCAGGTTGAAAAGAAAATTTCAGCGGTATCATCTTTCAAAGGTCCCTGCTCACTGCCGGGCGGGGGTGCGACTACGCTGCCCATGCCGCTGGTCGTTTCCGGTTTGCCTGACAGCGTGAGGGCAGACCTGGATAGCTCGCTTGGACCTTCTGGATTTATGGTTGTTTCGGGCGGCGGGGCCGGTTCGGATGTTTGCGACATTAAACTGGTTCCAGGGGCGTGTCTTTCCGTGCCGTTGGTTATGGGCGATATAATAATCGATGTTGTAGGCACGGTTACAGAAGTCAGAGGCGAGGAGATTTACGGCTTCGGTCATTCTTTTTTAGGTTATGGCCGGATTGATTTGCCGATGGCGACTGGCGAAGTGCATACGGTTGTCTCGAATCTGCTGCGTTCATTCAAGGTTGCGACTTCGGGCAAAGTGGTAGGCGCCCTGACAATAGATGAATCTGCGGCGGTCCGAGGCAAAATAGGCGCAGAGGCACGTATGATTCCGCTTACGATAAAGGTAAGCCGGTATAATGATAACGAGCCGAGGCAATACAACTGCCTGGTGGCCGACAACCGAATCCTGACGCCGCTGCTGTTGCGGGTAACGATTGCCGGTGCGGCGCTTATGCGGGGCGACCTGCCGCCGGATAATACAATTCAATACAATGGGACCATAGAGCTGGATGGCGCGGAACCCGTGACCTTCGAAAATGTCTCCACGGGAACGGAATTGGCCGAACTGATTCGCGACAGCATAAGCCCCGCAGCATTACTGATGAACAATCCTTACAGGCAGGTTAAGATAAAATCGGTGGACCTGAATATTCAGATAAAAGAGAAGAACATCACTTCGGCAATATGGTCCGTGGGGCTGTCCCGCTCACGTGTCAAACGCGGCGAGAATCTGGATGTGGAAGTAGTAACGGAGTCCTTTCAGGCGCAGAAGCGGGCATACACGTTCAGTTTCGTTGTGCCGCAAGACACGCCGCCGGGGATATATCCGTTGATTGTTTGCGGCGGGTACGGTTACGAAGAATTTCTCAAAAAATCGGTGCCGCACAGATTTGTCCCCGAAAACCTGGACACCCTGGTCGGCGCGATTAACGATGTTCTGGCCATAGGCAGAGACGAGCTGCATTGTATTTTGGTGCTTCAGGCGGGTGGGGTGGCGCTCGAAAACGCTGAGCTTCCCGATTTGCCGGCCACCAAGGCGCTGGTGCTGGGCGACGCAAAGAGGGCCATTACGATGCAGGTGTTTCCCGGCTGGATTGACAAAAGCGTCCGGACGGACGGGATAATAATAGAAAAGAAACTTATGAACATTACGGTGGAGCAGTAAATTGAAGATTAAAAATATTAAATCGACATGCGTTTTTGTGTTATTGTCTTTGTTGTTTACGCCGGTTTTGGTCTGCGAGGCGGTGACAAGCAAGGTCACGCGTCACAGCAGCAGCCGGGATTTTCTAAAGGGCGAGCCGAACGACGTTGTAATCGGCTCGCGAGGCACAATCGAATTAGGCAGACGCGCAGAGGTCCTCGTAAAGGAGTTTGAAGGCGTCTGGTCAATCAACTGCATTGTTGTCTCCGGGGATACGGTATATATCGGCACAAGTCCCAACGGCGGCGTTTATGCATTCAGTGCAGGGGGTCTAAAAAAGATTTATTCCGCCACCTTGAAGGTCAGGCCGCAAAAACGAGACGACGAGCCAAATGACTCGAACGCCGTCGAGTCCGAACAACATCTCGCAAATGAGCACATCTTTGCAATGGCTACGGACGTGTCGGGGCGCCTTCTTGTGGGTATAAGCGGACGAAGGTGCGCGTTGTATCGGGTTGAAAAGGGCAGGATGAAGGCCCTCTTTGAGCCCGATGACGCCAATTACATATTCGCAATCGCAGTTGACAGGGCCGGCGATATCTACCTCGGCACGGGGCCGAAGGGAAAGGTTTATCGCCTTGATTCTTTAGGCAAAAAGCCGCAGCTTCTTGTAGATATTCAAGACAAGAACATACTAACACTAACCGCAGGTCCCGACGGATTTATTTACGCCGGCAGCGACACTCGAGGCCTTGTTTACAGGATAGACCCGCGAACCAAAGAAACACACGTGTTGTATGACAGCGACCAGCAGGAAATTACGGCGTTGTTGTTTTCGAAAGGCGACCTGTATGCTGCTGCGACGTCTGCCTCCGTGATTCGAGCCGAGATGAGATTTGCAGCGCAGGCGCCTCCACCCGGAAGACCTGAGCAGCAGCCGGAAGAGGAAGAACCGCCGGAAAGCGATAGCGGCGGCGGACTTAAACTTCAAATCGCCAACACCAAAGAGACGCCCGATGAACAGCCGGCTGAGCGCAAAGCGACGCCTGTGAAACCCCCGAGACCGACCCGGGCGAGCTTTCTTTACAAAATAACCAAAGACGGTTTTGTTACGGACATATTCAGCGAAAACGCTGTGTTTTTTTGCCTCGCGGAGAGCGACGGCAAGCTTTTTGTCGGGACCGGCAATGACGCGCAGCTTTTCTGTGTTGACCCGAATTCCGAGGAGCAGTCGATTATTTACGAGGACCGCCAGGCGTCTCAGATTACCGCAATTGGTGTCCCGGGCGATGATATATATATCGGGATGGCAAACCCGGCCAAGCTGATAAAACTGGCAAAGGTCTTTTCGAGCGAGGGCACTTACACATCGGACCTTGTGGACGCAGGCCAGCCGGCCAAATGGGGCAAGCTGCAGATTGAAGCCGACATACCGCCCGACTGCAACGTGCTGGTCGCCTGCCGAAGCGGCAACGTCAAGGACATCAACGACCCGAGTTTTTCCAAGTGGACCAACCCGCAGGAAGTTACAGGCCCCGTGCAGCTCGATTGTCCCGCGGGCAGATTCTGCCAGTATAAGCTTGTTCTGCGGGGAAATGAAAAAGCCACCCCGGTCGTGCGGGAGGTTGCCCTGGCTTCGACTGTGCCGAACCTGGCCCCGAGGATTGAATCGGTCAGCGTTGCGCGAATTAACGCCGGGAACAAAAGCGGCGTGTTCAAAATCGGCTACGACGTTAAAGACGACAATGGCGACAAGCTGATTTACAAAATAGATTTCAGAAAGGTCGGGAGGATTGGCTGGATTGAAATCAAGGACGACGTTGAATCCGACACCTTCGAATGGGACGGCAGGACCGTCGAGGACGGCCGTTACGAAATCCGGGTGACGGCAAGCGACGAGAGGAGCAATACCCCCGATACAAAACTGACCGGCAGCAGGGTGAGCGATGCGGTCGTTGTCGATAACACGGGGCCGGTCGTAAAGAGCCATACAATCAAAAAAGCTGACAAGGCCGTAACGCTCAGGATGACCGTCAGCGATGAACTTAGTGCTATCGGCAAGGTCGAGTACACGGTCGACAGTGACGCCAACTGGATGGGAGTTGTGCCGGATGACCTTGTATATGATACCACCAGCGAGGACTTTACCATCCTGGCAGAAAATCTGGCCCACGGCGAACACGTCATCGCCTTGCGGCTGGCCGACGACGTCGGCAACACCACTTACAAGACCTTCGAGGTCGATATCAAATAAAAGTGAACCACAGATTTCACAGATTATCGCAGATTTTGCAGATTATTGCAGGATAGTTTATATGGGAGAAGATTTTCCGGAAGAGAGATATCCGAGTAAAGAATTGACAAAAGAGATAATCGGTGCTGCGATGGAGGTTCATAGCCAACTTGGCTCGGGGTTTTTGGAAAGTGTGTATGAAGAAGCAATGGTGGTTGAGTTGGGCTTGAGAACTATTAACTATGAGAGACAAAAGGAGCTTGATGTTTTCTACAAAGGGAGAAAAGTTAAACAATTTATTTGTGACTTTCTCGCAGAGGGTTCGGTGCTTGTTGAGTTGAAAGCCATTAAAACGC
>CAYNVP010000141.1:0-6328 GCA_964400665.1 uncultured Pirellulales bacterium | reverse complement strand
CGCATTACTTTCTGGTACACGGCGATACAGGGATATCGGCCTCCGCCGACAGGCGAAGGGACTACCCATATTGAACCTAAGTTGCCCCCCTGCCAAAGTTTGTCGAGTCGGAGAATTCGACTCTCATCCACCGCGGGAGTAGTCGGGTCGTCACGATATCGCTCAAGAACGCGATATATCTGGCCAGTGTCATCATCAACGATTGTGTAGCCGTCGTTAATCCACGTCCTGTTAGCTATGGGGATTGTCAATTCATACGTAGGTAAAACCGCAGTGTAAGAAACCTCAACGGCAACGGGTCTGATTACGCCCGGTCCCCGATATGTAGTGGCAGCCCCTGCCTTTCTGCAGACAAAGACGGTTACCTGGACATTGCGCGGGTCAAGCGGGTCGCTTATTCGGCAAATAGCCGACCACCAGTATTTTTTTGCAGCAATGTCGGATGTCGGGGTTGATGGATAGGCAAATTCGCCATCAGGAGGTCGCGTCAGCGCGACATTCTCGTAAAGATTTTGTGAGACGTCGCTTAGGTTGACATCGGATATGCCGTAGAGTTTTATCTTTGCGAAGGCCTCGTCTGCAACCGTCGCGGCGATTGTCCGTTCGACGGCAACGGTCGTGAAATGAATGCTGACCGGAAACACACCCGCTATAAAAAGCATCCCCACCGCCAGCGTCCCCACCGCCAGCAAAATCTCCGTCAGGGAGAAGCCGTGTCTCGCCTGCCCCTGTATGTCGCAGGCAGGGGTCGCTCGTGACTCGCCTCTCGTTTTTTGATGTTGGTAGTTCATTATTCGTTAATGATTGCTCCCGTGTAAGCATTGATATAAACGGGTTTAACAGCGATACTATTCAGGTATCCGGACCAGGGAATTCCTGCGGCACGCGCCTCTTTGAACTTCTTGGTCTCGTAAATGATAAAGCGGTTTCGGCTCGGTTCCTCATACAGACCGTCCGCAGAGTAATCATCCTGAAGAAACATACTCCTCTGGGCAATCCATGTAATAGTATTAAAAATGTCATCCCAACTGTCGTCCAAAAGAGGAAGACCAACACCTACCCATAACGGGTGACCATCTCTGTTTCTTGCACGAACATCATGAATGACTAATTTGCCTGATGGCGAAAAGACAATTGAAAAAGTTGTGGTATCTCTAAAAATATCCACATCGGAAATCTCGGCTTCGGTATCCACGACACCGTCGCCAGGAGGCAAAGTGGTGTGATACAATAAATCCATCACGCCGATTGAGTCGGGAAGCTTGATTGGCTGGATCCCTTCAACTGCCCGAAAGCCATTAGCCAGTTTGGTGTTATCGTAGTCGTGGATTATGAAAATGATATACTGCGGGGCGTTGATGGGGTCTGGATTCTTCGGGTCGTAGCGTTTCTGGAAACGTATGCCGGCGTATCGCTGCTCTTTTGCGGCAATGGCGCGGGCCGAGGCAAGGGCCGCGCTAATCATCGACTGTGCCCCGCTTTGCGACTCGAAGGAATTGAACAGCATATTCATGGCAGGGATGGTCAGGCCGACAAGCAGAGCGACTATGGCGATGACAACCATCATCTCAGGAAGCGTAACACCCCGACGATTAGTAAAACGGTTGCCCGGCTTCGCGATGCTTCGCCGAGGCGAGCGGTTGCGCGGCTCGTCCGCCAAAGGCGAGACCTCGCCCACAGGCGGGTTTCGTCCTGCGTCTTGCGTCCCGCCTTCGTTGTCACTTCGGCGGGTAAACTTGGGTCTTGTGTCCTGTGTCTTTTTCATTTCGGCTGCCTGTTGATTATGTCGTCCGACGTATCAAAAATTCCATCCGGTCCGGCGGAAGTAACAACGGGAAATGTCTTTCTTGTCGTAATATCGGGAACAGACACAGGAGAAAATGTAACATTATAGTCATCATAATAATCGTAGTGAAGCGTTTTTCCCCACGGGTCTATGATGCGCTTGAACGGCAACGTCGTTGCAGGGGTCTGGATATTAATGGCTGTTCCATTAGTGCCTTCATTTGTCAGCAGCGATTTGTCGATTTTATCGAGCGTCTGCCTGCAATCGGGGACCTGACTCAGAATAAAATACATCGCCTCACAACCCGAGTAATCCTGGTCGTGGACCGGCTCAACCTGCGTGATATTTACCACTGGGGCTGACGGGTACAAAGTAATGCTCAGCGTTGATTCAAGATTTGCTGCGGTGAAATTATTGCAATCGAGTGGGAAATCGAGGCCAAGACCTGAAAAGCCGTCCTTATATTCGTAGCCGAAGTCGCGGAATTGCTCCAATGCGTTGCCAATCAGCTCGATTGTGTCCCTGCAGAGGCGCTCCTTACCCTGGTCGTCGATGCGTTTGGTCAGGCCGACTACCATCGCAACCAAAACGGCGATAATCGCCACAACCAGCAGCATCTCGATTAGTGTAAAACCGCCTTTTAACGAGCCGGATTTCATAAATCAATCCTCGAAGATGAGAGCGGTTTTAGAAGTTTAGAATATCGTCCTTTGTTCCGAACTCGTGGTCCGCCCCGGCGGAAATCAATATGTATGTATCAGGCCTGTTCGGCCACAACTGGGGGGGAATAGTAGCCGAATAAATATTCTGATCAACAAGTTTGTATGCCGGGCTGTAAAGATAAGAGCCGGGTAAAACGCTGGGTGGCGAGACACCAGCAAGTGTATGAGGAACGTTTCCCGCGGGCAATTGATTTAGCCGAAGAATAGCCAGATTGTCAAAACAGTTATAGATGTTATTTGCCGGATTTGAATTCACAAGGGTTTTGCTGGCAGTGTTTGCCTTATAGTAAAGGACAGGGCTTCCTGCCATTTTGGTGGTTGTAACAATGCCGCCGGTTGGAAGTGATGTTATGATTGATATTTTCTTCACGCCAAAAACGTCGCATATAACATAATTCGGTAATGTTGCATCAAAATTACCCGTAAATAAGCCAGTGGTAGAATCATAAAGGCCGTCGCTGGCACTTGCGGCGCTTGTGCCGAGTCGATAGACATTTGTCTTGGCAACCTCAAGATAAGGCCCTCTTCTTTCAAAAAGAGTGTAGTATTGTCCATCCAGTCTAATCCGAGTTCTATCGGGGTCATAGGTATCCGGGCCACCCGTCGGCACTGCGGTTCCCGAATAGCCATCGCGTCGCCATACTGTATTCGGGTGAAAACCCTGTAAGTCCCAGCCAAGCAGCGCCTCGGTAAGCTTTTGAGCGCCGCAATAGGTACGTCCGGGAGGATTTATACCTTCCTGTGAGTTGGACGGCGGGTAGTCGCCATAGTCCTGTTTGAAGGCGTCGAGCGCCATATCTATAGCGCCAAACTGTGCCTTCTGGGCGGTTTCCTTGGCCTGCCTGCGAATCATCGTGATTGAAGGCAGAAGGATTCCCACTAATAGCGCTATAATGGCAAGCACTATTAATATTTCAATGAGTGTAAAAGCCCTACGATTACTCATCACGGCTGTCCTTTCTAAAAACATGTCCGACTGCTATTCATTGAAATTGAAAATGTCGTCGCTCGTCCCGTATTCGTTATCGAACCCGGCCGACATAAGGATATAGGAGTCGGCCCTGTAAGGCCGGGCGGGCGCGGCAATTTTTTTGTCCCGGGTTTCGTCGTAGAAGATACCGGCATCGGCAGGCACACCAAGTATCGTATTGCCGGCAGAGGCCATCGGATGAACAGGCCCCGGTGTCACCCAGGGAAGCGGAATATCAACAAGCTCCTGGTTATCACGCCTGTCATAGATGTTCTTGTCGAGGTTTGCGGGAACGCTTGCTCCGCCCGGTGTTAGAGGATCGCGTATGTGGTCGGTTTTAGAGGCGTTGGCTTTGTAATAAAGAATAGGCATACCAACTTTATTGCCCGTGGCCATCGTCCGCACGTAAACATCGCAAAGGACAAGATTGGCATCAGTTATCGTTATCGTTGCGTACGCAGTCCCGGCCCGATGAGCTGCAGTATATATATCAACCAGCTTAGTCGCATTGGCGTTTTCGAGCTGCAGATATGTCTTTCTGTACTTTATATTGTCGGCGGGGGGATTTATCGGATACAGGTCAATTACCGGCGCGGTTCCAATGGTGCCGTCCCGTCGAAACTGCGAATCAGGATTGAAACCCAGAAAGTCCTGGCCCGCCATTGCTTCGGCTAATTTCATCGCGCCGCAATACGAATACGGACCCGGGGCCGGTGCGGTATCCAGCCGGTCGGAAGGCGGATAGCCCTGTTCCTCGGCGTTGAACGAATCCAGCGCGATACCGATAGCATGGAACTGCGCGTTTTGCTTTACCAATTGGGCGTAACGCCTGACGCGATTGAGCGAGGGTACCAACAAGCTGATGAGCAGAATGATTATGCTCATAACGGTCAATAGCTCAATTATGGTAAAGCCCGTCTTTGTCTTTGAGTCGTCGCAATTCGTTTTCACTTGTCTACTCCTTGCAAAATCGATTTAACGCCAATTTGTATTTACTGTCTCTATATGCCCAGGCCGGAGATAATCTTAATCATAGGCAAAAACACCGACAGCACTATGACCAGAACAATGCCACCCAGTCCGAGAATCATAATCGGTTCGAGCAGATGCATCAGCGAAGCAACAAGAACGTCGACTTGTTCATCGTAATTGTCGGCGACTTTAAGCAGCATCTTGTCGAGGTCACCCGTTTCCTCGCCAACGGCAATCATATTGGTAACGATGAGGTCGACGGTTTTGGACTGCTTCAATGGCGCTGCAAAAGTGTCGCCTTGTCTGATGGAGTTCTGAACATTAATCAGCATCTTGGCAAAAACCTCGTTTCCGGCTGTTTCGCTGGTCACGTTAATAGCGTCCAGAATCGGCACGCCTGCGCCGATAAGTGTGCCCAAGGTTCTGGTCCAGCGAGTAATGGCCACCTTACGCGTGAGCTGGCCAATGACGGGCAGTCTGAGCTTGATACTGTCAAGTATGTATCTGCCCAAGCGGAACTGCCTGATAAGGCGGGTCAGAAACACAAAGCCAAAGGGTATGCCGAGCAGGACGGCCCAGCCGTATTTCTTGGCAATCCATTCGGCAATACCAAGAACGGTTTGTGTAAGGGCGGGCAGCTCTCCCTCTCCAAGCATCTCTACAAGCACGCCTTGAAACCTTGGGATGACGAAGGTCATCAGCAGCAATAGAATGGCAAAAGCGGCACTGAGCACTACCAACGGGTAAATCATAGCGCCTTTGACGCGAGCTTTGAGTTTTTGGGCCTTTTCCATAAAGTCGGCCACACGCGACAGAATCAAATCGAGCACGCCGCCCGTTTCACCTGCGGCGACCATTCCAACCATCAGCCGGTCGAAGCACCGCGGAAACCTGCTCATCGCCTCAGACAAGGTGGCGCCCCCTTCGATGTCATCGGCGACATAACCGAGAACGCGCTTGAACGTCCCCGCCTTTTGCTGTTCTTCGAGAATTCGCAGGGACCTCAGGATGGGCAGACCCGCGTCCTGGAGCGTCGACAGTTGACGCGCGAACTGCGTAATGAGTCTTATCTTGACTCTGCCGCCTGCACCTCGTCTGCGCCTCGGCTTCGCGGCGGCGGCCGCCCGTTTTGCACCTCCCACGGGATTTACCTTCGTGGGGAAATAACCCATATTTCGTATCTTGCTGACCGCCTCCTTTTGGCTTAACGCCTCGACCTCGTTCTTTATCGCCACTCCCTGTGAATCCAGAGCTTCATATTTGAACAACGGCATATCAAATTCCTCCTGCTAATATTCACATTCGCAACAAAACTTTTGGTTTAATTTCCATATAAGTTACTCCGCTTCTGCGATTGTCTCTTTAACTACTTCATCAATCGTGGTGACGCCGTCATAAATGGCTGCAAGACCGGTCTCGCGAAGCAGTTTCATCCCGGCCCTCTGGCTGGCTGTCCTGAGAACATTGGTGGATGCGTGGTTCATAATAAGCTCGCGTATTTCGTCGTTGAAAGTCATAATCTCAAAGATACCCGTCCGTCCCCTGTACCCGGTATTATTGCACCTCTGGCAGCCCTTGCCGTAGTAGAACTGCTTATCCTTAATGTCCGAGGGCGAGAGTCCAAGCTCCATAAGCTGACTTTCGGTCGGCTCGAAAGGCGTCTTGCAGTGTTCGCAAATCTTTCTGACCAGCCGTTGTGCGACAATGCCTTCGAGCGTCGCGGTAACAAGGAATGGCTCGATACCGAGGTCAAGAAGACGAGCTATGGAGCTGGGGGCGTCGTTGGTATGCAGGGTGGTGAAAACTATATGACCCGTGAGGGACGCCTGTGCGGAAATCTCGGCTGTTTCGAGGTCACGGATTTCCCCGACCATTACC
>CAYNVP010000140.1:0-6386 GCA_964400665.1 uncultured Pirellulales bacterium | reverse complement strand
TGGTTATAGCGGGCTGCCGGGGCAGCGGCGTTAACGTGGTTATTGAGGGCGGCGGTAGATTTCCGCCTGCCCTTGCCGGCAGATGGAAAAACGATGAAAGCGGCTGGGAGTTTGTCTTCGAGCCGGATGGGACGATTTCATCAGCGGTGATTGACCTCGCTTCTACGCGGGTAGAGCCGGCCAAAGGAATCGCCAGAAAACCGATGAGAGTGGGCGAGGCCGTCTTCAAGCTCGGCAGATGGACCGTCCAGTACACGCCACAGACCCGTGATTTGGCGGTAGAGGTCGTCGTGGACTTTTTCCACGTGGATATCGGCAAAACCTGGCTGGAAGGACATCGCACCGACTGGTTCGCCGGGCCTGTTTCACAGGACCATAAAACCTGGCAGGCGCAATGGATTAGTGCTCCAACGTTTATTGCATACACCCCCGAGCCGCACGAGCTTCCCGTTGACCCCAATGATACGATAACGGAGCTGTTGTTTGAGAAAGTGACCGATGAGGTTAATTGAGCTGCTTTTGATGTTTTGATTTTCTAAATTCGAGCAGTTCAAGATACTGCTGCAGCTTTGTTGTTTCTTCTCGTCTGTTATATTGTTCGAAGAATCTAACTGCTTTCCGGTTTGCCTCGATGGCCCGGTCGAACTGTCCGGCTAATTCGAAGGCCTGTATGAGTTTGAACTGGTTGGTCAAGTCAGCCGCGTCCAGATTCACTGCTTTTTGAAAATAGACAGCGGCTTCGCTGAATTTCCCATTTTCTGCAAGTAAATCGCCGAGATTAACGAACGTTTTAACCGAATCAGGGATCTCGAGTAACTGCTTTTGGTATTCTTCAACCGCCCGCTCAAATTCCTCGTTGGCGTCCTGCTCTTTTCCCATTCTTTGCAGGGCGGTGCTTAAGCTGTGGTGAATGTTCGCCCTTGCCTTATTGCTTCTAAAGCCGGTTTGTTCGTTGTATGCCAGCGCCTTTCTAAATGCTTCAACTGCTTCTCCGAGTTTGCCCTGTTCAGCCAAAACCAATGCCATATCGTTATACGCCTTGATTGAGGAAGCCGGCTCGGCTTGTACGGCCTTTTTGTATTTGGCAATTGCCCTATCCAATTTCCCCTGCTTTTTCAATTTCTGGGCGTCCTCCAAATATCTGTCGACCAGGAATTCTTTGGCGCTCTTGCGCACTACCGGCGCAAGAAGATTTTCTACGGGCGCGTAATTATCCGTTAGTATAGTCTGGTTTGCTTTTCTCGTGAGTTCTTCCATATCTGAATTGTTTAGCACCCATAAATCCAGATTTCTTACGGATTTTTCCGAGCCAATACCTTCCAGGTTCAACTCCCTGCCGGCTGCGATAATCACAAAAGTATTTCGCATCGAGCGCGGCTCATCCTCGGTGACGACATAAACGTAGGGAAACGTTTGTTCCAAGGTGTTTACAAACGCGCCTACGAACAGGCCGCTGTCATAAATATCTATCAGCTCAATCATATACACGCCGTCGTCGGTCAATATTTCAGCGATTTTGTCGTTAAATTCTTTCGTGCAGAGCTGATACGGTATCGAGTAGTCGTTCAGGGCGTCTTCATAGATAAAATCGTATCTCTTTTCTGCTTCGCCGGCGCAATTTTGCTTAAGAAGCTCGTCAACATAGTTGCTCGCGTCCATCGTAAACGTGTTGATAGGGGTGTTTCTTTCGAGGCCGAATGCCTGCATCGCCGCTTCGGTGACGCGGGGGTCTATTTCGACCACGTCAACACGGCTCCCGGGCCAGACGCTCTCGACGTATCGAGGAAAGACATATCCTCCACCTCCGATTACTAAAACTGAAAGCTTATCTTTATCCCTGCTTAACAGATGTGTTGCTGCCGCGTGAATCTGCTCGTATGAGTATTGCAAATCCTGAATATTGCCCATTATTATCTCGCTGTGCATTAGTTTGTCCTCTATGAATGCACGTTTGTCTGTTGTTTCTGAGACGCGTTTTACGGCAATGTAGCAATACTGGCTTTCATCCCGATAAATTACTCTTGGGTCCGGTTTTTCTCTCAATGCAAACGCGGTGCCTTTGTCTTTCGCCCAGTCCACAGGCGCCATTCCCATTGTCAGGGCGGCGACGAAGATGACCGCCCACGCATACACGACCCAGAATCGCGGCCGGTACAAAACGGCCATCAGCAGCAGTACCCCTCCAACCGTCCAGATAATAGCGATGGTTCCCATCGTGGCGATAAGATAATAGCCGGCTGCGAATGTCCCGACTATGCTGCCCGCAGCGCCCCAGGCATATATATCACCGACCGTTCTTCCGGTTGCCAGACCTCTGTCCAAAGCCATCTTGGCCACTACCGGGCTTATCGTGCCGAGTAAAATCGAGGGCATCAGAAATACCATTGAGACGTGACTGAAGGTGCGCGCCGGCCAACTAAAATGCCACAGCCATATCCAGTCGCCGACAACGTTATTGAGGATAACGGTTAGAACACAGGCGGCTGAAGAGAGCACAAACTGCACCGCTAACGCCTTTCGGGCCTCGAATCGGTCTGCAATTCGACCGCCGAGGTAATTGCCTATAGTGATTCCGGCAAGAACGACGCCTATGACGGCCGTCCAGGTATAGAGGGACGAGCCAAGGTGCCGGGCAATAAGGCGACTGGCAACCAGCTCCAGCACCATAATGCAGAAACTTGATATAAATACTGTCGTGCTCGGAATAAACAGTTTAAGAAAGCTCCTTGATTTGCTCATATCAGTCTTTCCTTTGTGTTTTTGTTGGGGAAAAGTATAGCAAAATTGCCGGTCATTAACAACTTATTTACAGTCAAAATACGAAGCGTCTTTTGAGCTTGTTGCGGCTGATATTGATTTTTACAGGAGAAAGGTTTGACTAATACCAGGACGTCTGTATCAACCAGTCGTCTGCAAGAGCCGCAAAATCAACAAAATCGACGGCAGCGTTACGGTCAAAGTCGGCGGGATTGTGTATGCCCGTATCGAGCCATAACCTCGCGAAAACAACGAAGTCTTGAAAATCAACAATACCATCATTTGTCGTATCGGCCAGGACAGCCCAGTCATACGGCGGCAGAGAGGCCTCTTGGGTCCCGCCATAGGCGCCCATATTGATTCGCTGGTTCTCCGAAAATTGGCTGTTGGGGTCGTCCGGCACAGTCAGAAGCTCGTTTTCCGGCGTATATCCCGGATTTCCCGCATCAATGCACCTGCTGGTAGTATCATCATGAACCCACAAATTACCCTGAATGTCCCATCGCCAGCCGGTGCTTTTGAGATGGTAATCATCAACCGGCGGGTCGACGAAACAGGGGTCGACGGATATATTGCCGTTTATTCCCGTCTGGTCGCCGATAAGCGAGCTATAGTTACCCGCTCCATTTGCCCATACGTTGTTATATTTGATTACAGGCGGAGTCTGTAAGACGTATATTCCATAGGCGCTACCGTTTGAGGCGATTATATTGTTTTCGATTAGAATAACAGATTTGGTCAAACAACAAACGCCGCCGCCATAAGACGGCGATGCAGTGTTTCCAACCAGTGTATTATTGACGATGGTTGCTGTTGAAGTGCCTTTTACCCTTATGCCCGCACCGCTTATATTATTGAAAATGAGGTTGTTTCTTATTGTTGCATCGCAGCCGCCGCCCGCTACATAAATGCCAGCCCCGTTGGTGGATTCATTCTCTGCTATCACATTATTCTCGATAAGCGGAGAGGAATATTGCAGGACAAAAATTCCACCGCCGCCGAAATCTCCGGCTATATTGGCCCAAATCAGGTTGTCTCTGATAGTAGGGCTTGAGGTGTATGTTATATGGATGCCTGCGCCGAGCGAGGAGTTGTTGTCGGCTATTTCATTTTCCGCTATAAGACCGTTGCTCCACTGGCGGAGGTGAATGGCGCCGCCGTAAGCATCGGCGTGGTTGCCGATGGCTGAGTTGCCGATAATTTGAGCATCGACGCCCTGGAAGCCGACGATAGCACCGCCGTCGCCGTGGTCATTGGCAATGTAATTTGTATCCGGAGGGGTAAAGCCGTGCTCGACAACGGCTAAGTTGTTGATAAAAGTATTGTCGGTGATTACGGGTCTGACGTGGACCGGGGGATTACCGGGATTATTTGCATTGACGGGGTTGCCATATACGTAGATGCCTCCGCCCTGACCTGCAGAATTGGCTGTGAATACATTCTTCGTAATGGTAGGTGCGGACATATCGCAGCAGAGGACGCCGCCTCCGCAGCGGTTCCATCTCAGGCCCTTATATTGCCAGGAAACAAGCAGCCAGGAGCCGGTACCCCCTGTGATTGTGAAGCCGGCCAGAACCGAGTCGTTACCCTCGCCATCTCTGAATAAAACCACACTGCCGAAATTGGGGTCCGTAGGACTTGAGCCGTCGATTATCGTCGCGGCGACGATATCCGGGTCATTGGGGTTGCTTGACCGGACGGTAATGGCCATGCCTTTGAAATCGATATTTTCGAGATATGTGCCGGGCGCGACGATAATGGTATCGCCGGCAATAGCGGCGTCGATAGCCGACTGAATCGTGGTGTAGGCCCGCGACGGGACGTACCGTGTCTGGGCCTGCAAAGGTATAGTGCAGCAAAACAGGACCACCACCCATCGCAATGTGTGCATTTTATACCCGCCTCCATACGTTCGTATTCGCCTTTTATTATATCAAAATCGCAAACAAAATTAAAGCATACTTTCCGGCCAAAACAGGCGTATGAGCCCGTTTGGCCCCATTTATACTCAAATTCAAGGCCGTTGTGCTTGACAGCACCGTGAGTATCGTTATATTGCCTGTCAGATTTAACATTATCGGAACAGTGCATTAAAGGGGCGACGGATATGACAAGATTATATGCGGTGGTTTTGGCGTTTAGTGCGATGATGGTGTTAACAGGGGGTTGCCAGGAAGAACAACAGGTATCATCAGATGTAAACCTGCACCGGCTGATAGCGGCGGAGAACAGAGAGCTCAAGGAAAAGCTTGTGGCCGAAGAGAAAAAACGAAACGACGAGATTAAAAAGCTCGAAAATCAGTTCCAGGCCGAAATGAAAAAGCGGGATGATGATATGAAGCACCTTGCAGAGCAGCTCGCTCAGTGTGAGAAAGCCAGGGAGAATAGCTTAAAGGCACAGGAAAAGGAACAAAAGCGGCTCGATAGTTTGATTTCGGCTTTGAGGGACTGGAATACGGACCTTACCGCTGAAGTGAGGCGGCTGAAAGAGGAACTGGCGAACATCAAGGGTGAACCAGTTAAGCCGCAGACAAACGCAAATAACTAATCAGGCGGTCTTTTAAGCTCTTCGGCCTTTGGGAGGTCTTTGAGGGAGTTGAGGCCGAAGATTTCGAGGAATTTTTTGGTCGTGCCGTAAAGCATCGGCCTGCCCAGAACTTCGGCCCTGCCCGTGATTCTGACAAGGCCCTTATACATCAGGTTTCGAATCATTTCACCTGCCGCGACGCCCCTGATGGCCTCCACGTCTGCACGCATAATGGGCTGCTTGTAGGCGATGATAGCCAGCGTCTCCAATGCCTGCTGACTGAGCGAGCTTTCCTCGCGTGACCGGATGAGTTTTTTTAGCCAGTGGCTATAGGCGCTGAGCGTGAGCATCTGGAAACCCCCGGCGATTTGCTCTATACGAAAGGCGTTTTTGTTCTGTTTGTATTTTTCATTCAGGTCGTCGATGTGTTTGCGAAGCTGCCTGACGTTTGTTCCGACAATCTCAGAGAGGCGCGCAGGTGTTAGTGATTCGTCGCTGGCGAAAAGGACGGCTTCCACGACCGACTCAACCGTCGGCTCGAAACCCGGCTCAACATCCGCAGTTTGCGGCTGCGGCTCGGTAACGGTATCATCCGGTTCGGGCTTTTCATCACCCGCTTCACCCATGTCCTCTACCGGCTTCTGCGTCTGCTGCTCGCCTCGCTCGCCACTCGGCGAAGCGGGTTCGTCGTTTACGGCTGCGTTCTGTTCCTCGGTCATAGCTCTTTCCATCTGAATGGGTCAAAATCTTTCTTGCTGACTGTAATTGTGACCGCAGGAAGCCGTTTTTGCAACCGTCCGGCTAACTTTTTCAGGATAAATCGCTCGGAAACCGTATGCGAGAGACACAGAACAGTCAATCCTGCTTCCTGGGCGGCCAGCGCCTGATGGTGCTTTAGCTCTCCCGTAACGTAAAGGTCCGCTTTCTGGGCGATGACGAGATTGACGATTTTGCCACAGGAGCCGGCACAAACGGCCGCGGTCTTGACCAATCGTTTTTCCCGCCCGACGACACCGACCGCCTTTGCCTCCGTATGCTTTTTGATTTCCGCTATAATCGTGTTCATCGACGTCGGTTTAACCAGCGGGCCTATCCTGCCTAA
>CAYNVP010000139.1:3100-6559 GCA_964400665.1 uncultured Pirellulales bacterium | reverse complement strand
ACAGTGATTTCCCTGACAATCTGTTTTGCTGCGGTTGTCGAGAGTAACGACGTCGGGACGCAGAGTTCTGAAGCGGCTGCTGTTGTCAGTAGGCCGAGACAGAGAATGGAAGTTGTGACTATGGCGGATTTCTATATGAGGGACGGCAACGCGGTTTCCGGGCGGATGCTCAGCAACGATAATACGCAGATTGTCATTGAACAGCCATTGGACAGCACACTCGTAACGAGGACCTACAGCAAAAGAGAATTAGACCCCCGCACGCTCAAGACGAGGCCAGTTCCTGAGTATCGGTATTATACCGGACTTGCGGAGTATTTCGCCGCCCGAACGTGGGATTTCAGGGACGACCCTGACGATTTCATTGCGGCGATTCGCAGCTATGAGAAGGCGAGACAATCGCTGCAGTCAGGCAGCACAGATGAGGAAAGAATTTCGGAAATCGACAGGGCAATCAAGAAACTCGAGAATGACAGGGACGTCTGGACAAGGGAAGTAGAATCGCGCGCCAAGCTGAAGAAATTTGAATACGAGGCCGAGGCCGAGAACCGTCTGAAACGACTCGAAAAACAGGTCGCCGAGAGCAACGTCAGGTTGAACGAAAGCATCAAATATCTGGATAAAACCACCGACGATATGAAAAAAGACCGGGAACAGCTCGGACAGACAATATCGCAACTGAACAAGGACATCGTTGGGCAGCTACAGGTACTGCAGAACCAGATAGTAGATAACCGGGCCGCAATAAATGATATATGGTATCGCTGCTGCTGGAGAATACTGACGCCTGCACCGGCTCCCAAATGACCCGTCGTATCTTGAACAGCGGTGCAGCAGGTCAGAAATCCCCGGCGAGCCGTTCGGCCTGCTCGATTGCCGCTGAGCGTTTTTGCTTCGCCAGCGCCGATCCCCCTGCCAGCGTCGGCTCGACAGTAACTGAGCGGACGTCGGTCAGGCCTATGAATCCGAGAATCAGTTCGAAATATTTTTTCTGCAGGTCGAACGCTTCTGACGGACTTCCCGCCGGATATTCGCCCCCGCGGGCATAGGCGACGAATACGGGTTTGCCTATAACGAGTCCTTTGTAGTTTCCGCTTGAATCGACAGTGAAGGTAAGTCCCGGCTGGACGAGGATATCGATGTAGTGTTTGAGCCGATACGGTATCGAGAAATTCCACATAGGTACGGCGAAAACGTATTTGTCCGCGCTTTTGAATTCCTCGATTACTGCGACGACCTTATCCCACGCCGCCTTTTCCTCGGGGCTATGGGGCTTACCGTGCATTATCTTGTATTTTCCCGAGGCCGCCACAAAATCAAAGGCAGGTAAATTTACCAAAAATAAGTCCAGCACTTTTATCTCATCATTCGGATGTGTCTTTTTATACGCTTTGGCAAACGCATCCGCCGTCGAGATGGAGTAAGAGCGCTCTTTCATCGGTGACGCTTTGATATACAGCACCTTGCTCATAATGCCCTCCGAAAATTATCTACAATCAGATAATCATTTTCCCGCGGCCTGTTGTTCGAGAGCCGCTTTGACATTTCTGATAAATGCTACTGTTTCGTTGAGGCACCGGTTCACATTATCCAGATTATTCTCGATAATGCCTACGATTTTGGAGCCGATGATGACGCCGTCTGCGCCGGCCTTGGCGACTTCGACTGCGTGCGCTGGTGTGCTTATGCCGAAACCGACACACACAGGCACATCAGTAATTTTCTTGAGTCCTGTGACCAGCCCTGCGACGGAATCTGAAAGTTTTTCCCTGCTTCCCGTTACACCCAACAGCGATACTGCGTAAATGAAGCCCGTTGTCTTAGAGGCAATCAGCTTCATTCTTTCTGCTTCAGTATTCGGGGTAACCATGAAGACGGTATCCAGGCCGGCATTGCGGGCCGGGGCGACGACCTCATCGGCGTCGTCAATACTCAAATCAGCGACAAGGACGCTGTTGACGCCCGCGGCGTGAAAATCTTTGAAGAATTTCTCGGTGCCGTATTGGTAAATAAGGTTGTAATACATCAACAGGCCAATGGGGATATCTTTGTGCCGCTTAATTTCTGTGATGAATTCGCGGGCTTTTTTGACCGTCATTCCGCTGCGAAGGGAACGGATATCTGCCTTTTGAATGGTGGGGCCGTCGGCGATGGGGTCTGAAAAGGGTATGCCTAGTTCGAGAATGTCGGCGCCGGCGTCGATGGCTGATTTGACGATTGATAAGCTCGTTTGATAGTCGGGGTCGCCGATTACGAAAAAGGGAATCACTGCCGCCCGATTTATTTCAGAAAATGCCTGCTTATAAGTTTTCATTCATCAATCCTTAAGCGGCCTATGTTTTTCCACAATTCCAACGTCTTTGTCACCGCGGCCCGAAAGATTTACTACTACTACGGTTTCGGCGGACAGTTTGCCTTTCTGACTCACCAGATAGGCAAGGGCGTGAGCACTTTCCAGTGCCGGCAAGATGCCTTCGGTTTTGGACAGGAGTTCAAATGTATCGAGGACCTGTTCATCTTCGGCGGCGACGTATTCGGCCCTGCCGGAATCCTTCAACATACAGTGCTCGGGACCGACGGCGGGATAATCGAGCCCTGCGCTAACGCTTTCGGTTTCGTTGACCTGTCCTTCATTGTCCTGAAGTAGATATGCCCTCGCGCCGTGCAATATACCGACCTTTCCCGTTACAAGTGAAGCTGCGTGTTTTCCGCTTGATAAGCTCCTGCCGCCCGCCTCAACGCCGATGAGTCGGACGTTTTTGTCCTCCAGGAAGCCCGAAAATATCCCTATCGCGTTGCTGCCCCCGCCGACGCACGCCACCACCATATCCGGCAGCCGGCCTAACTTGTCCATACACTGCTGCCGAGCTTCGGTTCCAATGCAGGTCTGGAAATGCCTCACAATCGTCGGATAGGGATGCGGCCCACAGGCAGAGCCGAAGAGATAAAACGTATCGGTGACGTTTGCCGTCCAGTAACGAAGAGCATCGTTTATCGCATCTTTCAGCGTTCCCGTTCCGCCTTCTACGGGCACGACCTTCGCGCCGCACAGTTTCATTTTGTGGACGTTGACGCTCTGGCGTTCAATATCGGTGACGCCCATAAAAATTTTGGTTTCCATACCGAATAGGGCGCCAATCATAGCGGTGGCAAGGCCGTGCTGGCCGGCGCCAGTTTCGGCTATCAATTTGGTCTTGCCCATATATTTTGCGAGCAATCCTTGGCCGAGGGTGTTGTTCACCTTGTGTGCTCCGCCGTGGAGGAGGTCTTCGCGTTTCAGATAGACCTTAAAGCCGACATATTCGCTGAACCGCTTTGCGTAATACAGCGGCGTAGGTCTGCCGGCGTAATCGGCCAGGAGGTTGGCCAGCTCATCGACAAATTGTTTGTCCTGGTAAAAGCGGTAAAAAGCTTCCTCCAATTCTTCCAAAGCCGGTATCAGAACCTCGGGGACATAGA
>CAYNVP010000139.1:0-3090 GCA_964400665.1 uncultured Pirellulales bacterium | reverse complement strand
CGAAATCTGCGAATCTGCCTTTGTGTTTCATAATCGCTTTTTAACCTCGTAAATCCTTTATCATATCGAATAATTGGCGCATTTTGGCGTGGTCTTTTTTGCCCGGCTCACTCTCGATTTTGCTGCAGACATCGATACCATAGACGCCCAGCTCGATGGCTTTTCTGACGTTTTCCGCATCGATGCCGCCGGCCAAAAACACCCGCTTGGAGATGTTTCCAATGATGTTCCAGTCAAAGGAGAGTCCCGTTCCGCCGTATTTTTTCGGGTCGAAGGCGTCAAGCAGAATCGCGTCGGTAAAATATTCTTCTGCTTGTTTGATGTCATTTTCATCTTTTACGCGAATTGCTTTCATTGTCCGTGCATTGAACGACTGGAACTGTTCGCAAAACTCGTTTGTTTCGTCACCATGGAGCTGTATCCAGTCGAGAGTGCATTGGTCAATCGTCTGGGCGATGTGCTCAAAAGTGTCGTTGACGAATAAACCCACAAGGTCGACGTAAGCGGGCAGCCGGTCTATGATTTCCAACGCCTGCTCCGGTTCGAGGTATCGCGGGCTTTTAGGATAAAAATTGAATCCGAGCATATCGGCGCCCATTTCGGCTGCCGCTATGGCGTCCTTGTAATTGGTTATGCCGCAAATTTTTACCTTAACCGCCAGCATTCTTTAGTCACATCCCTTGCTTAGCTATTCGATACTTCGATGAGTTTTTCGAGCGCCTGTATTGCCGCGCCGCTTTCGATTGACTGCCCGGCAATACTCACAGCCGAAGCAAAGTCGTCCGCCAGACCACCGACAATTATGGCCGCGGCGGCATTCAGGACAACAATATCTTTTCGAGCGTCTTTGTTTTTGCCGCTTAAGATGTCCTTCACAATCTCGGCGTTGCTTTTTGCATCACAGCCGGCGAGTGATTTCAGAGTCGTTGTCTTTAGCCCATAGTCGCCCGGCTTCAGTGTCCATTTAGTCAGCTTACCTGCTTTGAGTTCCGTAATTTCTGTTGGCCCCATAGTGCTGATTTCGTCAAGGCCGCTGCTATGCACAATCATTGCCCGGCGCACACCCAACAGGTTCAGCGCTTCTGCCACGACCGACATCAGCGTCTCGTCGGCGACACCCATAACCTGGGCCTGTGCGCCGGCAGGGTTTGCCAACGGGCCCAATATATTGAATACGGTCCGAAAACCGAGGCCCTTTCGGACCGGCTGAACGTATTTCATAGCCGGGTGATGCTTAGGCGCAAACATAAATCCGATTTTGGCTTCCTTAATGCAGCAGGCTACTATATCCGGCCTGGCTTCGATATTGACGCCGAGTTCCGCGAGGACGTCGGCGGAGCCACACTTGCTGGTTATTCCGCGGTTGCCGTGCTTGGCGATATGGATGCCCGCCCCTGCCGCGACAATCGCAGCAGCCGTCGAGATGTTAAACGTTTTCACCGCCGCTCCGCCGGTTCCGCAGGTATCCACAAGATTGTCAATTCCTGTATCTACTTTAACAGCGTGCTTGCGGAGGGATTTGGCAAGCCCGGCAAGCTCGGCAGCAGTGACCGGCCTGCAGCGCATCGCGGTCAGAAACGCGGCAATCTGAGTCTCCGGGACCTGTCCTTCGAAGATGACATCCAGAACCTTTCCGGCCTGCTCGAATGACAGGTTATCGCCCCGAAGCAGCGGTTTTATGTATTCGGTTATCGTCTCCATTGTCAAAACCTCTATTTTTTTCGCTGGTTAACGGCTATGGTCAGGATATTTTCGATAATCCTTCCGCCCGCAGGCGTCAAGATACTTTCAGGATGAAACTGCACGCCGAAAATGGGCAGATTTTTGTGCTTGATACCCATATTAATGCATTCGAATTCGGCCGTCGATTCCAAACATTCAGGCAGTTTCAGCGCACACAAGCTGTGGTATCGTCCCGCCTGCAACGGATTTTCCACGCCGGCGAACAGGTCTTTGCCATTATGCGTTACTCTCGATGGTTTGCCGTGCACGGGTTTCGGTGCGTGCCCGACCGAACCGCCGAAATACTCCACTATTACCTGATGGCCGAGACAGACGCCGAATATCGGCAGCTTGTCTTTGAAATACCCAATCGCAGCAAGCGAGACGCCTGCTGTTGCCGGCGTCCCCGGCCCGGGCGAAATCACCAGCAAATCCGGCTCAAAGTCACCGGCAACTTTTCTCAGGTTTTCAATCGAGGTATCGGCCCGGTAAACCTTCGCAACACAATCGCGCTTGCAAAAGTCGTCGACGAGGTTATACGTGAACGAATCGAAATTGTCGATGAATAAAACTTGTCTTGTTTTATTTTTCATGATTTTATGTCCGTTTATTTTTTGTTAGTGCCCGCATACATGAGCCGGCCTTGTGTTCCGTTTCCTCGAATTCCGTTTTGGGGACGCTGTCGTGCACAATCCCGGCGCCGACCCTGATATAGGCCTTGTGGTCTTTAATCTGCAAACTTCTTATCGTGATGCAACTATCGAACTGACCGTCGACGGTGAGGTACATTACGGCCCCGCCATAGTAGCCGCGTTTGGTTTTTTCGAGCCGGCGAATAATTTTCATCGCCTCTATCTTCGGCGCCCCGGTCAGTGTTCCCATGTTCATCGTTGCAAGATACGCGCTTAACGCATCGAGGTTTTTTGCCAGGATTCCTTTGACGTTGCTGACCAGATGCTGCACCGATTCGTATTTCTCCACGGTCAGCAGTTCCGTGACTATCCTGCTGCCGGGCTGAGCGACCCGCGCAATATCATTTCTGGCTAAATCAACGAGCATCATATGTTCGGCCAGTTCCTTTCGGTCGATTTTCAATTCCGCCTCATACCTGAAATCGATATCCGGGTCGATTTTTCCGTCTGTTCTGCCCCTCGGTTTTGTCCCCGCTATGGGTCTGATTTCCACGGTTCGATTCTCCGTTCCTCTCACCCTCAGGTTTAATTCCGGGCTTGACCCCAACAGTATCGTGTTCTGGGTATTGAGATAAAACATATACGGCGACGGATTGAGCTCCCGTAATCGCTTATACACGTCCAGCGGCTCATCAGGACACGGCTCGATCTTCGTCCGGCTCAGAACCACCTGGAA
>CAYNVP010000138.1:0-6567 GCA_964400665.1 uncultured Pirellulales bacterium | reverse complement strand
AGCACACTGGCGCCGAGATTTCTGTAAACCTTTATCGCCTCATCGATTGCCTTTCGCACCTGCTCATCTGCGCCGGTATTGAAACCCGACACGATGCCAATTTTCAATCCCTTAACCGGCTCGTCTAATTTCGCAAGGTAATCTTCAACAGGAGCTATTTTTTCATCGACACTCGTGCTGTCAGCCGGGTCATAGCCCGCAATAATGTTCAGTATTAGTGCGCAATCCTCGACCGTCTGCGTGACCGGCCCAATCTGGTCTAAGCTTGAGCCGTATGCGACAAGGCCGTATCGTGATACTCGGCCGTAAGTAGGTTTCAAACCCACAACCCCGCATAAGCTCGCCGGCTGTCGTATTGAGCCGCCCGTATCCGAGCCAAGCGCAGCATAGCAAAGTCCCGCCGCGACCGCCGCAGTCGAGCCGCCGCTACTTCCTCCCGGCACCCGTTGGGTGTCCCACGGATTCACGGTTTGTTTCAATCCCGAATTCTCTGTGCTCGAACCCATTGCAAATTCATCGAGATTGGTCTTGCCCACTATCACCGCGTCGGCTGCCAATAACTTTTCAACCACCGTCGCGTTATAAGGCGCATTGAAATTCGCCAGTATCTTCGATGCGCACGTTGTTGTCCCGAACGTCGTGCACATATTGTCTTTTATCGCAATCGGCACGCCCGCCAATTCCCCGACTTCTTCTTTCGCGGCGATACGTTTATCAACTTCTGCTGCTTTTTCAAGGGCTGCTTTTTCAAACGTGCTTATATACGCGCCGACGGTCGGCTCGATTTTCGCGATTCGCTCGAAGACCGCCTTCGTCGCCTCGACGCTGCTTATCTCGCCGGCCCTGATTTTATCCCGTAGTTGTTTTGCGCTTTGCCAATCCATTCTTTTTGTCATTCCCGCGGAAGCGGGAATCCATTTGTACTTTCTTGTCCCCGAGTGCTGCTTCCTTGGTCAGGCAACAGGGGATCCATTATTTTTTCCTTTCACTTTTCCGATGCGACAGGAACCACTCATAAAGTTCAGGATTGTTATATGTCTGCGTCCAGGAATCGTGGTCCGCGTCTGGATAGACCGTCAGCTTCGCCTCTCCGCCCGCTTTTCTGACTGCCGCAACCATCTCCTTCGATTTCTCAAGCGGCACGATATTATCTTTTGCCCCGTGAAACGCCCAGACGGGAATTTTCTTCAGCCGATTTGCCGCATACCATTCGCCGCCGCCGCATATCGGCGCGATAGCTGCAAACCTCTGCGGATACCGGCACGATAAGCTCCACGTCCCGAATCCCCCCATACTCAGGCCTGTCAGATACACCCTGTCGGTATCAACACGGTATTTCTTTTCAATCTCATCGAGCAAATTTATCAGGACTTCGTTCTTTTCCGGCCACCAGATATCATCGGGACACTGAGGCGAAACGATAATAAAATCAAAATTCCTGCCCTGCACAATCAGCTTTGGCGGCCCGTGCTTCGCAACAAGCTTGATGTTATTGCCCCGCTCTCCCGCGCCGTGCAGGAACATTATCATTGGCCACTTCTTTTTCGCGTCCTTCCCGTAATCAGCCGGCAGATACAGCAGGTAATTACACTCGACCTTTTTTGTTATTTTTTTACTGAATACCTGTGAGCTTTGCTTGCCTGCTTTTCCCGTTTTCGCTCCCATTGCTATCCCACATGTGATATAAACTATAATCCCGAGACATACCAGACCCCGCCCAATTCTCCCTGTTCCCATACAGCATCTCCCTTTTCACTTCTAAATTGGACATTCAATATTGGACATTGGACATTTTTTTCGTCGTCCGCTTGTCCACCTTAAAATCGGCAATTGGCAATCGAAATTCGAAAATCTTTCTTTTGAATCATAAATCATAATTCATAAATCATAAATGCTCATGGCTCTTCCAGTATCTTCGGCACCTTGAAAAACGACCCGTCACGCTGCGGCGCGTTGGCTAAAGTTTTCTCGGTCCCCAATGATTCCTTCACAACGTCCTCTCGAAATACGTTGTGTATCGGCAGACAGTGCGCCAGCGGCTCGACCTCTTTGGTATCGAGCTGGTTCATCCTTTCAACGTAATCGAGAATCGCGCTTAACTGTCCCGCGAACTCTTCCACCTCCGCGTCGCTCAAATCCAGCCGGGCCAGTTTGGCGACCTTTCTCACCTGTGCCTCGTCAATCCTTTTATCCATACTGTTCCACCTGCCAAACAAAAAAAACGAGGCGCAAACCCGCCTCGCTTAAAAGTTCACTGACTCAATCGTCTCCCTCAACTGGCCATCTTCTCGGCGGGTTTACCCGCCGTTTGTGTGGCGGGTTTATAATTGCGTTTCTGCCGTTTCATAACAAGCCCCATCTTCAGGGCCTTGGCCGATACCCTGATGCGCATCACCTTGCCATCGACAATCGCGTGCACCTTCTGGATGTTTGGCTTGAACTTCCTTCTGCTTATGCCGGTAACCTTTCGCCCCACGCCGCCAAGGTATTTCGCCTTGCCGCGCCGCGATATTTGGTTGCCGAACGATACGCGTTTACCTGTATAAAAACACTCTCTCGACATCTAATTATGCTCCTTATGCGAAAATTGCCAATCTACGAAAGCCGGCATTATAGCAATAATCCTTTTGCCCTGCAATCCTGATTTTGCCCGGCTTTTCCGCTTTTTACGTCCTGCCTTTAGAGTTCGATATTCAATGTTGGACGTTCGATTCTTTGGTTGCGTCCTGAAGAACGCTTTACGTTCGACGCAACCGTGACGAACTGCGTAACCGCAACCGTTTAACGTTTCATCGGTTTCTGCGTTCTCCGCGGTGAATCGCTGTTGCATTGCACTTTGGCTTTTTATAGAATGCCCCGAAATAACGGGGTGTAGCTCAGCTTGGCAAGAGCACTTGGTTTGGGACCAAGAAGTCGCAGGTTCGAATCCTGTCACCCCGATTTTTCGGGCAAATAGCCCGAAAAATAGAGCCCAGCACCTATTTTGAGCAACACGCCTCGAACGATATCCAATGGTCACTTTGCCAATAGAATTACATTCCAAAAAGAACTATCATATCTCAAAATAGGTGCTGGGCGGTCTCCTCTCAACTGTTCACCTGTTCATTCCAGCCCTTTCAGCGGGGTTTGGCGTACCACTCGCGGACTATTCTTTCGGCCGGCTTGCCATAAATACAAAAACCCGTATCGGTTTTTGCATCCTCCGGGGCATATAGAGGCGTCGGCCAGTCCCACCATGCAAAGCCGAAAAACCAGGGCTCGTCCCAGAACGTTTCAATCACCGCCTGATAAAACCTTGCCTGCTCGTCCGCATCGTAGGCGGCGTCTTTTTGCGGATGGGTCCAGGGGGCGGCGCTGAAGCCCCTTGCGCTGCATACCCCGATTTCGATGA
Organism: uncultured Pirellulales bacterium; assembly: GCA_964400665.1. Classification (GTDB taxonomy): domain Bacteria; phylum Planctomycetota; class Phycisphaerae; order Sedimentisphaerales; family Anaerobacaceae; genus Fen-1362. The sequence goes on along the minus strand of CAYNVP010000138.1, from coordinate 3,176 downwards.
AGAACAGCGGCTTGTCGAATCGCTTACTGATGTATTTAAGCTTTTGCCTGATTGGGGCCCATCTTTTCTTCAGGGCCTCCACTGAGCTGTCTTCTGGCGGCACTTTCGACAGGTCCTGCATCGCCTTTCCCAAATCGTCGGTGCCGACCGGGTAATACCCGCTCATACCGATTATATCGACGGCGTCCCACCATTGTACCTTGGTCTCGTTGCCGTGATTTGCGTTGTAGGTAATAGCGCCGCTGTAAACCTTTCGTATTTCGGCTATCACGTCCCGCCACTTCTGCACGAACGTCTCGGTCGTTCCCATCTCGCAGCCGAGGCACAGCATCTCGCATTTGGTCTCCTCGGCAATCTTAGCGTAGTGTATCAGGAACTTGCCGAAACTGACCCACCACTCGTCCCAGGCGGCTGTATCAAGCCGGCCTTCTGCCGTCCTGAAATCGATGTATCCGCGCCAGGTGCCGTCCTTCACGTTGACAGTGGGTTTGAGTATTATCTTGAGATTGTTTTCACGCGCCAGCTCGATTGACCGGCGGAGTTCTGCATCGGTAACTATACAGGGGTCGCTGTCGCCCCAGGAGATATGCGGGTCGTTCGGTTCGTCCATCAGGCCGGCAAAGGCGATGCAGACCCAGTTGGCGTTCGTTTCAGCCATTTTTTTCATCGATTCGACAGGCGCATCGCCGAGATACTGTCCCCGCGCGCCCGTCCATCCCCAGCTATGCCCCTTTATAAAGCCCGTCGGCGAGTTGGTATGAGTAAATTCAGATAGTTGACTTGCTTCCACCGCCCGAACAGAAGACAAAAGACAGAGGACGGAAGTCAGAAGGCAGAAGGCAAATCTTCTAATCATAATTATTACTCCAATCAATTTTGTTTCCATATTTAATTTCCACGCGGGAGATTCAGGCCTCGCCGACATATCAGAAGTTTCGTTCGACGAATTCGGTATCGACCTTGTTCTTGACGAAGAGATTGTGCGAGAGAATCAACAGGCAGGCAGGGATTGTGGTCTTAATCGGCTCAATAACGAATTCCGACAATGCCCTTCGCATCGTGGCGATTGCCTCGGTTCTTGTCGGCTGGTGAACAATGAGCTTGCAGAGCATCGAGTCGTAATTGGGGGCAACTGTCCAACCCTGATATACGTGCGTATCGACGCGAACGCCCGGGCCGCCGGGGGGGATATATCGGGTTATCGTGCCGGGGGAGGGCGAAAAGCCATTGGCGGGGTCTTCGGCGTTGATGCGGCATTCAATCGCAACGCCCTTCTGCTTAATGTCCTTCTGGGCGAGTTCGAGCTTCTCACCGGCCGCTATTTTCAACTGCATCTTGATTAAATCGTGGCCCGTAACCATTTCGGTTACGGGATGCTCGACCTGTATACGGGTGTTGACCTCGATGAAGTAAAAATGCCTGTCTTTGTCCAGGAGAAATTCGACTGTGCCGGCGTTAACATAATTTGCTTGTTTGATAATCCGCAGGGCCGCCTGGCAAAGGTCCTGGCGGGTCTTTTCGTTGAGGACGGGGCAGGGCGATTCTTCAATCATTTTCTGATGCCTTCGCTGTATGGAGCAGTCTCTTTCAAAAAAATGGAGCACATTGCCAGAGCCATCCGCCATAACCTGCACCTCGACGTGGCGTGGTTCGGCGATAAGTTTTTCCATATAGACGGAACCGTCGCCGAACGCGGCCTCCGCCTCGGCCTGTGCGGATGCGAAGCCGGCGCGAAAGCTCATATCGTTATGGGCGACCCTCATCCCGCGTCCACCGCCGCCTGCGGCCGCTTTTATTATTACCGGATAACCGATTTTGTTGGCTATCTTCAAACCCTCCACTTCGTCTGCGACGACGCCGTCCGAACCGGGCACTAAATCAACGCCTGCCTTTTTGGCAAGTTTTCTCGCCTCGACTTTGTTACCGAGCACCCGCATCGCCTCGGGCGGGGGGCCTATGAAGGTTATTCCGCACTCGCGACATATCTGGGCGAAATTTTCGTTCTCAGCCAGAAAGCCGTAACCGGGATGAATGGCATCGACGTCTGCCACCTCTGCTGCGCTTATTATTCGGGGTATATCGAGGTAGCTCTCCGCGGGGCTCGGCGGGCCTATACAAATCGCTTCATCGGCCTGTGAAAGATAGGCGGCGCCTTTGTCGGCCTCGGAATAAACCACGACCGCCGCAATACCAAGCTCGTGGCAGGCGCGGATAATCCGCAGCGCTATCTCTCCCCTATTTGCTATAAGAACTCTTGAAAACATACTACCAATAATCAATCATCAATATTTAATCAGAAATGATTTTAGTCCGGCTTGATTCTGAACAGCACCTGGCCGTATTCAACCGCCTCGCCGCTGGCCGCCACTATCTCGGTAATCGTGCCGGCTGATTCGGCCTTTATCTCGTTCATAACCTTCATCGCCTCGATAATGCACACCACCGTCTGCGCATCAACGTGCGAACCGACCTCAACGAACAGCTCGGAATCCGGGCTTGGCTGGGCGTAGAACGTGCCGACCAGAGGCGATTTAATCTCCACCAGCTTTTCCTGCTGTTGCATTGCAGCCGATTGCTCCGGCGATGCCGGCGTCGCTGCGGCTGCGGGTAATACCTCCGGAATACCGGCGCCGATTGCCGGCACACCAACTATCTGCGGCAGGCCTTTTTTGACGGAAATCTCATCCTCGCCCTGCTTTACCTGAACCTCGACGAGGTTGTGTTCCTTCATTATTTCTATGATTTGCTTTAATTTATCCAACTGCTCATCCCATTGCGTCATCGCCGCACCCTTTCTATTCCGCAGAGGTTACGCCTCTCGTTAACCGGTTGCGCCGCTCGTTTCCGAAGCGGGCTCTTCGCTTCGCTACGTGTCGTCTATCGTTTTACGTCTAACGCAACATTAACGAGCCGCGCAACCGCAACCGTTAAACGAAATACGCATTTAAATTAGTATACCCGAATTCCCTCCAACAGCAACCTTATTTAACCGCTAAACCTGCCCCCGGGATTGCGGGGAAATTTTCAAAGAAGCACAGTTTGGGATAGTTGCCGTTGACAAGTCGTCACAAAAGCTGTTATCCTGTCAATTCGGTCGACTAACCGGGAGTGTAGCTCAGCTGGTAGAGCAACGCACTTTTAATGCGTAGGTCCTGGGTTCGAATCCCAGCACTCTC
>CAYNVP010000137.1:0-6688 GCA_964400665.1 uncultured Pirellulales bacterium | reverse complement strand
ACAGACCTTACTGGCTCGATATGGGCTGTGAGCCGCCGACCGAAGGAATCAACTTTTCAGGCAAATGGTTCAGGGGCAAAACCGATTCACAGGGCAGGGCAATTCCTCTTGCCCACAAAAACGCCCGCTACTGTCTCAGCATACCGGACCTCGACAACTGCGACCCGGCCCTCGACGACCCAAACGGCGTCCCCATCGGCGGCATCGTCTACGGCGGAAGAGATTCCAGCACTTGGGTCCCTGTTGAGCAGGCGTTCAACTGGACCGAAGGCATTATCCTCAAAGGAGCCGCGCTCGAATCCGAAACCACCGCTGCAACCCTCGGCCAGGAAGGCGTTAGAACGTTCAACCTTATGTCCAACCTCGATTTCGTTTCCATACCGCTGGGCAGGTACGTTCAAATCAATCTTGACTTCGCCAAAGACATCAAAAAACCGCCGCTTATATTCTCGGTTAATTATTTCCTCAGAGACAAGAACGCACAATACTTAAACACGATGTCTGACAAACTTGTCTGGATTCTCTGGGCCGAGCTTCGCGTCAACGGCGAGGTCGATGCCGTTAAAACACCGACCGGATTTATCCCTGTGTATGACGATTTGGCCCGGCTGTTCAAACAGAACCTCAACACCGAATTCACGCGGGATGATTACATCCGGCAGTTCACCGTTCGCGTCCCGGAAAATTTGTCAAAGCTCGACCGCGTCGAAAAGGTTTACAGGGACAAAGTGCCCGACACTCCGCAAATCCTTTTTTCAACTTTCGATGAGGCAAGAAAACGGCTCAAAGCGGCCGGCGATAAATACGGGCGTTACATCTCACCCTTCGACCTGGCTCAGAGCAAACCCTTTGACCCGGCAAAAGAGTAATCCCTGTCTTTGTCCCTCACAACTCGACCCGAGGATAACTCCGAGGCAAACTAAATCCAGGCCTTATTGTTTACGGGGATTTGCACCCCGCTCCTCCAATTTCCTACTATATTTTAGTAATTTTTGAGGCCGACTCGCAATTAAGATAAAGACAAAGTCCTGATATTCATAGCAGCTTTTGCTCTCACAACTCGCTTTCAGACCCTGCTATTTTAACTTAACTGCTTTATCCATAGGATGTTACGAAATGTATCTACATACGGCCCAAAGCCCCTATCCTTGCCCAATATGACAAGCTGATGGCCACGCTTTGAATCTGGGCTAAAGAAAATTTAACAAAAGTCCTATAATTCATTTGACTTTTCTAATAAATTGGCATAATATCTAATATTGACCGAAGAAAGGGAGAGTGCCCACAAGGAGTCTGGGTATTCTTACCAAATGCCAATATAAGAGCGGGTATGTAACAGTGCAGGAAATTTAAACTGCACTATGAAGTCTGGGAAAAGGGATGATGAACGAGGATTTTCGGAAAGTTCCTCCCGAAATGGGAAGTTTGCGCTTTCAGGGGGAGAATGGAAGCGGGCAGAGATTGGACTGTGCGCATTCAAGTCACCTGCACGCAAGAACTCACAGTGAATTTATCGGCAGCTCACCTGCATTTAACTCAATGCTTGAAGTCGTCAAAGCAGTCGCCACCCGCGAATGCCCCGTCATTATCACGGGTGAGACAGGCGTCGGCAAGGAAATGGTTGCAAGGCAAATCCACGCGGCCAGCAACCGCACAGGCCACGTCTTTGTGCCCGTTGACTGCACCACTCTTACCGGTCAACTGTTTGAAAGCCAGTTGTTCGGCCACGTCCGCGGTGCGTTCACAACCGCCGTTGACAGCACGCTGGGCTTTTTCAGGGCAGCCGACGGCGGAACCATCTTCCTCGACGAAATCAGTGAAATCCCCCCTGAACTGCAGGCAAAGTTACTTCGAGTTTTACAAGAGCGACGCGTAACACCGCTCGGCTCGACAAAACCCTGCCCAGTTGATATTCGCGTCTTATGCGCGACCTGCAGAGAACTGCAGGAAATGGTCAGGCAGGGAAGCTTCCGTTCCGACCTCTATTATCGTCTCGACGTCGTTCGTATCGAGGTTCCTCCGCTGCGACACCGCAAGGATGATATAATGCCGCTGGCGGAGTATTTCCTGGCAAACCAGTCGGCCTTTTACGGCGAGCCGGCCAAGACATTTAGCGAGCCGGTCAAACGCCTGCTGCTTAACTACTCCTGGCCCGGAAACATCCGAGAGCTTGCAAACGCCGTCGAGCGGGCATACGTCCTGACCCCCGGCCCGGAAATCCAGCTCTCCGTAATGCCCTTCGAAATCATAATAGCCGATTTCCCCTCTTACCCAAAAGACCAGTTACCCACTCTCGATGAGGTCAAACGAAGGGTTATTACACAGACACTCGAATACACCAAAGGCCGAAGAATTGCCGCTTCAAGAATCCTCGGCATCGAACGTCGCCGGCTCAACCGCCTCATTGACAAGCTGGATATCACCACCTCTCAATCGAACAAAAAAAACAGCAAATAAAACACGCGTATTTAACCGCCCCCAAACCACTAATTTAAACAGGCGGGACGCACCTTTTGCTTTTTTAGTTTACACAAAAAAAATATGCCGCCTGCAGATTGCAGGCGGCATATTCCTTTTTTTAATGAGGCGTATATTAGCCCTGTTTACAAGGCATTTCGGTTAAAAACTCCAGCCAATGCCGGCGCTAATTGTGGTCGTGTTACCACAGAATCCCACACCGGCCGTGAGAGTAGTGCCTTCCCCCATAAGAGCTTTACCGCCTACAGCAATCGCGTTCTCGCTCTCAAAATTACCATATCCAAGGCCAAGCGAAACTTTCTTGCCCTGAATAGGTGAGGGAATAGCCGCCAAGGCCGCGACGGATGCTATACCCGAATATGCCTTGTCGACCCTGTCTTCGAGTTTATTGTATTGCCTCATATTAACCGCATCATAATCACTGACTCCATCAGCTACGCCCGTTACTGTTGCCGGACCACTTGTATCATCATTCTGGAAAGTAGCGCCGTTATCATCAAGAGTAAGTGATGTTGAAGTTGTTCCGCCGGAAATAATGGTGCTTGTCTGGTCAACATAAATACCGTGCCAGTCTCCGCTGTTAGTGTTAACACCTAAGTCTGCGTAGGTAGGAGCCATATAAAGACTGGACCTTGCGTTCGCGCTCGAGCCATCACTATCCGCAAGCAAAATCACCGAATCGTCGCCCACGGCGGCACTGCTATAGCCATCCGCGCTCACAAAACGCGAGCTTGTGCCGTCAACAACCATCCGATTGCCGGAACCATTTCCGCTGTAAATAGTAGAGCCGTTACGCACGATTTCGCCACCGTATAAACTCGTCAGGCCATTTGCCTGTAATGTGCCATTCGTGAACACGTTACCTGAGGTGTTCGCCACCGTAAATACGCCCCCGTCAGCCGTGATGCCGCCGTTCGCCGTAAGAAGACCGGTCAGTGTTGTATTTCCGTTAACTGCCAATGTTCCGTTTGTGTACACATTACCTGTTCCATCTGCCACGGTAAATGCGCCTCCGTCAGCGTTGATGCCGCCATTTGCCAAAAGAGCGCCTGTCAATGTCGTTGTGCCGGTAACACCAAGATTTCCGCCAATCAAGGCGTTATTAGCGCCACTGGTTGCATCGTTTATATGGACCGTTCCGGAGGTAATACCGCCGCTTAAGGTCGACAGGCCTGATACGTTTAACGTGGTTACGCCGGATACCGCACCTGCGTTTGTAATGCCGCCGTTTTGGTTGTCAATTCCGCTTAAGGTCGACGTGCCTGATACATTTAACGTGGTTACGCCGGATACCGCACCTGCGTTTGTAATGCCGCCGTTTTGGTTGTCAATTCCGCTTAAGGTCGACAGGCCTGTAACGCCCAGTGTGCCGGTTATCGTGGTTCCGCTGTTATTGACCGCCACACTCTGAGTGCCATCGGCGCTGACAAGACTCGAGCTTGAGCTGTTAACCACCATTCGATTCGTCCCTGCGGCGCCAATCGTCACAGCAGTAACCCCCCCGACGTTGGTGGCGTCAATAACGGTGATTTCAGCGCTCGATGACGTGCCGACGCCAAGCGTTGCCTGGGCATCTGCCAGTGTCAGGGAGGAAGAATTGGTTCCGCCGGAAATAATGGTGCTGGTCTGGCCAACAGTAATACCGTGCGATACTCCGCTGACGGCATTGTTTACAAGTAAACTGGCGGAGGTGGGAGTCATTGAAAGGTTGGAGCGTTCGTTCGTACCCAATGTGTCGTTATCCGCAACCAAACTCACAGCCCCATTACTCACAGCAGCATTGCTAAAAGTATCCGCGCTCACAAAACGCGAGCTTGCGGCATCAACAATCATTTGATTGGCCGTTCCGGTGGATGTAACTGTCGTCGCACCGGTAATCATATTGGTCAAGCCGGTAAGGGTGTTTGCCGATGAGCCCGCAGCGCCGATAATGTTGGTTGCTCCGGTGGCTGTAAGATTACCTGTTCCATCTGCCACCGTAAAGTTGTCAGCGGCTATTCCGCCGTTTAAGGTTGCCAGGTTTGTTACGCCCAATGTTCCGCCCAAGGTAGTGTTACCAGAGGTTACATCGAGATTACCGGTGGTTATCGTGGCGTTACCAGAGGTTAGCGCGAGATTACCGGCGGTTATCGTGGCGTTACCAGAACTTACTGTGAGATTACCTGTGCCTATCGTGGCGCCGTTGCTTATCGTGGCGCCGTTGCTCACGGTCAGACTGCCAGTGACTGCAGTCACATCGCCGCTGTCATCGCCCAAGTTCGTACTACCGGTTGTACTTAATGTGTCGACTCCTAATGTGGTGACTCCGCTTACCGCGCCTGCGTTGATAATACCGCCGTTTTGGTTGTCAATTCCGCTTAAAGTCGACAGGCCCGATACCCCTAATGTGCCACTCGTTAACACATTACCTGTTGTAGCGGCCACTTGAAATCCGCCAACGAAGATGCCGCCATTTGCCGTAAGAGCGCCGGTCATCGCCGTCGTGCCGCCAACGCTAAAATTGGCGCTATTTACGGTTGTAGTCCCGCCTACGGTCAAACTGTTGGTGACTGGTGATGATCCCGCCCCGGTGCCATCATCAGTTGTTGCGCTGATTACCGTGGACTGGGCATCGGAAAGAATCGTGGTGATAGTGCTCGACGAGCCATTCCTGTCATTGACGGTAAAAGTACCGGCGCCGAGTTCATCAGTATCGACGTCGACCGTAACGTTATCATTAGCAGATATCGCTTCATCAGGTTCGCTGTTCGTGACAGTGGCCACTGCGTACTGAGACATAACCATTGCCATAATAAGAATCACCGCAGCCAGCTTTTCCAGAAACTTTGTTCGATGTTTCATAACTTTCCCTTTCATCTTAAATAATATTATTGAACGACTTCCTTTTTGATTACCACACACCCGCTGCCTGCGGGCATGAGAAACACTTTTACCGCTCCGCCGTCAAGCAAAATAATATTCTTCTTGAGCACTCCAACGCGTTTTAAATTCTTGAAGACCGTTTTTTCCAGTTCCTCGCATCCTGTGTTTACATATTCAACCGTATCGTAAACGGCATCCTGATTTGGAAAGAAACTAGCGCTGGCATATATTGTTGAATTGTCAGGTCTTAATAGTTCAAACGAAGTGGAAAAAATGTGCTGGTCCGCCTGCTTTTGCACGGGAAAAATGAATACCCCGCTCTGAGTGTTTGTGGTAAGGAAGGTGGCGACCTGATTAATCCGGCCGACGCAGGAAAGGACCCCGAGCTTTACCGCCGCCTCTGTTACGGCGCTTACCGACGGATTCACCGGCTGCGGTGCTGCAGGTGGTTGATTTCCCTCAGTGGCTGCGGCGCCGGGAGGCGAGCTATGCTGGTTGGGTTCCTGTGATGCAGCGGAAGAAAGTTTTATTATCCCGCCATGCCACGGTGAAGAAACGAGGGTTGTACTAATGCAGGCACAAATTAAGATGCTCAGAATTATAAGTAAGTATCTTCGCGTGTTAAGAATGGTTCTCCTCTCCTTATCCATTAAAATGGTCTCCTTTCTTTTTAGTTCATGCCGAACAACTTCACACCAGGTTCATTGGACGAAAACAACAAATCCCGTCTAATGTCTCGTAAGTTTGGAAGCATTCCCTGCTCCTGTCAATCTGTCCCCTAAATCGCATCGCGGGCAGATTGTTATGCAAAATGACAACTGTATCGACTCAGGATTGAAAGCATTAACTTATCAAAAGTCAAGATTATTTTATTAATTTTTTTAAGAAGTTTAAGAAACCGTTTCATTACTAACCAGTTACCGCGTTATCGGCATTGAAAAAGGCGATTTTGGGACTTCGGATTTTGACCTGTATTCGCCTCCTACGCCGTATATTTGCCATAGCAAATCCTGAAGCTCCAGTCGCCCAAAGGGTCTTTCCGCGCCTCCGGAAAATTCAACGCTGCAAACTCCCCGTAAAGCTCCTTTGCCTTCACGTCGTACGCCCTCGCCGCCTCCTGTTCATCATTGAAATAGCCGATGAATATCTTCTTGCCTTTATACCCTATCATCACCTGCCACGTGCCCCTGCGCCTGTCCCACATCACTCCCTTGTATATCGAGCTGCACCCGGTCCGCCTCTTCCTCTTGTTCCAGCAGTTTTCCTCCCACGTCGCTATCCGCAGATTCGACCTGCGATTGTCTAAGCCATTATGATTTTGATGGTCAACGTATCTGTCGTCCTCGAC
>CAYNVP010000136.1:4698-6774 GCA_964400665.1 uncultured Pirellulales bacterium | reverse complement strand
GTCGTTCCCCTACCAGGTACGCAGCGCGTTCGCAGACAAATTAGGCAATACGAAGTTACTTATTTGTCCGCTGCGTCTTGGCGAAGGCGATAAACTTGCGCAAAAAACGTTTGTGGAGCTTGGTAAACGGCTGAATGTTTCACCCTCGAATACTCAGAGGGCGATGGAAAAGGGGTTCGAAGCACAACGCTGTTTCGATGAGTCGCTGAAGGACAAGGGCAGAGAGATTCTGGCGCAAATCGGGCCTGATGATAAACTGTTTGTGCTTGTCAGCCGGCCATATAACGGGTGTGACGATGGTGTCAGCTTGCAACTGCCGAAGAAATTCGCCGATGTCGGCGTTGAGATAATACCTGTTGATATGCTCGATTTTGATGAGGCCAAATTAGGCGACGAAGAACTGCACAGTTCGGTTTACTGGTCATACGGGCAAAAGATTCTTCGGGCGGCGGAGATAATCAAGAGAGACAGGCGGCTGTTCGGGGTTTATCTGTCGAATTTCAGCTGCGGGCCTGATTCGTTTTTGATGCCTTTTTTCAAGGACATAATGGGAAGCAAGCCCTGCCTGCAGTTAGAGATTGACGAGCACTCGGCGGGCGCGGGTGTGATTACGCGGATAGAGGCGTTTCTGGAAAGCTTGAAAAATTACCGCCAAGATATTTACCGCGGAGAACGCAGAGACCGCAGAGAAAAAACAGTAAAAACAATTTCTAAGAACTCTGTGGTGAAAAGGACGCTGTATGTGCCGTATATGAGTGATGCATCGTATGGTTTGGCGGCGTGTTTGAGGGGGTATGGGCAATCGGCGGATGTTATGCCGATGGCGGATGAACGAGCACTGATGGCAGGAAGGGCATATACAACGGGCAAGGAGTGTCTGCCCTGCGCGATAACGAGCGGGGAGATGCTCAAGGTGCTTGGCAGAGAAGGCACAAGCCCGCGTGATGTCGCATTCTTTATGCCGTCATCATCGGGCCCCTGCAGGTTTGGTTTGTATCATTGTATGCACGACCTTGTCTTAAAATATGCCGGCTATGAGGATGCCCTTGTCATTGCGCCCAATCAGGACAGCAACTTCTACAGCCAATTTGTTCAGAGCTTCGATGGCGCTGGACTGGGCGCTTTTATGAAGGATATATGGACCTCGCTGGTGGGTATAGACCTTTTGCAGAAGCTGATTTTGCGAATCCGGCCTTTTGCGGAGGAGCCGAGACAGGCACAGGAGGTTTATGAAAAATGCCTAAAGCGGTGGGTTGAGGCGGTTGAACGGAGGACAGAGGACAAAGGACCCGGCTTCGCTGCGCTTCGCCGTGGCAAGCGGAAGACAGATATGGTGGGGCTGTTCGAGGAGTTCGCGGAGGAGTTTGCGAGAGTAAAATTAGACAACAAGATACAAAAGCCGAGGATAGGAATCGTCGGGGAGATTTACGTTCGCAACCACCAGTTTGCGAATCTGAACATAATCAGTCGGCTCGAAGAACTTGGGGCGGCGTGCGACCTGGCCTCATTAGCAGAGTGGATTTACTATACCAATTTTACTCGAAGCAAAATGGCCCGACGCAGAGGGCAGTTGAAGAACCTTTTCACTAATGCAATACAGGATTTTTTCCAGCACAGAATCGAACGCAAACTTGCGGCGCCTTTAGAGAAGAGGTTCGACAGATTGGCAGAACAGCCGGTCGAGCACGTAATCGAACTTGCGAAACCATATATAGACGCATCTTTCGAGGGTGAGGCGATACTGAGTATCGGTAAAATGGTTGAATATCACGAGGACGGCTTCGGGGGAGTGGTGAACGTAATGCCTTTTACGTGTATGCCTTCGACGATAGTCAGCACGCAGACGAGACGGCTGAGCGGCGACTGCGGAGAGATGCCGATATTGAACCTCAGCTTCGACGGGCAGGAGGACGTCACGCTGACGACGCGATTAGAAGCGTTCGTGGAGCAAGTGGGGGCGAGGAGCAAGGTGGGAGTTGCGGAGATGGTGGCCGGTCATTTATAATTTATAATTTATAATTTATAATTTATAATTTATAATTTATGATTTATGAGACTGACTGACACGGATTTTTT
>CAYNVP010000136.1:0-4598 GCA_964400665.1 uncultured Pirellulales bacterium | reverse complement strand
AGACACTGATTTACCCCATGAGATAGGCAAAGCCGCCATCTCACGGGTTTAACACGGATTAACACTGCTTTAAGTAAAAAGTAAAAAGGCAAAATAGATTTTCGATTTGCGATTCCGCCTGCGGCGGAGATAGTGGTGACGTAAGACCTTAGATTTTAGACCTAAGACCACAGACTAAAGACAGAAGACAGCGTACAGCGGACAGTTCAAATTGCGGATTTCGGATTTTAGATTGCGGATTCAGCCACCCCGCTGCGCCCTGTGGGCTACGCGGTGCAGGCGGCGGACACAGAGGGCACAGAGATTTATATTTATGATTTATTATTTATGATTTATGATTTAGAGCAGAAGCTGAATGTCCAATGTTCAATGTCCAATGTAGAATGTAAAAGTAAAGACGGACACGGATTTTTTAGACACTGATTTACCCCATGAGATAGGCAAAGCCGCCATCTCACGGGTTTAACACAGATTAACACTGCTTTAAGTAAAAAGTAAAAAGGCAAAAGAGGTGACTGACCATAGTTTCCTGTCCCTAGAGAATTTGATATGTATATTTTTATCATTGCTTGTGTATTTGTTGGCATGATTGCTTTTGGTTTTAGGGGCGCTTACTGGGCTCATCAGTACAACTTGTTATTAGAGTCCAAACACCCTGATAAGGTCGATGATTTCTGGATGCCGAACTTCTTGCAGAAAGGCTTCGTCGCCTTACGTAAACTGAAGGCATCGCAGATGTTAGGAGATGAGGAATTAAAGAAAGCTGCAGACAAGTGTTATATCTCGTATATATTCGGTTTAATATGTGCATGTTTGTTGATCGTCTTCGTACTTGTCAGTATTTGATTTGCGGGATTTGCAAATTCCTTTGATCGAATAAGTGAATACACACATTAACAATAATTGAACGGTTTTTTGGCGTTTTGGAGGCGGATTTCGGATTGCATATTTCGGAGGGTGTCGGTCAATAATTTTGCGAAGTCATCATCGGCCATTGACGATATCTGTTCGACTGAGATGGGTTGGCCATAGGAGACGGTGATTTTCGAGCCGGGTTTGAATAATTTTTTATGTCTTGGCCAACATTCGAATGCGCCATCAATCAGGACGGGGACAACGGGGGCGTTGCCACGTCGGCATAAAAGCGTAAAGCCGCCTTTGAGGGGGGCGATTCTGCCATCGCTTGAGCGGGTGGCCTCGGGAAACAGGCATACCCCCCTGCCTTGCTTTAACTTAGCGATAATAGTTCTTATTGAGGCGATGTCGGCCTGGCCTCGCCTGACGGGTATCGCATTGACCGATAAGAGCAATTTCCTGAAGAACCTGCTTTTGAACAGGGTGTCGCGTGCCATAAAGCACAATACCCTCTTCAACGCGATTCCGGCAAAAAGCGGGTCGAGAAAGCTCTGGTGATTGACAGCGAGGACAAAGGGCCCTTCGGCGGGGATATTTTCGAGGCCCTGGAAACTCATACGAAAAAACGTGATGCAAAACAGCCAGCACCACCAGCGGGCAAAACGAGGCCAAACTGTTCTCAATGTTTCCCTGAACATCTTTCGTTCACACAGGCAAGCAACTTTTCGACGACCTGTTCAATCGTTAGATCGGTGGTGTCAATGATTATGGCATCAGCGGCGGGTTTCATAGGGCCGACAAATCTCTTTTCGTCCCTATCGTCTCTTTTTTTTATTGCCTGGCGAATCTGCTCTGTGGTTTGCTTGACTCCTTTGACCTTCAATTCGACCTGTCTGCGGCGTGCTCTTTCATCTATACAAGCAGTCAGGAAAAACTTCACGTTCGCATCGGGAAATGCGATGGTGCCCTGGTCCCTGCCCTCGGTGACAATTTTGTCGTGCGTCTCAGCAAAGCACCTCTGCATTTCGACCAAGCGCCGGCGGGCAGGTGCAGCCGTCGCGACGTATCTGGCGTTGGCGGTAATCTGCGGGTCGCGTATCTTTTTGCTAACATCTACGCCGTTTATTTCCACCATCATACCTTGCGACGCAGCGGTAAATTTGAATTCGGTGTCAGACATCACATCGAGTATCTGCTGCTGGTTGGCGAGGTCGGCATTTGCCTGCATCGCGGCGAGCGTGGCAGCACGGTACATAGCGCCTGTGTCGAGAAACGCGGCGTTTAGTTTCTCGGCCAGGAGTCGAGCGACGGTGCTTTTGCCGCTTGCGGCGGGGCCATCGATAGTAACGACCAATCGGGACATAAGTTGATTTTAAAACTTAAATGGTAAAACTCAAAGCAAAAATCCAAAACTTTCAGCTATTTGTTTTTGTGACTTTTACGACGACCATACTGGTATCATCGACCTGGTGTGCCAGGCCGACAAAGCGTCTCCTGTAGCCGAGGATGTTTTTAATCAACTGCTCGGCGGATACGCGCGTGCATTTATTAAATGCCTCGAGCAGGCGTTCTCTTCCCCAGAACTCGCCGTCGAAATTGACGGCGTCAATCAGGCCATCGGTATAGAACAACAGACAATCGTCATTCTGCAGCTGAACGGTTTCAGTAATATACTCCGGCTTAGGCAGGACGCCGAGGACGAGACCTCCTTTGTCGAGGTCGGTAAACTGCCTGTTTCTCAGGAGCGCGGGCGGCTCGTGCCCGCAATTGCAGTAGGTGATAGTCCTTTTCTCAACGTCAATGATACCGTAGAACAACGAGATGAATTCTCCCGGCCGGCATTCGGCGCAGGCCATTTTGTTGAGCCGACCGACGGTTTCGAGCAGGGTATCCGTCCAGCAGTTATTTTCCGAATAAGCCCGCAGGGCACCGCGGAAGGAGCTTGTCATAATTGCGGCGGGAATACCCTTGCCGATAACGTCGGCGATGGCGATTCCGATTCTATTTTTGTCAAGCTGCAAAAAGTCGTAGAAGTCACCGCCCACATCGAAACAGGGGATATACGTAGCGGCAATATCCAAGCCGGGCGCCCGGGGCGCTTTTTCAGGTATCATTCGCCGCTGGATGACGCCTGCGAGGCGCATCTGCTCGGTAATGTGGTTGGCTTCGATGGCCTCGGCGTAGAGTTTGGCGTTGGTGATTGCGACCGCGCACTGCGAGGCGATTGCCCTGGCAAGGTCTATGTCATCCTCTTCAAAATGCCTCGGTCTTTCGCTGTAGAGGCGCAAAACGCCAATAGGTTTGTCCCTGAACTTCATGGCAACGGTGAGCTGACTGACCAGTCCTTCTTTTATTGTGGCTTCTTTGAACATTACTCTGCCATCGACGCGCATATCGTCGAGGACGACGGGCTCGCCTTCGAAGGCGGCCTTAATTACGGGGTCGTCCTTGGTAACGACGCCTTTGTTGCGGTATTTTTCGCTCAAGCCGTAAGTGCTTCGCATCTTGAGGTCGCCGGCCTCTTCGTCGAGCAGTCGAATGGAGCAGGCCTTGACGCCAGTGCCGGTTATTTTGACCGCGGCCTCAGCGAGCTTGTCGAGCACCTCCGGAAGCGTAAACCGACCGGCCACCAGCGTGGTTATCTGGTATATCCGCTCTTCTCTTTCCAATTGTTCTTTTGACTTTTGCGGCATAATACATCTTTACTGATACTGCCGAACAGTTGTGCTAAAAAACAGTAACCAGGTGATTATACCCAAAGCGGCACCTTCCGTGAACATCAAATTGACAGCAAGGCACTATTGCCAATAATAGGAATTAAGATTAGTATTTCGTGTTCTCGAAGTTAGTTTTTGGATAAAGAACGGCTGATGGAACAGGCGGCAAAACATATCATGTTTTCGGGCAGCGTTCAGGGCGTGGGTTTCCGCTTTACGGCGCTGAACGTAGCCAATCGCTATCACCTGACGGGTTACGTGCGGAACCTCCCGAACGGCTCTGTGGAAATGCTGGCGCAGGGCCCGGCGGAGATAATAGACAGTTGTGTCCGTGATATCGAGGACTCGTTTGCGGGATACGTCCGCCAGACAGACACCAAGCCGGTCACGCCCGACCCGAAGCTCACCAATTTCAGAATTACATTCTAATCGATGAAACAATCAGTTCTTTGTAAAACCACCTGCAAACTTTTTTGGCACCTCGAGCCCGTGGTTTAACATCAGTTGCGAATCGGACATTATTTTCTTAACAGGCCCGGCAACAACCAATCGACCGGCATCCATAACCGCTGCCGTATCGGCAACGGCGGCGGCGAAATCCATATTGCAGGTCGCTATAACGAGCGTTTGCGACAACCCGGCCAGCAGATTGGCAAGGTTATTTCGGTTTCGCGGGTCGAGATTGCCATCCGGCTCATCGAGTGTGATGATTTTCGGAGACATCGAAAGCACGGTGGCGACAGCGGCCGCCCGCTTCTGGCCCGCGGAAAGATGATGTGGGGGGCGCTGCGCCATGCCGGACAAGCCGACCTTCTCAAGAGCAGATTCAACCCTTTGTTTTACCTGATCGGGATTAAGACCCATATTCAGCGGGCCGAACGCCACGTCGTCAAACAAGGTGGGCATAAAAAGCTGGTCTTCAGGATTTTCGAGGCAGCAGCCGATACGGGAACGCACCTGCTTGAGATTGCCGTTTGAAATCTCCAGCCCGTCGATAATTACTTTTCCCGTGCCTTTGATAAAACC
>CAYNVP010000135.1:0-6859 GCA_964400665.1 uncultured Pirellulales bacterium | reverse complement strand
GCCTGTGTGGAGCTGTTTGGATCTTCAGCATGGGCGAATTCAAACGCAACCAGCGCCAATATAACGAATGTGGATGCCTTCATTGCCTTTGACATGGTCTTTTACTCCAAGAATGCGAACGAAAATACACGGTTAATCGCGTGCTTACGACATAAAGCGGAAGTGCCTGTGTGCGTGGCCGCGTTTTTTCGCCGATGCCTTCAGCACAGGTTGTGGGCTTACGAACAGCAGCGCCGCTATAATGCCGAGCAGCAGCAGTATAACAGGTTCGCCCAAAACCGCAAGGCGATAATAAATGCCCCGTGCGATGGCGAGCAGGCTTGGCGCGATGGTGCTATCGAGTTGGTTGTATGGATTCAGCGTCGCGGCCTCAACAGTTTGGTCGCTTCGCAGAGCCATGCTGTGTCGTCCTCCGGCGGCGACGGCGACGAAACCGGTGCCGCGAGGGGCGTTGCATTGCTTGTAGGCGTCCCATCCCCAGGCAGCCAGTGACCCATCGAGCTTGAGAACAACAGTATGGAAGCCGCCGGTGGAAGCTGCGGCGATGTCGGTGTCCGGCGGCATATACTGAGCGCTTTCATTTAAGCCGAACACAATGGCGGAACCGTCTCGTTTGAAAGCCCGGCTGCAGTAGCCGTTGGCTTCGACGGCGACAAAGTCGTTGCCGATGGGAACGTTGCACTGCCCCTGAGTATTATCACCCCAGGCGACCAGCGCCCCATCGGACCTGATGGCAAGACAGTGGTATCCCCCCGCGGCTATTGATATGAAGTTATTGCCGACGGGGACATTGCACTGCTGAAATTTATTCCATCCCCAGGCGAAAAGCGACCCGTCGGACCTTATGGCAAGCGAGTGATATCCGCCTGCGGCTATCGCGACGAAGTTTCTGCCCGGCGGGACGTCGCACTGGCCGTAATTATTGTTGCCCCAGGCGGCCAGCGAGCCATCGGCCCTTAAAGCGAGGCAGTGCAATCCGCCGGCGGAAATAGCCACGAAATCCGAACCAGATGGTGCATTGCACTGGCCGTAGGTATTGTCACCCCATGCGACAATTGTGGCGGCTAAGACAGAACCGGATAGTGAAAGGGTAGACAGCAACACAACCGCTGTCATAAAACAGATGACACGATATACCATCTTTCACCTCCTCCTAAGACGCATTTTTCCCCAACCGGGTTGCCTATCCGGAAGCGGCGAAAACATAATGCTATTATCCATTATAACCAACATCTGCTTCAAATCAAGCAATATTATTGAGATAATTTGATAAAAATCAGATGAATTAACTCACGGTTTCCGCCCTGCAAAACACCACCTCCTCGGAGGATGGACACAAGTGATAGAGCTAATCTAAAGAGGGGTTAATGGCCGAAAAACACGGTTTTTTGGGCATCGAGGTGGGAAACAAGCTGAAAACCGGATGTTGTATGATATTTACTGGTGATGCAGGATTGAGGGGTGATATAATCATTTATATGAATAAGCTGTTGTGTGCGCATTGAGGTTTCCTATGGCAACCGATACAGAACGCAGTTCGAGCAACAGTATTGCGGTCAGGACAGGAGAGAAGCTGCGTGGGCTGCCCTTGTGGCGTAAGGTGTTGCTGGCCCTGGTGTTGGCGGCCATGATGCTGGTCGCTGGTATAATACTGGCCGCATATCTGGCTGGGAGACAGCTGGGCCGGGAGGTTATCGAGATAAGCAAGGCAGGCGAACCGCTTGTCTATTCCGACCTGTATGCCGAGCAAGCTCAGGCCAACACAAATGAAAACGCAGCACTCTATTACATCGAGGCAGTAAGACGAATCCGTCCCGGCGACCTGCAGGACCTGATGAAGTTGAATGTTTTCTACCGCCTGAATATGCTCTCACTTCCAGCGGATAAGTTCAGCGGTGAATTGCGTGAGAAAACGGCACAAAACCTGATGAAAGCCGAGCCGGTATTTGCAATGCTTGACAAGGGCGCGCAGCTTCCGCTGTTGGAGTTTGACATAGGGGTTTTGCGAGGCAGACAGATATGCAAAGACCGGTTGGACAGTATTCAGGGGACGGTCTTCCTGTCGTCGCTGCGAACACTGGATTTAATAAGGGCGGGAAACTCCGGAAAGGCGACAGAATCAATAGCGACCACGATAAAGATGATGCGTGCGTTTGACATTTTTCCCACGATACTGGTGCAGGGCAGAAAAATGATATGCGTCCGGCTTATATGCAGCGACATCCAGTTGCTGCTTGCTTACGCCTCGAAAAATTCTACCACAGGCAGCCGCCTTTCTGATAATCAGCTTGAACGGCTGCAATTCCTGCTGGACGAGGCGTTCCATTCGGACAGTCTCGAGAGGACACTTCTGGCGGAAAGAGTATATCAACTGGAGGTCGGACGGAATCTCATTCCCCCCAGAGTCGCGTCGAGGTTTCTTTCGCCCGATGTTCCTTCTCTGCCGGACCGGTTAGCTGCGCCAAAGTTTACATGGCATCGTATGCGAATGTGTGCCAGGGCTGCGAGATTCCTGCGCGATATGGCCTGGTTTATCAAGGTTTCGCGTTTGCCCTGGCCGGGACCTTTGAATGAAATAAAAGACGCCAATTCGACGCCTTCCAAAGGGGCCAGCGGGCTGATTTTGACTGTGGTCCCGCTTACCCGGCTCACAGCCGAAACGCTTGTCGCCAGGGAATGTACGAAAGCGATAGTGGCGATAGAGCGTTATCGCCGACAGGAAAAAATCCTGCCCGACTCCCTGGAAGATATGTGTCCGCAGTATATCAAGTCGATTCCCTTAGACCCGTTTACCGGCCAGGCGGTGCTTTATACCCACGACGACAAATCGTATAAGGTATTCAGTGCAGCCAGCGTTCGCATCGACGACGTGAATTCGATTATGCCGGCGCCATAAAAGGCGTTTAGCGTTTCAGGGAATTTCCAACCATTATACGCTGCATGCTGTCTGCCGGTCTTTTTCTATACGGCGGGGAGGGGATTTCCGCGTATAAACCGCAGCAGCACCGAGGGCGAGTAGTACAGCCGTGGTCGGCTCCGGCGAGTTAATGATGAGTTCGGCTTCTTCAAGGCGTCCCGTGTGGTCAATCCCTACGTCACGAATCTGCAGTCGCCACTGGCCGAATGCATCCTGCCCGTCAAAAGCGGACAGTTCGAAACCGGTCGCTGGTCTGAAGGGCCGGTCGAATGGTAGCGTTGCATGTTCGATGTCGGTGGCTGCCTCGTCATCAAATAAAAACCGGTTTTGACCGCCTGCCGAGTGACTGCCGCCTTCTTGTATTATAAAAGCATTGTTCGAAGCAGGATTCAGCGTGATTGTCGTTCCCGTGGGGCTTTGCAAGACAATCTCCAAATCAAAAAAGGCCTCGTGAGTCAGTAGTACCGCGACATCCAGGTCCTCTATTAAATAATGCTCGGTGACATCGATAATTGCGTCGTCCATTCGACCTCTGCCGAATTCGCTGGCAGGGTCATCAGGCGAAGGGATTGGCAGGTCGAAATTCTGCGAAACGACGACCGCAGTGCTTTGGCAGGGAACCGCACCAATGGCTGTTATTGCCAAAACCAGCAGGAAGAGCCGGGCTTTGACCGGACTGCGCCGAATGTCCTTCGAGTATCGAGTAAACATAAGCTCACTGCAAACATTGATACCAGTGAACTACTCGATTCTCGCCCCCGTTTAGTTGGACTGTTTAGCAAAACGCCGTGCGAATGTCAAGAGAAAAAACCGGCAAAAGGATTTTTTTGCCTGATATTATTTTACCTCTATCACCGAGTTGTAGCCGCCAAAGGGATTGAGTTCGGTCGATTCGTTGTAGGGGTCCTGCTGCCATTGTCCATCTACGACTAATCGATACCGGTATTTGCCCGGCGGCAGCTTCACCGCCGTCTGCCATACCCCGCTGTCGCCAATCTTATCCAGATGCATCTTCGACGGCTGCCAGTCGTTGAAGTCACCGGCAATCTGCACCGATTTGGCGCGAGGATACAGGGTAACAAACGCTACTGCGTCATTAATCTGGTTGGCGCCGTAGTATTCAGTCAGCTTTGCATCGGTGGTTGCTGACTTCGATTGCTCCGGCTTGACAGAGCTCGCCGCAGGCTGCTTGACACTCGCCGCAACCAGCTCTGCCTTTGACGGTTTCTGCTTTGGGGGCTCTATCGCCTTAATCCGCCCGGCATCCGGCGGACTAATCTGCGGTTTTCCCCCTGTGCCTTGCTGTCGTCTGCCGGCTCGACCCGCGTCGAGAGACGCAGAGGCCCCCAAGACAGCAGCGGGAGGGGACTTGGCCTTTTCCAGCAGCTGATCCGCTGTCGCGCTTATCGCCTCC
The DNA here is from genome assembly GCA_964400665.1 of uncultured Pirellulales bacterium. Classification (GTDB taxonomy): domain Bacteria; phylum Planctomycetota; class Phycisphaerae; order Sedimentisphaerales; family Anaerobacaceae; genus Fen-1362. The sequence goes on along the minus strand of CAYNVP010000135.1, from coordinate 2,528 downwards.
AGTTTCTCCGATAAAGTTTCAATAATCTGCCGGCGCTGTTTTTCCGGCTGAGTATGCAAAATCTCCTTTACAAGGGCCTGGAAATCGTTATGCCCTTTGCTTGCGGGGTCGTATTCGCCAATCGGCTGGCCGAATGAAGCCGCTTCTTTTAGCTTCGTATTGAAATTGACCACCGTCTTGAACATCTTGTCGCCGAAATGCGAACGCAATTCGGACAGAATCTCACGTGCCATCTTTGTGCGTATGTCATACATACTCGCCAGGACTTTGACGTTGACGTTTTGACTGCACCGCTGGCACAGGACTGCGAGCGTTTCGAGCTGTTTGCTCAGGCCGTGCAGAGAAAAATAGCCCGTTTCGACCGGCACGATGACGTCCGTGGCCGCCCGCAGGGCGTTAAAGGTAAGCAGGCCCACCGCGGGCGGACAATCGACAACAACATAGTCGTAGTGGTCCTTGACGGTATCAAGGACTTTTTTGAGGCAGTCTTCCCTTTCGGACACACCGGCCATCTGCTGCTCGAACGCCGAAAGGTCGATGCTCGCGGGTGAAAGCTCCAGCTTGTCGTTGATTTCCCACAATACCTCTCCAAGCCGCATCGGCTCGTCCCTGCTGAAACTGATTAGCACGTCATAGATGCTCTGTTCGATTTGTTCCTCGGGGACCGCCAGTCCGACCGCACAATGCGACTGCGAGTCCATATCGACCAGCAGTGTCTTCTGGTCCTGCTCGGCAAGCGCACTTGCGAGGTTAATTGAAATGGTGGTTTTGCCCACGCCGCCTTTTTGATTGACAACAGCTATCGTCCTCATTGGTATCCAATGCCTCAAAGCGTAAATATTTAGGTCGGACTCCTCTGATAAAGTCCTTTCTATCAGTATTAAAAGGCAGCAAATTGCCCACAGGTTTTTTCGGCACAAGAGGGCGGAAAACTTTATCTTTTTATGGGACCAGCCGATAAAAATCCGTGTTAACAGTATCACAGGTCAAGATTTGTAACCACTGAGGGGACATTCCGAATATTGGCGGGCTATACTGACAAGAGGGTTTTAGTCCGGTTTTCAGGGCTGTTAGCGTATTATCCGAAGTTAGCCGGCTCCTCGAGCGTTTTTTTCACAAAGTCAAGGAACTGGGCGGCATAGGCGCCATTTGCGACCTTATGGTCAACCGACAGAGTCATACTCATAATCTTGCGGACGGGTATGTTGCCGTCATCCGGTACGCAAACGTCTTTTATTCGCCCTATGCCCAGTATCGAGCACTGGCCGGGGACGACAATCGGTATAAATGAGTCGATTCCGAGCGTCCCGAGGTTGCTGACGGTTATGCAGCCGCCTTCGAGGTCCTCCGGTGTGAGCTGGTTGTTCCGGGCCTTGTCGGTAAGGATTTGAATGTAACTGGCTATCTCGACGACCGTTTTTTTGTTCGCATCCTTTACAATCGGCGCAACTAATCCTTCCGGCACTGCTATCGCCAGCCCCACGCCAATCGAGCCGGCCAGCTTTATGCTGTCTCCTTCGAGCTGCCCTGTCATCATAGGAAACCTCTCCAGCCCCAATGCCGCCGCCTTGATGATAAAGTCGTTATACGCAACTTTGACGGAGCTGGTCTGGTTGAATCCGGTCCTGTAGTCAGCCAGGTCGGTAACATCTGCCTTGACGTTGAGATAGAAACAGGGGATTTCCTGCTTTGAGCGGAGCATTTTCCGGCTGGTTAGCTTGTGAAATCGCGTTATGGTTATTCGCTGACCGAGCTTTATCCCCTCCATCGAGATGGCTTCGGACGATGGGACAACGGTTTGTGCCGGTTTACGCTCTTTGACAGAGGCCGATGGCGCAGGTGCAGGAGTTGCAGGGGCAGCCGCTTTTGTCAGCGACCTTACAAAATCGTCGCTGACCTGTTCGTCTTTTTCGCCTAATATGAGCAACGGCGTCCCAATACGGCAGCTCTGTCCCACCTCGACCATTATATGCTTGACGTAACCGTCCGCGGGCGACTCCATCTCCAGCGTTGCCTTGTCGGTCTCAATGTTGAAAAGCGTGTCTCCCCTTTTGACCTGGTCGCCGGGGCGGACAGGACAATCGACAATCGTCCCCTCCTCCATTGTCTCGCCGAACCGCGGCAATCGAATTTCTTTCGCCATCAAACCCCTGCGGATTATTTTCTATTGATGATTGATTATTGAAACTGCGAGGATTCTAAAATTTGCCGCTCGATTCGTCAAGAACCTGCCCCCGTATCTTTGGAGCAGGAAAGGCAGGGGATTTTCCCCTCTTAGGCAGGACAAACCTAATATCTCAATATTTCTGGCCCGGCGGCGCCTCGACGAGGCAAAAAAATAAAAAGGCCCCTGCACAGGCAATGCAGAGGCCCAACTCGGAAAGAAACTTATATGGCCCCCCACAACTTTAGTTTTAAACTTTCGCACGGAGCGAAAGCGGTTTCATTTCCGACCCTTCAGTGCCGTGACTATGTACGGCCCCTTGAAGGGACGAGATGCTGAGCAGGATTTTTCTACCGGACCGCCT
>CAYNVP010000134.1:0-6924 GCA_964400665.1 uncultured Pirellulales bacterium | reverse complement strand
GGTTGTGCGGCTGATAAATCTCGTCAAGCAGATAGAGATTCCGATGATTGCAATTACCGGCGAGAAGGACTCGACCCTCAGCAAACACAGCGACGTGGTTTTGTGCATGGGCAAGCTGAACGAGGCCTGCCCCTTGGGCGTCGCGCCGAGCGTTTCTACGACGTGTATGCTGGCGCTGGGTGATGCGCTTGCGTTGACGGTGATGAAGGCGCGTAATTTCAGCGTTGAGGATTATGTGCGGTTTCATCCGGGCGGGTCGCTTGGGGCAAAGTTGATGACAGTGGAGCAATCGATGATGTTCAGGCCGGGCGAGAAGCTGCCGATTGCGGTCGCCACGGACACTCTCGGGGAGGTTCTTAAAAAGACCTTCGACTTGAAGAGGCACGGAGCTGTGATGGTGGTTGACGGGCGAGGCAAACTCACGGGGATAATAACGGACGGGGACATCAGGCGTCTGATGACAAAAGAGGGGCCGGGGGGATTTGAGATGAAGGCCGGCGACGTGATGACGAAAAACTGCAAGATGATACGCGTGGATGCGCTGGCGGCAGAGGCGACCGCGATTTTTCACAAATACAGGATAGACGAGCTGCCGGTTGTCGATGCCCATGACAAGCCCGTCGGCTTAATAGACGTGCAGGACGTAGTGACGATAAAGGTGGTCGGATAAACCGTGAGCACGGCGAGGGAAAAACAAACCAAGCTCGATGCGATAAGAATGCTGGTGCTCGACGTTGACGGGGTGCTTACTGACGGCACGATTGTGGTCGATGAAAAAGGAGGGGAGAGCAAGTTTTTCAGCGTGTTGGATGGGCACGGGATAAAGATGTGGAAGCGGGCGGGTCTCTTGACGGCGTTTTTGAGCGGTCGTAAATCCGGGCCCACCAAGCAGCAGGCCGATGAGCTTGCGGTTGATTATTGTCTTGAGAACTGCCTCGATAAGGCGGCGAGCATACGTGAGCTGATGCGTTTGAGCGGCGTAGCTGCTGGTGAGATGGCATACGTTGGGGATGATTTGCCGGATTTACCCGTGATTCGCTGTGCCGGTTTTGGGGCGGCGGTTGCCAACGCGGCGGAAGAGGTAAAATGTGCCGCTGACTATGTTACGACCCGCAGGGGAGGCGAGGGGGCGGTGCGGGAGGTCATCGAGTATATATTGAAAAAAACCGGCAGGTGGGAAGGGCTGACGCAAAGGTATCTGGATGATTTGTCCCAGCGGCCGGATGCCGAAGGGACTTAAGGATAATTTGTTTCGCTGGATGACTAATCGATAAACTATGTTTTTACATTCACGAAGATTCAGTATATGGCTTGTTTCTTTTCTTGTGGTGCTGGTGGTATATCTCATCTATAACCGGATAAGCAGGACGCCGCCGATACAGATGGGGGGCTTAAACAGGTCGGGCGGGATAATTGTGGACGCGTGTGATTCGAACGGCCAGGTCGGGATGGTCGGCGACGTGGGTGTGGGAGCGGTCAGGAACGTACGTTACACGATGCTGGATGACCAAAAGCAGGTCGTAGGGGAATTTGGATTTGCGGAGCTTTTGCACCAGGACGGCAATGACTGGGAGATAGAAAGGCCTTATTACACGATTTATCGTCGCGGTTTCAAGTGTGAGTTTAAAGGCGACCGGGCGAGGGTAGTCGTGGAAACAGCGGGCAACCGTGTCACTCCGAAAGAGGGAAAACTCATCGGCAACGTGACCATTCGGATATGGCCTAAGCGCGCAGGCGGGCTTGGCGAGGGCGTGATTTATCTTGATGACATTGTTTTTGTGGGCGATAAGTCGCTGTTTTCGACGGATGGGTTCGTGGAATATGTTTCGGATGATGCACGGCTGGTGGGAAAGGGGATGGAGCTTGTTTACGATAGCGTTGGGGAGCGGCTGGAATTTTTGAAGATAAAGAAACTGGAGAGCTTGCATATAAAGCGGTGGTCGAGAGGAACGGTTTTTGCAGGCAGCTCGCCTCGCGGCGAAGCGGCGGGCCGAATGGAAGTAACGAGTGAGCCGGTGCCGGCGGAAAAAGGCACAGGCAAATCGGAGCAGGGATATAAATGCGTGCTCGATACAAATGTAGTTATTGAGACATCGCAGGAGCGGCTGGTGACGCAGGTTCTTTCGATAAACGATATTTTCGTGGGGGGCAAGCTGGAGGACGAGCCCGTCTCGACGAGGCGTCAAGCCGAGGTCGGACCAGGCGGGCAGGCAGTAGAAAGTTCGACAAGTTCGGTCTTCGGCGTACAGGATGTGACTTCAGTGGAAACGGCAGGCGACGTTGTGATTAACTGCGACGGAAGCGTCCTGATTTTGCCGATGGATTCCACAATGGAACTAAATCAGCCCCTGCCTGCGCCGACAGAAGCGCAGCAGCCAAAAACAACGGTGGATGCAAAGACCACGTTTTACGGCCGGCGAATCGATTATAATACCTCGACGGGAGTGGCAGTTGCGACCGGGGCGTCGAAGATAACCTTCGATGTCAACGATACTAAACAAAGTGCCGGGATAGGACCGACAAAAGTTACGATAACCTCGCAAAGACAGGCAAAATTTGAGCCGGTATCAAACAAGGTTTCCTTCGAAGGCGACTGTCGCTGCACGGTGACACAGAAGGAAGGCGATGCTAACCGGCAGTATATCGTTCTGGCCGATAAGCTGGATGTGGATTTGTCGCAGAAACAAGGTGACGAAGACGGGGCGTCGCTGGTTATTAAGCGGTTTGTCGCGACCGGCAACGTGGTGCATTTAGCAAGCACGAAAAAAATGGGACAACGCCTTTTGGGAGGCGTCGAGCTCAAGTGCACGCGGATTGATTATGACGCAATTGAAGATAAATTCATTGCCACGGGGCCGGGGCTGATAAAGATGGACAATTCCCAGACGGATGAGCCGCAGAAAGGGCTTGGCAGATTCAGCTTAAGGCGAAAATGTTACGCGTTTTTGCGCAATTTCGATTTGCTCGAGTTCGGCGGGGGCGGCAAACACCTGGTCGCGTATTCGAAAGACGGGTCAATGCTTGCAGATTTCATCCCTATTGCCGAGAGGGACAAAGAAAACAAAGTTGCAGTGACAGCATCTCGCGTCGAGGCCGACATCATCGAGACGGCTGATGGGCGGACTGAACTGGGCTCACTTGTGGCAAAAGGCGCGGTTACTTACGAGGACAAAGACATTCAGTGTGCCGGCGGAGAGTTTGTTTATGATGCCGACGGCCCCGCTATCAGCATACGCGGCGATAAATCCCGGCCCTGCATTTTTAATGGCGCTATCGTCGATTCGGCCTGGCGAGACCCCAAAAAAGGCAAGTGGAGAACGCGGCTGAAAGGCCCAGGGGCGATTAAGTAATTGCTGATTTCTGATTGTTGGTTTAGATTACACTCGAATCTTGCGGGGGCGGGGTCAGGGGCAGAGGGAGCGGAGGTCGGCGAGGGACAATTCAGCAAGATTGGCCACGATTTTGTCGGCGGGGTTTAATTGTTCTGCGGCGTAAGTGTTGGTCACGGCAATGGGGTGCATGCCTGCGTTTCTCGCCGCCTCGAGACCCCAGTGAGAATCCTCAATTACGATACAATCCTGTGGTTCGATTGGTTGAGGGGAATTTTTATTAAGGACTTTGAGAGCGAGCAGAAAACCTTCGGGGTCGGGCTTGCCTTTTTTGACCTGTTCTGCGGAGACAATCACGTCAAAGAAATCACGCAGGCCGGCGCCTTTCAAAATCATTTCAATTTCAGGGAAAAGGGCGCCTGAGCATACTGCCATAGGGATTTTGTTGTTGGCTAACATTTTTAGAAACTGCGGAACGCCCTCGATAACAGCGGCCCCGGCCACAGCGAGCTTCTTAAAAATATCGGCCTTTTCCTCAAGCAGTTTTTTGAACTGCCGGCCTGATAACAAGAGATTCTTTTCTTTATCGACCGTCTGCAAAAGCTCTTTATCGGACAGGCCGAGGAACCTGTCGTAGTAATCCTGCGTTGAGATTTGGAAGTTAAATTTTGCGAAGATGCGATTGAAGGTCTGATAGTGAATTTGTTCGGAATCCACGAGGACACCGTCAAAGTCGAATATGACTGCTCGCAGCATAAGCGTTACCTCATTGTTCGGGGACGGGGCCGACAAGCGAAGGAAAGTCGGCAAAGGTTGACTTGTCGCCCGAGCGGATTAGCTGGGCCATTGAAGCGATGACGGGTGAGTTTTTGGTGACGAATCGTTGGGCGATAATTTTTTTTCGTTTTCTCATCGGTATTTTCTGGCCGTCTGATTGACCCATTGAATCCTCGACAAGGACCTCCATATCGACTTTCGAGCTTGCCTGGTCGCAGAAAAGATACCCTATAATGAGGTTTATGGCAATATCGACGAGCGGCCTGCCGTACAAATCCATGTAATCCGTTCCCTGCTGTTTTACGAAGGCGACGGCGGTTTTAAGCTGTTCGGTTCCTTCGGCGAGTTTGACGAGCAGGTCTTTAACTTCGGGTTCGTAATTTTGCCCGGCCAGTTCCGCCAGATATTTTTCACACGCACCGCTGCATACCCCGCGGACTGCCGCGACGATTTGCAATTGTGAAGTGCCTTCGTAAATTGTGGTGATTCGAGCGTCGCGGGCGTGTCGTTCGACGGCATAATCGCGCATATAACCCGAACCGCCGAGGACCTGGATTGAGTCGTAGGCGACGCAGTTGGCCATTTCGGAGCAGAAGTACTTGCTCATCGGGGTCAGCATCGAGGCCAGGCGGTCGAGCTTTCGGGATTGTATCTTGAGCGATTTCAGTTGTTCTTTATCGGCGGGTGGGTTGAGCTGGAGTTTTTTCTCCATAGCGATGCTGTGGTCGACGACCCGTGAGGTTTCATACAATAGCGCTCTGCCCGCTTCGAGGGCGATTTTCATATCGATGAGCATATCGCGCACGGCGGGAAGTTTTTCGATTGCGACGCCGAATTGTTTCCTGCTGGCCGCGTAATCACGTGCGACGCGGTAAGCGGCCTCGGCGATGCCGAGAGATTGTCCGGCGATACCGATTCTGGCGCCGTTCATCAGCGCCATAACGTATGTGACGAGGCCCCGCTGGCGTTCGCCGATAAGCAAGCAGGGAGTATTGTTGAAGAAGATTTCACAGGTCGGGCTGCCGTGGATACCGAGCTTATCTTCGAGCCGGCGGATATGGACGGTCGGACCCCGGTCACAGACGAATAAGCTCAGACCCAGTCCGCCTGAGCGGTCGGGCTCGCTGCGGGCCAGCACGAGCAGGACCTCGCCGCAGCCGTTAGTGATAAATCGCTTGACGCCGTGTAAAAACCACCTTCCCTCTTTATCCTCAAACGCGCGGAGCTTGACGGACTGCAAATCCGAGCCGGCATCGGGCTCGGTCAGGACCATAGCGCCGGTGACCTTTCCCGCGGCAAAATCCGGCAGGTATCTTTGCTTGATTTGCTCGGAGGCGAAGGCGTTGATGGTTTCGGCAATACCCTGCAATCCGAATATGTTCATAAGAGAGGCATCGGCGCGGGAGACGATTTCGATTGCCATAGAGTAAATAAGATTGGGGAAGTTGAGCCCGCCGAAGAGGTGCGGCAGTGTGAAACCCATAACCTCGGCCTTGGCGAGTTTTTCCAGCGATTCTGCGATGCCTTTGGCGTAGGTGACAGAGCCGTCAGGATTAAGCGTGTTGCCTTCGCGGTCGGTCTGCTCAGCACGCGGGGCTATAAATTCGGCGCTTAGTGCCCCGAGCGAGTCGAGGACCATATCGTAATTGCGCACGGCCTCGTCGGCGTCGGCGGGCGCGCAATCAAATTCCGATGCGAATTTGAAATTCTCCTCAGACAGCTCGGCAAGAGCGCCGAGGTCAATGTGCCTGAAGAGAAATTGTATGTCGTCGTTGTCGTGATAGAAATTTGGCATCGTTATTTACCTGCGGCGGTAACTGGTTCCTTGAATTCTTTTTCCTTGATGGCCTTAATCATTCTGGGGACTACGTCGTTCAGGTCGCCGACGATTTTATAGTGAGCAAGGTCAAATATAGGGGCCTGGGGGTCGTTGTTGATTGCGACGATTTTCTGGCTCTGGTGCATACCCGCCTGATGTTGTATTGCGCCGCTGATACCAACGGCGATATAAAGCGATGGCCTGACGGTTGTCCCGGTCTGGCCGACCTGGTGGTCGTGGTCGATGAAGCCGAGGTCCACGGCCGCCCTCGAACCGGCCGGCGCCGCGCCAAGGCAGTTTGCGAGGTCCCAGACAAGCCGGAAGTTCTCCCTGCTGCCCACACCGGCGCCGCCCGCGACGATGATTCTTGCGGCCTTGAGGTTGACCTTTTTGGGCCTTTTGTGCTCTTCGATGATTTCGAGCGGCAAATCCTGCCGGGAAAGCTGAACCTTCTCAGCGATGATTTTGCCTTTTCTTGCGGAATCCGGTATGGGCATCGGCATAACGCCTTCGCGAACGGTTGCCATCTGGGGCCAGCGGTCGAGGTTGATGATAGTCGCGATTATATTGCCGCCGAACGCGGGCCTAATCTGGAATAGCAGGTTGTTGTGGAGAACGCCATTTGTGGTTTTGTGGTCGCCGATTTGCAAATCGGTGCAGTCGGCGGTAAGGCCGGCTTTTGCCGCGCTTGCGATTCGCGGCGCGAGGTCGCGGCCTGTAACGGTCGCGCCGTAGAGGACGATTTGCGGCTTATGTTTGTGAATGAGGTCATAGATTACCCTTGCGTAACCGTTTGCCTGGTAGTGCGCAAGCAGAGGGTGCTCGGCCAGATACACCTTGTCTGCGCCGTAGTGAATCAGCTTATCGGCAAGTGTTTTGACTTTGTCGCCGGGTAATACCGCCGCCAATGGGACATTGAGTATGTCAGCCAGGCGCCTTGCCCTGCTCATCAATTCCAGCGACGTATCCTCGAGCGAGCCATTGTGCTGCTCGGCAAAG
>CAYNVP010000133.1:0-7160 GCA_964400665.1 uncultured Pirellulales bacterium | reverse complement strand
AGAGAAGTCATCGGCGCCATAGGTTTTTGTTAAAGATTCGTTCTGCATAATATCCCAGAGGTGGTAAACGTCACTTTTGATAAAGACCTCGCCTACCTTTTTATCGAATTGTGTTCCGAGACGGCTTTCGACCTCTTCGATGGCCTGCTCGAGACCGAAGGCGTCGCGGTAGGAGCGTTCAGAGGTCATAGCGTCGAAGCAGTCGGCCAGACCTACGATTTTACCCATAAGCGGGATTTGGTCGCCTTTGAGGCCAATGGGATAGCCCGAGCCATCGACTCGTTCGTGGTGATAGAGGACGCCGGGGATAATATCGCGCATTTGTTTAATGCCGCTGAGGATATTGGCGCCGATGGAAGGGTGCTTTCTGAGGCGATTTTGTTCGTGTGCGGTGAGCTGGCTGGCCTTGCAGAGAAGCTTTTCGTCAATGCCGATTTTACCGATGTCGTGGAGAAGGCCGGCGAGATAGACTTTGTGGACCTGTTCCTGGTCGAGCTGTTCGGTTTGGGCAAGATGCTCGGCAATCCATTTGGAGATGAAGGCGACCCTTTCGGAATGGCCGCGGGTATAACGGTCTTTGGCGTCGATGGACCTGGTGAGTGCCTTTAGTGAGCCGATGAAGAGTTCCTTAAGCTCATTGAAGAGGCGGTTGTTTTCGATGAAGACGGCACATTCACTTGCGACGGAGGTGAATAGCTTGACGTCGGTAGAGTCGAAGTCGGGCTTGTCGAGGCGATTTACGGCGACCAGCATACCAATAACTCGGCTCGGACCGGTTTGTCTATGGACTGAGGGGATATTTGGTTCGGGGCCGGGATTGTGTCGGCGTCTTTCGGGGTGTGCGGTTTTTTCCCTGCCATACAGAGGGACAACGATGATGTTTCTTATGTTTTTCGGCCAGTCATATCTGAAGGGGTCGTCGACCTCGCTGTCGAGCAGGGCCTCTTTGCCTTTGTTGATTTCCACACTCAGGCGATTATACAGAAGCGAGGTCAGGTGCTCGTCAATGTCAATGACGCCTGCGCCTGCGACAAGGACAAAGCGTGATTGCTCATCCACTATTTTTTCCTGAAGTATTGCGATTCCTTCGACTGATACGATTTCGGTCAAGCTGTCGCAGGCCATCTGGAGGAAGTTTGCGTCGGGCTCGACGATTTCCATATTGGTGCTTATTTTATAGAGCAGGACGAGCTCTTCGTATGTCTGGGCCAGTTCTGAGCTAATCATATCCATCTGCTCAGAGGATTTTCGCTGGTTGACGAATTTTTCTGCAAAGAGGCGGAGCATTTCGGCAAAGAGCTCGGTGGAGTCAGGATTTTGGTGGTTGGGCTGAGGACCAAGGTCTATGACGGCTGCGAGTCCGGTGTTTTTTTTGCCGTTTGAGGGGACAAGTGTGGCGGCGAGATACCTGCTGGCCGGGGTGTGGGGGTCGACCTGGGACTTGGTTTTTGGAGGATGCCGAAGGCAATCATAAGCGACTTTGCACAACCGCACGGGATCGCTGTCGAATACCGACCTGCAGAGAAGCACTGTTTGGCCGGTGGAGTCACAGACGGCGAAATTAGCGCCGAGCGCGCTTACACGAGCGCCGAAATCCTTCAGCTCACGCTTCTCGGATGCGTTTAAGTTCGCTATCGATATTTTGGGCATAACCTTCTCCATGCACTGAGCGGGTGTGAGCGAATCAGCCCGCTTCGACGAGCGAAGCGAGGCGAGCCGGGTCCGGCGGTCAACGGCCTAACGGCATTTACCCCTCCTCGCCTAATCATCACTTCTTCTTTATCATTTCCTGCTGGTAAAGGATGTCTTCTATAGTTCTGAGGAGCTCTTTCGGGCTGAAGGGCTTGGTGATGCACTGGGAAACCCTGAGCTGCTGCTGTCGGGTATCGTCGATGGCGAAGTTCCTGGCGGTCAGAAGTACAAAAGGAATATCTTTTGTCTGCTCGTTTGCGCGGAGTTTTTCGAGGAGCTCCAGGCCGCTCATTACGGGCATCATATAATCAGCGATTATGATATCAGGATTTTCACTGACTGCCAGCTCGTAGGCTTCCCGGCCATTGCCGGCGACTATAGGTTCGTAGCCGTTGTTGCGGAGTTTGATTGCGACGACGTGGACAATGTGGATTTCGTCATCTACGACCAGGACTTTTTTCGGTGACATTTATTGGTCCTTTCTCAGCCGCCATATACAAACGCGGCGTCCCTGTTGTATCGGAGCCGGCCGCCGATGTTTTACATCTGGTCGGCAATCGGCTAATTCATCTGAAGTTTTTTTCGTCCTGCTCAGGGGGGTTCTTAACCTGGCATGCGGCCGCAAACGATATAAAAGACCGCTGTCAGCGTTGGCAGCACTGTTAAATCACAACGGGGATTCGATTCGAAAAGAATTTGGGAGTCCAAAGCCATCCCTGCAACTTTTATCAGACGCTAAGGGTAATGCTCGATGCTCGATACTCGGTAAAAAAGAATGACCTCCTGATGGCTTAAGCCCCAGAGAGGTCATTTTTTAAGCCCGTCCCCCTGTAACCGAGTTGCCGTTTGTCGGCAAAACGGGCGTTTCGGTCTGTGTAATTTCGCCGCGTCCGCACCGGATATTACAGCGACGCGTGCCCGGATGAATCATCCGCCTGGAAGGCGCCGGTCGCGGTGTTGAGGACCCAGCCGGCCTTTCCACATCCTGCAGTGCTTTGGCCTTTCTCGAACCTGACGGCATTATTGCCGTTGAACAGGTTGGCAGGGATTTCCAGCAGGTAAGGCCCGCGATTGTGGGCGTCCCTGGTTTTCAGTGCTTGCTCGAAACCGGCGTAGGTTTGCGTAGGAGGGAGCTGTTCGTCGTGTTGAATCTTGTAAAGCTCGAGCTGGCAGCGAACTGTCTGGAGGTCCGCCAAGAAACGAGCTTCCTCGACGCCGGTCCCGCGAGCACTGAAATCCGGGGCGACGATACCCGCACCGACGCTGCAGATGGCCCCGACGAGAGAGACCTGAATCATCGCAAAACCAATTCTCGCTTTTGTCATCTAAGACACCCCAAGGGCTGTGACAGGCCCGGCTGTGGCTTTGATACGCCGAGACGAGCACAGCTTTGCTTATAAAAACAAATCGGTCAGAACACAAAGCCGGTTAATCTTCGAGTATGTGCCCTCTCACTCCAATCTCGCCGTTTCTCCCTTTCGCATGCAGTGTAACGCTGTCACTTAAAGTATAAGGTATTATTCGGAAGGGTCAAAATTTTCGGGTCGGCGTTATCGGACCTTGTTTAATTTTTCTGCGATAATTGTCGAAAACGGCTCTGAAATGCTGTTTGAGGACGAGGCGAGGCGACGGAAAAATCAGCTAAAGGCGTGTATAACGTATATAATCGGGAGCGTTTGCGATGCGGACAGCCCTGCGGTCCGGGCCGAGGTGCGATAATTCGATTTTAATATAGTTGATGCCGGAAAGCGCCTCGATGATTTTATCGGCCCATTCGATGAGGACTATGGAGTCGGGATAGCAGTAATCGTCGAAGCCGATTTGCTCGAACTCCGAGATGGAATTGATTCGGTAGGCGTCGATGTGAAATATGTCGAGCCGGCCTGAGTATTCGTTGACGAGAACGAAGGTCGGGCTGGTGACTTCATGTGCAGCATCTTCTGCGCCGAGGCCTGAAACAATTCCCTTGATGAGTTGTGTTTTACCGCTGCCTAATGGCCCGCAAAGGGCGATGACCTCACCGCCTTTCAACTGCGAGCCGAGCCGGTGTCCGAATTTAATCGTCTGCTGCGGCGAATGTGACGTGAAGGAGAAATCCATCGGTAAATCATGCTCCAACTGAAAACACTACCCAACTCCAGAGAAGCCATATCAACAAGTAATCAAGAGCAACAAAAGTAATTGAAAAAACGATTACAAACTTTCCAATGCTAAAGACCTTGCTGGAATTTTGTATTTGCCCGGCGAGCAAATTTTTTGCCCAGCGGGCTGCAAAATAGATCGCTATGATGGTGAATACGTTAAAAAGACCAAGCAGGCCGAATCCTTGCCATTTTCGATAGAGCAGCCACCCTGCGATACCGGCGCTGAGATACGAGAGGACTCCTATGTAAAAGAGGAAAGGGCCAAATAAAATAAACGGTTTATCCGATGCATCGACAAGTATCTCGGCAAACCACATTCCCAGGGGTGATACCGGTTTGAGCCACAGATCATCCTTCAAATCTTTCGCAGGTCCGCGAAAACGTAATCGAGTGTATCGGCTGGTTTCGTAAGGTAGGTTATCAGCCAACTGAAATGGCATTGACTGAATCTTGGACTTACGTGTGAAATATTTTCGCTGAAAACTGCCTGACAGTGGGCTATTGATATCTGGGGCAACATATCCGAACACGAACAGGTTTATAAAAATTTCCGATTCACCATACGCGCTGGTTGCAAGCAAGGGATAAAACGCTCTTTCAGAGGGGAATTCAACATATAAACAGGGCCGGCGTTCCGAATCTGAAGTTCTTCCCGAGGCATATTCAGGAAACTGCTTAAGCAAAGTAGACCTGGACTCAATCCACACCACCACAAGCACGTAATCATCACCGAGGTAGTGTTCAAATGGTTTTAATTCATCTTTATTAATGCCGACTTTTTTTGCTGTCAGATAATTAGATAATGCTTCCGGCGATTCTGTTGTAATGGTTTCTGCCTGGATACCCCACTTTTCAACCGATTCGTGGACAGATATTCCTGATATAGACATACTTCTGGCACGAGAAAGTGGCGTTAGGCACATGCAGGTAAAAACTGGATATATTTGTGTCAGTAGTGATAAAGTTCTTATACCCGCCAGTATCTTATGGGCCTCAACTAAAGGTTCTTTGCCTGAAAAGCGCGGAAACAAATCGAGAACATCAACCGTAACATCTTGTGGCTGGCCTGGCACGGGGAAAATCCAGATTGCATTTTCCTCATTTTCCATTTCAAGTGAAATAGCTATCAGCATTCTTTCGAAGCCGTCTTCGTATGATATAACGGCCCTTTGCTCATTTTGAGCTATCGGGCGTAAAGATGAAAAATCCCTGCCCTTGAAAGAGATACCGTCGCCGAAACAAGGGGAAGTGATGAATATCAATACTGAAACAGCTATCAGCCGTCGAATTTGTTTTTTCGCTATTCTCATAAGCCATCAATAAAAAATAGAAAATAATAAATCATAAATCACTTAAGGTGGTCGTAACCGGATGGTTTGAGGTCGGTGGTTTGGCCATCGGGCATTTTGATTTGCATTTTTTTGGTATCGGTTATCGTGCCGATTCTTGTGATTGTCAGCGTGTCGTTCCATTGCTTGAGCAGTTTGTCGCACTGGTCTTCGGCGAGCGTGAAAAGCAGTTCAAAATCCTCGCCGTCGTTGAAAGCTGAAGATAAGGGGTCTGACCCCTTTTTTGCGTCTGGGGATATTGGGATTGATTTTGCGTCGAGCAGTGCGCCGACCTGGCTTTGAGCGCATATACGGTTGAGGTCACTGCTTAGGCCATCGCTTATATCTATCATTGAATTGAGTTTGACGAGGGTGGTGATTTTGAGGGCCTCTTTGACGCGAGGCGTGAAGTTCAGGTGTTTGCCGAGCAAAGCGCCGCCGAGCGAGCCGGTGACGCATACGGCATCGCCGACTTTTGCACCATTTCTGCGGACAGGGGGGTGGTCTGCGGGCTTTGAGAGCATTGCGACGTTGACAGCGAATTTGCCGGTATCGGCCCATTTGTTGATGTCACCGCCTATGAGGGGGCAGGTGAATTTGTCGCAGGCCGATATGATGCCTGAGTGAAGCTCTTTAAGATGATTTTGACCGAAGTCCGGGGGCAGAGCGACGCTGACGACGGCAGCGACGGGGATTGTAGCCATCGCGGCGCAGTCGCTTAAGCTGGCGGCCATTGCCTTGAAGCCGACCTGTTTTAACGTAGCGGTTTTCAAATCGAAGTGGACGCCGTCGAGGAGCATATCGGTTGTGATAAGGACTGAGACGCCATAGGCGAGGCGGACCTCGGCCATATCGTCGCCGATACCGATGGGAAAATCGCAGACAAACAGGTTACGCTGCCGGGCAAACCAGTCGGTAATGAGGTCTTCACCATTACTCATCGCTTTGCGAACTGTTTTTTCCAGAAGGCGATTTGAACTTTAGCCTGCTTTGGCCCTGCGGCGCCGACGGTGGCATATTGCTTGACGACGTTGGCGGGACCGAGGGACTTGTAAACGTCGGCTTCAATTACGGGTGAGTAGTTTTTGAAGTCGTTCAATTCAATGTCTGCGAGTTTCATACTGTGTTTTTCGCAGTACGCGACGATGCAGCCGACAATGCCGTGGGCTTTTCGGAAGGGAATACCTTTGCAGACGAGATATTCGGCCAGCGAGGTTGCGTCGAGGAAGCCCTCGTTTAGGCCGGACGTAATCCGGTTGGTATCGAACGTCGAGTGCGAGACGACGGCGCAGGCCATATCGAGGATTGAGCAGGTGGTATCGGCGGCGGAGAAGATATGGACCTTGTCTTCCTGCAGGTCGCGGTTGTATCCGGAGGGCTGTGCCTTTAAGACGGTGAGCATTGCCGTCAGGGCGCCGTAAACACGGCCGGTTTTGCCGCGAATAAGCTCCAGCGCGTCTGCGTTTCGCTTCTGGGGCATCATACTGGAAGATGTGCAGAAGCTGTCGTCGATTCGGATAAAGTCGAATTCGTTCGAGCAGAATATTATCCAGTCCTCGCTCAATCGGGACAGGTGAGTTGCGACCAGAGCGCAATCGAAGATAAACTCAGCGCAAAAGTCCCTGTCGCCGACGGCGTCTATAGAGTTGTAGCTGATGTCTGAAAACCCCAGTTGCTTGGCGGTGGATTTTCTGTCGAGCGATAGCGTCGAGCCGGCGATAGCGCCGCAGCCGAGTGGCGAGATATCGACGAGTCGCTGACAATTGCTCAGTCGGATGAAATCCCGCTGGAACTGTTCGACGAAGCTTAGCAGGTATGAGGCAATAACAATTGGCTGTGCACGCTGGAGGTGCGTGTAGGCGGGCATTACGTTTTTTGTGTATTCGGCGGCCTGCGCGACAAGCGTTTTCTGGAGGTCGGTGATTTTGGTTTTGATTAGGTCAATCTGGTCCCGCAGCCAGAGCCGCAGGTCGGTTGCGACCTGGTCGTTTCGGCT
>CAYNVP010000132.1:0-7168 GCA_964400665.1 uncultured Pirellulales bacterium | reverse complement strand
AACAAGGCAAATATGGCAGACATAGCAAGTAGATTTAACGAGAATCCTATTCTGACGCCTGAAGATATCCGTCCAAGTCATGAGGGGCTTAAAGTAGAATGCCTTTTGAATCCGGGAGTATTCAGATTTCAGAACAAGACATGGCTGCTGCTTCGTGTCGCTGAGCGGCCGGTACAGAAAGACGGCTTTGTAAGCCTGCCTGTACTGGAAGACGGTAGGGTTAAAATACTGGAGTTCGATAAAAGTAACCCCGATTTAGACCTTTCTGACCCACGGAAATTTGCTTGCAAAGACACTACGTATCTTACTACGCTCTCACATCTGCGGCTGGTTTGCAGCCGGGACGGCAAAAAATTTGTCGAAGTCAGCAATCCGCCGCTTTTCGGTCAGGGCGGCGCGGAAAGTTTTGGCATTGAAGATTGCAGGGTCATACAAATAGGCAAAACATATTATCTTACATATACCGCCGTATCGGAAAGCGGATACGGCGTCGGCATGATGAGCACATCAGACTGGCTGAACTTTCATCGGCACGGCATGATCTTCCCATGCCCGAATAAAGACTGTGCCATTTTTCCTGAAAAAATGAACGGCCAATACTGGTGCCTGCACAGACCCCGTGGAGTCGATCTCGGAGGCAACTATATCTGGACATCGGTATCAAATGATATCGAATACTGGGGCAGACATGCCTGTATTGCCAAAACAAGACCGGGTATGTGGGACAGCGAACGAATTGGGGCAGGCGCTGCGCCGATAAAAACGAAAGAAGGATGGCTTGAGATATATCACGGAGCGGACGCAAATTACAGATATTGTCTCGGCGCTATGCTCCTCGATATGGATGATCCGTCCATAGTTCTGGCTCGCTCAAAAGAGCCGATTATGGAGCCGATAACAGACTATGAGAAGAAGGGCTTTTTTGGAAATGTTGTCTTTACCAACGGCCATATTGTTAATGGTGATACCATTACGATATACTACGGTGCTTCTGACGAGGTTGTCTGCGGGGCAGCTTTTTCCATAGAAGAAATTCTCGATACGTTAAAATTTTAGCTTTTCAAGAAACCGATTTAACGAATATGAAATCTCTCACAGTATTAACGATTGTCGGCTCTCTGGCCTTTTTAAGCTGTTCTCATGCCGGAGTAACTTCTCAGATAAACATCCCTCGGATAGAACAGATGCCGAACTTTCCGCAGCCCTATCATATGAGAGACTGGAATAAAGTGGCAAAAGACCTCGATGAATTCATCTTTGACGCCAAAAAAAAGGGAGACTTTCTGCCCCTTATAAGATTCGAGAGTCTGCCGGATTCGCCGGATAAAAATATTTTCATAATACCTTCGTATGTAGGCATTAATCGTACTACAACCGAAGGCATTACCTGCTTTGGGGCTTTGGGCGGCGCCCTGATAGTCGGTATTGACAAAACCCGCCAGGGCGGCAGAAATTATCTGGAAATCTTTACAAATTACTTCTCGAACGACCAGAAATTGTATCTCAACGACATCAATGGAAGGACCGGCGGTTCATTCTGGTACGAGATATTTCCCAGTGTGCTGTTTTACAGAACATACTATTTCTATCCTGAATCCGAAACAATGCAAAAACAGTTCTACATCACCGCAGACCAGTGGCAAAAAGCCTGTGTGGCGATGGGAGGTAAGACAGACCCATGGCAGGTTCCGAATTTTGATTATACCGCCTTTGACTTTTCGACAATGAAGCCGGTTGATAATACCGTCTGGAAAGAGGCGGATGCAGCCGCTGCAGTGGCATGGATTGAATATATGGCTTATGTCAAAAGCGGAGACAATGAATCAAAAACAAAATATCTTAACGCCGCAAAATGGGGCATGGATTATCTTCAACAGTCCAAAACAAACCCTTATTACGAAGTTCTTATGCCGCTGGGGACATATATAGCCGCAAGAATGAATGCGGAAATCGGCACAAATTATAACGTGGAAAAATTTGTCAACTGGTGTTTCGATGGAAGCAACTGGAGAAAATGGGGCGCCACAACAGGCAACTGGGGCGGTGTTGATTGCGCAGGACTAATTGGAAGCGTAGCAGATAAAGACAATATGCACGGCTTTATGATGAATACCTTTGATGTCGCAGCCTCGATGGTACCGCTGGTTAGATACGATGAGAGATTCGCCAAAGCTATCGGCAAATGGATGCTTAACGCCGCAAACAGCGCAAGACTCTTTTATCCCGACGCGATTGATGATGACCAGCAAACAGACAGCCAATGGGCCAAAAATAATGACCCGGAATCATGTATCGCCTATGAAGGCCTTCGTCAGCGGTATCTTGAAATCGACAGGGTTGCTGCTGACCTTGAAACGGTCAAAGGCAAAATAACGTCAGGAGACTATACAGCTACTATCGGGACAAACAAAATTTACGAGTGTATAGAAGAGGACGAACAGGATAATCTCGAACATATCTGGAAAGTACGACTAAGCAAATCGGATAGGCATATCCTGAAGTTTGTAGGCAGGACCGACAATTCCGGAGATGGCGAAAGTTTCCAGTTTAGCTATTCTTTAGAAATTACAGGGCCGTATAAACCGCTGTTTGAATTCAACTCCGAAACTGATTCTCACAGAGCCGCTGAGATTCAGACAGAGGCGGAAGTGATTTATTTCAAAGTTGGTGATACAAAAAAAGCTGCCCCCTCGTGCAAGTCTGACAGGATATATATTGATGATATCTGGATAGAGTCGCTTGGCGACAAAGCCCCTTACGCGACAGGTGATGCCAAAAAAAACGGCTGGGGCAAAACAAACCTCGGAATATACGGCTCATCTTATGTGGGGATATTCGGCGGCATTATCAAAAAGACAAACATAGAAGGTATCCTCCGGCTTGACTGTCTCGCGACAGACTTCTATCGCAGCCCGGCTTATCCGACTTATTTGTATTACAATCCTTTTCCGAAAGAGCAGAAAGTCATTATCGAACTCGGGGCAGAAACAAAAGATATTTATGAATCTATCGGCAATAAATTTGTAAGTACAGGTGTTACGGGAAAAACCTTTGTTGATTTGGCACCAAAATCGGCGGCAGTCATAATTGTATGTCCTGCCAATGGTAAAATTAAATATAACGGGAAAAAAACACTGATTAACGGCGTAGTCGTTGATTATATAAAAGGAAAATAAGGATGAAATCATATCTAAGGATTCTTTTTTCAGTTCTGTTAACAGGGCTGATGACTCCGTGTTTTGCGGAGGAGGTGCAGCTTGAATCCTTTGACGACTTAGTCGTCAGCGGCTGGTATGATACTCGGGGCAGCGGTCTTATGATTCAGGCACCTCCGGGCGAGGTTAACGAAGGCTCCGGCTCGATGCGCATACGTTTTGAAGACCGGCCGACAGGCCTATGGGATATTGTGCCGCGCAAAGTTTATCCCGGCAAAATCAATCTTACACCAATTGCCAATACGGCATTGAGTTTCTGGGTCTGGTCCGACCTGGTCGATTCATCTTGTGTTAGACAATTGATAATATATCAGGCCGGCAAGACAGCGAGGTTCGATGTTCCCCTTGCCTCAGAGGCCGGCTGGCGAAAGATTACCTGTCCGGTTTCGGAATTCTTTCATTATCCCGGTGTAGATGTGCCGATTTATAACTTTTCTCAAATTGACACGGTTGATTTCTGGTGCAGTGCGTGGCCCGATGGCGGCAATTCAATCTATATCGACGACCTGCGGTTGGAGTATACCTCATATGTCCAAGATGTCCAAATAGATATTGAGCGCGTGCAGCAGATGCCCAATATACCGTCTCCTTATATTATGCGAGACTGGAAACAGGTTGCCATTGATTATGATGCCTTTGTGTTTGATTTTACAAAGACCGGTGATTACCTGCCCCTGATCTGGTGGGATACAAGTCAGGTAAACTTCCATAGGGACGGTTTTGGCATGCCCAGTTATGTAGGGAGGTTCGATCAAACCGGTGGAACTGCACATGAGAGTATTAACTGTATGGGTGCTGTACTGGGAGCGACTCTGGTAGGTATAGATAAAAGTAATCAGAACGGTTACAACTGGGTGCTTATGGAGGAGAACTATTTCAGCTCAGTCAATGGTGAAAACCTTTATTTAAATAACTTATGGGGTGATACAGGCTATACCTTCTGGTACGAAACTCTTCCAAGTATTCTTTTTTATCAGTTAGCATATTACTATCCTGGTATTGGTGATATGGATAGTGAATTTATTATAACCGCAAATCGTTGGTATGATGCCTGTGTGGCGATGGGTGGCAATACAAATCCCTGGACAGTACCAAATTTCAATCATACAGCTTTTGACTTTGACACTATGACTCCATATGACAACGGCGTTTGGTTGGAGCCTGATGCTCCTGCTGCAATCGGCTGGGTAGAGTATATGGCTTATGTGAAATTAGGTGACCAGAAATATCTCGATGCCGCAGATTGGTCTATACAGTTCATCGAAAACCAGTCACAAAGTCCACTTTATGATGTGCTTCTTGGTTTTGCTCCGTATATTGCAGCCCGCATGAATGCTGAACAAGGCAGAAACTATGATGTTGATAAGATCCTTAACTTCTGTTTCTACGGTAATCAGTACGGATGGGGGATACAGGCCTATAATTGGGGAGGATATGATGTTGGAGGTCTTGCCGGCAATGACAGATATGTTTTTGAAATGGAGAGCTTGAACTATGCGGGCGCTATGGTTCCACTAGTGAGATATGACCAACGTTACGCCAGAGCTATCGGCAAGTATATGCTTAATCTGGCTAACAGTGTTCGTTTGTTTTATCCGGATACTCTACCTGAAACTCATCAGACCAGCTTTAGCTGGGCGGACACTTATGACCCTGACAACTGCATAGGCTATGAGGGATTGAAATCGGAAAAATGGACTTATGATAAGGCTAACTCTGAAGACCTGAGGACAGGCTCAATAATTTCTGGTGATTATTCAACTACACACGTAAGAGATAATATTAATGAAGTTCTCGAAGAAGAAACTCTCCCTGGGGGAGAAGACGGCTTAGAGCATGTCTGGCATATTTCATTGGCTTCTGGTTATTTTTATCAGATTGTGATCAAGTCGCGTATCAGTGATGGCGGGGATGCCGATAGTGGATTTAACTATTATTATTCCAATAATCCGTCAGGTCCATACACTTATCTTTTCACTGTTACCTCGACAACAGACATATTCAATTGGCAGCCATTGATCAACGTTGGTTCCGATCTATATATAAAGGTGGAAGATACTGACCGCGTAGCGGGCAACGATCTTCATGATAGAATATATGTAGATGAGATATATGTTGAAGTTCGCGACAATACAATAGCGCCTTTTGCTTCTGGAGATCCGATAAGCTGGGGATGGGGTAATACCGATCTTGGACTGTACGGCAGTTCCTATATTGGAATTCTTGGTGGAATAGTATCGACTACGAATGTAGACAAGATATTACAGCTGGATTTACTGACGACCGATTACTACCATGACGCAGCTTATCCTACTTTTTTGTATTTTAATCCTTATGCAAGTACCCAAGTGGTGGACATAAATGTTGGAGCTGAACCTGTTGATCTTTATGACACTGTTTCTCAAACGTTTCTCAAGACTGATATTAGTGGTGTAACGGACTTTAATATTCCTGCCGATTCTGCGGTGCTGGTTGTTCTCGCACCGGCAGGTGGCATTGTAACGATAGAAGGTAATAAAAAACTCATTAACGGAGTTGTCGTAGATTACAAAACTAATACAGTTTTTTCTGACTGCGCCCAGATTCAGGTGTCACCGTTACGTCTGACAGGCGATATCGTCGGCGATTGTATCGTCGATATGCGAGACCTTGCGGAATTAGTGGAGCGATGGCTTGAGCAGGGCACCTGTCCCGGCAGAGTGGACATTAATGGCGACAATATCGTCAATTTCGAGGACTTGAACAGTCTTGCCGGCAATTGGTTTTTCAACAACAATCCATAAGAAAACCCCTTTAGGCGGTTGCAATTTGGGGCAATTTGTGGTACTCTATAGATAGTTAGAAAGTCTGCGTTTAGCCGGGTACCAAATATGGTAAATACCGGCCAAGACAGGAAGAGAGTGGTTATGATGAAATTATGTCAGAGGTTTTTATTGTCGGCTTTGTTATTAACAGGGCTGGTTGCTTTTTGTTCGGCAGAAGAGGTAGAGATACAGCTTGAATCCTTTGACGACTTAGTCGTCAGCGGCTGGTATGATACTCGGGACAGCGGTCTTATGATTCAGGCACCTCCGGGCGAGGTTAACGAAGGTTCCGGCTCGATGCGCATACGTTTTGAAGACCGGCCGACAGGCCTATGGGATATTGTGCCGCGCAAAGTTTATCCCGGCAAAATCAATCTTACACCAGTTGCCAATACGGCATTGAGTTTCTGGATATGGTCCGACCTGGCGGGTTCATCTTGTGTTAGACAATTGATAATATATCAGGCCGGCAAGACCGCAAGATTCGCTGTCCCCGATACTACAGAGACCGGCTGGCGAAAGGTTATCTGTCCAATTTCGGAATTCTTTGATTACCCACCCGATGAAGATATACCCATTGACGATTTTTCTCAAATCGACACGATTGATTTCTGGTGCAGTGCGTGGCCCGATGGCGGCAATTCGATATACATTGATGACCTGCAAATTATATCGGATAGTCAATACCCTGATCCTAATGATCCTGATCCAGACCCTGATCCTAATACCCTGCCGCGGGTTGAAGAGATGTCCAATGAACCATCGCCCTATTTGATGCGGGACTGGCAGGACGTAACAGAGCAATATGTGGATTATGTACTTGACGATACCAAAACCGGTACTTATTTGCCCCTATGTTCATGGATTACATCTGGTGATTGGGAGGGTATGTTTAACATGGCGGCCTATGTGGGGGCGGGGTATAGCAATGGGTCCAGTGAGGCAATCAATGCTCTGGCCCTAATCGTTAGCGGTACTCTGGCAGGATACGACATGAGTAATTATAATGGTCATGATCCGGTGACAGGTGCAGCTAATATGTACTACTGCGCATCGCAGCAGATGTGCGGCAATAATGGAGGCGGCTGTGGTAGTCCCGAATTCTGGTATAAGATGCTTCCTACGATTTTCATGGTCCAGATTGCTGAT
>CAYNVP010000131.1:0-7226 GCA_964400665.1 uncultured Pirellulales bacterium | reverse complement strand
CAGTTTCCTCACCGCCGGCTCCGTAACCAACCAGAGCAACCATATGTACACGCTCGGTCCCGTCCATCAGGGTATCGTCGAACGCGGCTCAAAAACCGCAAGCGACTCCTATATGCTCTGGCCTGCAAAGGTAGGCGCATTTACAGTCGTTATGGGAAGGCACTACCGAAACTCCGACACCTCCGACCTGCCCTTCTCATACCTCATCGAACACGAAGACGAAAGCATCCTCATCCCAGGTGTCAACCTGCGAAGCGTCGGCACCGTCCGCGACGCCAGAAAGTGGCCCAAACGCGACAAACGCAAAGACACCAAAAAATTAGACCTCATCAACTTCAAGCTCCTCAGCCCATATACCATTCAGAAAATGCTCAACGGCCTCGAGCTCCTTAGAAACCTCAAGTCCACACGCGGTGAAACAAGCGATTATTTCACCTACCACAGCGTCAAAATAAAAAGCCACTCGCTGGACAGGGGTATTAAATTCTATCAAATCGGCACAGATAAATTCTTAGGCAACTGTCTAATAAAACGCCTGCAGGACAAAAATCCGTCCAGCGCCCAGCAGCTCCGCTCGGCGCTCAAACCCCAAACCGATATGGGCCCCGGAAAGTGGGTCGACCTGGCGGGGATGTTCGCTCCGGAAAACGTCGTAACAAAAATCCTCGACGATATCGTTTCCGGAACGCTGGCAAATCTCGATCAGGTTGCCGATGCATTTGTCAAAGCGCACGAAAACTATCCGGAATACGAATGGGCCTGGGCCGCAAACGTCCTCCAGCAGCGGCTCGGAAAAACAATCGATACGATAGAACCGGACGACATCATCGAGATGATTGACAAATGGAAATCGGCCGTGGTGGAGCTTGATAATATCCTACAGGCCGATACCAAAAAAGAGTTCGCCGCAACCGCGCAAATCGGCTACGGAATAGACGGCGACTTGACCGGTCGTGCAGCGGATTTTGCTCAGGTGCGCGGGACATTCGAGGACAATTCCGTCGTAAAGGACATCAAAAAACACATCGAAGACAAAACGCAGCTCGGCGACGAAATCATTCGCCGAATGAAAAAAATGCATTAACCCAAATTTTCCAGAGTCGTACCAAAAATAGCCACAATTAGCCCAACAGGCAAAGGCATAACTTCCAATACCGAAATGGTCGTGCTGTAAAATAACAACATTTCTGGGCCAAAATCGACGTCAGTCCGAAAAAAGCAGTTTTTCTGCGATTAATCCCTTGACAATCCGGACGGGAAGTATATGTTTGGTCGTGCATGAATTTTAGGGAAGTTCACGTTGTGGTTATTTCAAAAGGATGAGAGCGGCAGGTGAAAAGAAAGGAGGCCTTTAGTATCGATGTTCCCAATGCTTCAGTCTCTTTGCTTACTCTGCCTTTTCGCTCTCATTAAACTACACAATATTATTTTACAGGAGGACAAATCATGGTTGATTCAAAGCTGAAATTATTAGTAACGGTTCTTTTCGCCACAGGGTGGCTGGTCGGTGCGGGATATGTTTCAGCCGCAACTTATGAGGTTCATCCCGATGGTAGTGGTGACTATGCTACTATCCAGGATGCTGTCGATGCTGTTGTGGACGGGGATATTATAGAACTCACCGATGGGATCTTTGCTACCTGGGATGATAACAGGGATGTTAATTTCTCAGGCAAGAAAATCACCGTCCGTTCCAAGAACGGAGACCCTACCGCCTGCATCATTGACTGCGGGGGGTCCACAACTAATCCGCACCGCGGCTTTAACTTCGTCTCCGGTGAGGATGCAGATTCTGTGCTTGAGGGAGTTACAATCACCAACGGTTTTACGCCCACCTCCTGGGGTGACCCCTGTTGGGGCGGCGGCGCTATTTATTGTATAAACTCCTCCTCGCCAACCATAAACAATTGTATTATCTCGCACAATCGGGCGGAAGGTCTTGGCGGCGGGATGTATTGTGGGGCAGGTTGTGCTCCCGATATTAACGACTGCCTTTTCTATCACAACACGGCCCTGGACGATGGCGGAGGATTGGCCAATTTTGGTTCGCCGACGATTAGGAACTGCACCTTCTGGCATAACCACACGCAGGGACATGGCGGTGGGATGACTGACATGGGTGACAACGTGACATTCACCAATTGTTCTTTTTCCCATAACACTGCCGACACTTATGGCGGGGGGCTGTCGGTATTTGAGGACCCAAACTGCGTACTTGAGTATTGCACATTCTCCGAAAATTCAACCAGAGGCAACGGAGGTGCTATATTAACCGGAAAGTCGCATTCGACTTTGGTAAACTGCACTTTATCTGACAACGAGGGTGATCCAAACGGTAGTGGGTTGGCCGTTACCTGGCCGACCCCACTGTGGGACTCAAATGCCGTGCTGGAAAATACAATTATTGCCTTCGGCAGGAAGGGCGAAGCCGTTTATTGTGAAACTGGCTTAAGTGCTACGCTAACTTGCTGTGACGTTTACGGCAATGCTGGTGGGGACTGGGTAGGATGCCTCGCGGGACAGAATGGCACAAACGGCAATATCTCTCTGGACCCGCTGTTTTGCAATCGGCCTGCGGAAGATTTTACCTTGCACAATGATTCTCCGTGCGATGCCGTTTGTGGCCTTATGGGTGCCTGGCCTGTAGGTTGTATATATGGTGATTTGGACAGCGACGATGATGTGGACTTTATGGACCTTGCCATATTCGCCGCACATTGGCTCGATAGTATATAATGCAGCCGGTAAATTCAGAACGCGGCCTTGGTCTGCTTCGCAGAAGGATAAATGCCTAAATTCTGACTTTGCTCTTTTCAACTGAGGCGAAGCAAAAAAACAAAAAGGGTGTTGTTAAACGCGACACCCTTTTTGTTTATAGGTTGTTTTTCCCCGCCCTTTCCACGTTGAATCACTTCGAATTCTCTCCAGAATTTCCATTACCGATACAAGTTGTTCTCTCTTTTTTACTTAAACAGTCCTTGTCGTATCGAAATCTCTGTTCTATAAGACCCTTGATAGTTGAAAGTTATTGTCGTAAAATTATTGAGGCCGTACGTAGGAAATTATTGTTTTTAACCGTTTGAATGGGAAACTTCAGTTGAAAAAGAAGCGTTAAGTTAATCCTAACCCAATGCCCAAAACCCAATGCTATTAGGAGAAAGTTATGAGAGTCATAATTCAACCCGGCTATGAACTGGTCTCGAAATGGGCCGCAAACTATGTCGCAAAAAGAATAAATGAATTCAAACCAGCCGAATCAAAGCCCTTTGTCCTTGGTCTGCCGACCGGCTCATCGCCGCTCGGTATGTACAAGGAGCTTATTAAGCTCTGCGAAGCCAGGAAGGTCAGCTTTAAAAATGTCGTCACCTTCAATATGGACGAATACGTCAACCTCCCCGAAGACCACCCCGAAAGCTATTACTCCTTTATGTGGAACAACTTCTTCGGCCACATAGACATCGGCAAAGAAAACGTCAACATCCTCAACGGCAACGCCAAAGACCTTGACGCTGAATGCGAAAACTATGAGAAAAAAATGAAACAGGTCGGAGGCATCGAGCTTTTCGTCGGCGGCATCGGCCCCGACGGCCACATCGCCTTCAACGAGCCCGGCTCGTCGCTCGCATCGCGCACTCGCGTCAAAACCCTCACTCAGGACACTATCATCGCAAACTCCCGCTTCTTCGGCGGCGACGTCAACAAAGTCCCCAAAACCGCCCTCACCGTCGGCGTCGGAACCGTGATGGACGCAAGGGAAGTTATGATTATTGTCAACGGCCACAACAAGGCACGCGCGCTCTGGCACGCAATCGAAGGCGCCGTCAACCATTTGTGGACCATCAGCGCCCTGCAATTACATCCGAAGGGAATTATCATCTGCGACGAGGACGCGGCAGTTGAGCTTAAATACGGCACCGTGAAATACTTCAAAGATATCGAATCGGCTAATCTAAATCCGGCAACGTTGCTGAAATAAAAAAAAGCGGATAGCACAGGGCGTATGCTCTGCGCTATCCGCCGAACGTTATCAATTTACTCTGTTGGCGGTGGTGCTGCACGCCTCTCTCTGACAGGAGCTATAGGCATAGTCATTGCCGGCTCCTTGCCTGGCGGATAGACAACCTTCGCCTCGGCCCTGAGCTTCTGCACGTACTGCCTGAAAAACTGGTTCTTCTTCGTCTGCTGAAGATTCCTGACGATGTCCGCCTTAACGTCCTCAAAAGGAGTCAGCCCAGCCGCCTTGTGGCCGGTAACCTTAATAATATGGTAGCCAAACTGCGTCTCCACCACGTCGCTTACCTGGCCCGGCTGCAGCCCGAACGCAGTATCCTCGAACTCCTTGACCATTTGGCCCTTCCCGAAAAATCCGAGGTCCCCGCCCCTTATTTTTGACCCGGAGTCATCTGAATTTTCCTGCGCCAGAGTCGCAAAATCCCCACCTTCCTTGACTTTCTTCAGCAGCGATTCGGCCTTTTCCTTGGCCGCCGCTTTTTCCTCCGGCGTCGCCGACGGCGCTACCTTTATCAGTATATGGCTGGCCCGAACCTGCTCGGGGGTATTAAAATCCTCCTTGTTCTCCTCGTAATAAGCAAGCGCCTCGGCGTCGTTTATGTCCACCTCGCCGACACGCCGCTCCATAAGTTTTTCAAATCCAAGCCCCCTCTTCATCTGCTCCCTGAATTGCTCGACGGTTAGTCCCTGCATTTGCAGCAATTGCTTGAAGCCTTCCGTTGTTATACCCTGCTGGGCGAGCATCTCGTTAATCTTATTATCGATGTCGACGTCCGTGATGTTGATTCCCGCTTTCTTCACCTGTCCATCCAGCAGCCGTTCTATAATCATTCCTTCCAGCGCCTGACCCCTGATGTTCTTCGCATAAAGCGCGATGCTGTTCGGGTCCATACGCATAGCGGCTCTCGCAAGGTGCGGCTTTATCCGGGCATCGACCTCGGCCTCCGTTATAACTTCACCGTTGACCGTGACCGCCACGTCATTGCCCTCGCTCGTCTCGGCGGGTTTCACAACGCTCGGCACAGCAGCCGGCATCTCCGCTTCTTTCTCCTCCTTCATTTCTTCGGCCTGGGGCATTTCCGCTTCTTTGACCGCTTCCTTGTCCTGCATCTCCCCGGTGTCTTCCGTAGCCGCCTCTTCCTTGACTGTCATCTTTTTTTCCTTGGCGGGTTTGCCTAATGCAAAAACCGCCCCCGCAAGTGCGCATACTATCAATAATATAAGTTTCCTGCTGACTCTCATTTGATTGTCCTTTCGACGAATACTAACGTTTAATGACTGGTTTGGGTAATTCACAGCCCGCAACTTTCCCATAATAATACTCGAAAGTCAATAATTTGTTTTCACTTTTTCCCGCCCCCGTTCCTTGACAAATCCGCCGATTTCGTTATCTTTTTCGTTGTTAAATGCTGTATGCGCAAGGCCTGTTTGTGCATCGAGCAACGAGTATCGAGTATCGAGTATCGAGAAACAATGAATTTCCCCGAAAAAACGTCTGTTCAAAATTGCACGATAACCATCCAGCCCCGCTACAACGAAACCGACCAGGGCGGCGTAGTCCACCACAGCGTCTATCCCGTCTATTTCGAGATGGGCCGAACCGAGCTTCTCCGCGCAAATGGCCTCGCCTACAAGGACCTCGAATCCGCTGGCGTCTTTTTCGTCATTGCCGAATTAAATATCAAATATCGCAGGCCCGCCTTTTACGATGAGCGCATCCAACTTCTGACAACCTGCACCAACGTCTCAGCAAGCAAGATTGAGCACTCTTACAAACTCACCCGCCCGCCTCGTCCCTTAGGGACGGGCGAGGTCTCGCCGAAGGCGGACGAGCTCCTCGCCGAAGGCACAAGCATCCTCGCTTGTGTCGATTCCACCGGCAAAGTCCGCCGCATCCCCGACTTTATGTATCCAGACGCCTGAAAACCGATGGAAATCTGCACCGTCCTTGACTTGTAGGGAATACAACTGTAAACTACTACTTTACCGTCGTGGGCGACGGTTGTGGGTTCTCAGGGGTATTCTTAATGCCTCAAGAAAGCGACGTTTATAAAGCTTTTAACCACGGAGCTCACAAAGTTTATTTATTTTTTCTCTGTGCCCTCTGTGGCTAAAATACCTATTTCCTCTGTGGCTATGGATAAAAAAGAAAACTGCGGCCTGTTCGGAATCTACGGCGACCCCGAAGCCGTCCAGAAAACCTACTATGGCCTGTTCGCACTCCAGCACCGGGGCCAGGAATCCGCCGGAATCGCATCCAGCAATGGCGAACTAATCAACTGCTACACCGCGATGGGAACCGTCAGCCGGGTCTTCCGCGCCGGCTCGGAAATCCTCAATAATCTCGCCAACCCCATCGCTATAGGCCACGTCCGCTACTCCACCACCGGCTCGTCAAAACCCGTCAACAGCCAACCCTTCTTCGTCGAGTACTCGCGGGGCCAGTGCGCTATCGCCCACAACGGCAACCTCATTAACGCAAGCTTGCTCCGCGACGAATACGAGGCCTACGGCAGCATCTTCAAATCCACCACCGATACCGAAATCATCGCCCATCTGCTCGCCAAGCCCACCCACGTCGCAAAACCAGACCCCCTCGCCCACGTCCTTAACCACCTGCAGGGAGCATACTGCCTGCTGTTTCTCTTTCCCGACCACATCGACGCCGCACGCGACCCCTACGGAATCCGTCCTCTCTGCATTGGCCGAACAGATACCGGCGCATACGTCGTAGCAAGCGAAACCTGTGCACTCGAGGCAATCGACGCCAAATTCGTCCGCGAAGTCGAACCCGGCGAAATCGTCACGCTCGACAAACGAGGCCTAACCAGCCGGTTCTTCGTAAAACCCGGCTCGGTCAAGCCTGCACACTGCCTCTTCGAGCACATCTACTTCGCCAAGCAAAACAGCACCATATTCGGCGAAAACGTCCACGAATTCAGAAAGAAGCTCGGCCGACGTCTCGCCGTTGAGCACCCCGTCAAAGCCGACGTCGTCGTCCCCATCCCCGATTCCGGAACCTCCGCTGCCATCGGATTCGCCGAGCATTCCGGCATCCCATTCGATATGGGAATGGTTCGAAGCCACTACATCGGCCGGACCTTTATCTCCCCGAACCAGAAGATGCGCGAAGCTGACGTCAAAATCAAGCTGGCCCCCATCAAAGAGGTCATCCACGGCAAGCGCATCGTCGTCGTCGATGACTCCGTCGTCCG
>CAYNVP010000130.1:0-7238 GCA_964400665.1 uncultured Pirellulales bacterium | reverse complement strand
CAGGAAAAAGGTTACTTGAAGAAAAATAAGACGCAATAAAGCTAAAATTCTCCTCATTCTTAGAAGACAGATGACTTTGCATTTTAATGCAAAGTAGAAAAAGAACTTAGAAATTCAGAAAATACTTGTATCATTATGTAATCAGATTGTTAGTGAATCAAACTGAAAATCAGAAATTATAGGAATAAGGTTATTAGTCCAAAATACCAAAATTTTTTCTTAAGATAGATGTTATTTCCTCTTCCCAGTCTCTATAACTTGCTGAATTATTCCAAAATTTCTCCCATGCCAGATTAAGTACTCTAACTATTTCATTTTGAGATTTGTTCTTTAAATCATTAGGTCTTACTATTTTGAACTTACAATCTTGGAGACTTTCTAGAAACTCTTCTGTTACTTTTTGAAGAATCTCTTCAGGAAATGCAAAGAAGTATTCTGGACTAGGCTGAAAAATTGAGCAATATGGAAGAGTATTCCATTTTGACTGAATTAATGCCAGTTCTGAGTCATATCCAAGTATACCCAATCCGATAATCAAAGCTCGGAATCTTGCATAATCAGCTGGGTGTGTTTGAAATTCTCTTGGATTAAATTCATAAACATTTGTTGTTTTTTTTGCAGTTAAATGTAGATGAGACCATGCATAGGCAGGACCTAATGTGAAGAGAGCAAAAAGATCAGAGAAGATTTCATTAATCCAATCAAACTTCCACTGTGAGTGGATTTCTTTTATCATTTGAGGTATATCTTCCGGACATGTTTCCCTTATTTTTTGAATATATAAATTTAGATAGTAATCGGAAATGTATTCTATTACTTCCTTGAATTTTTTGTTTAACGGATGAAGTTTTGAAATGTTGCTTTTGTTTGAAATTACATGATGACCAATTTCATGAAAAATATCCGATAAATGAAGTAGAAAACTTGATTCACCGATAGGAGAAAAAATAATATTAACTTTTGAGTGGTAGAAGAAGTATCTAGTGGATATACAAGCTATAGCAGGTGGATTGAGCGGTAAATTGATTTCTTGATGTATTTTGAATATTAATTTATTCAGAAACTCTAATTCCTTCGTTTCATGGTAAAGTGCAGTTATTCCATATTTTTCAATATCCTCGAGATCCCTAAGATTTGCTCTAAAGAGTCTATATATATCGATAATATCATCGGAACTTCGTTCCTTCAAATCCAATTGCAAATCTGACAATCGAATACAAATTTCATCAATCATTCTGGAGCATCTCTCGGCAAGACTTAGTAATTCTGAAATTCGAAGTGGATGAGGTATAATTGTTTTTAGAAATTTTCCCCGTATGATTTGTTCATTAATAAGAGCCTCTAGATACTTTTTCATCCTGCCATCATCCTTTTGAAAAGCTTTTCGCATTCGAAATCAATAGCATCTGCAATTATGTTCAATATGATTATATCATCTTTATCTAATGCGATTTCACTTTTTTCTAGTTTTTTATACACCTCTAGAAGTTGATTTTTTGTAACTGATGTACCACCTGTAGACTGTATCCGTATTGTGTCCCAAATTTTCAATTCGTCAATCATAACTGATTTACTAAATCTACTCTCCACTGAAGCAATAATAGATTCAATAATTTCTAGCAAAAATTGTATTTTGATCAAATTTTCTGGGTTTGTTGTAACTTTTTGTGAATCTCTTACTAATAATAGTGCTTCTTCGAATTTTCTTAATGTTTCATTAAAACTGGTAAGTTTAGTGCTAAAATTACTGATTTCATTCATTGTATTCATCCTCGAATTTTAAAGAATCTTCATCATAAAGACCTGCCGATTCTCTCAATCTAACATCTGCCATTTTAATAGTGATTGGTAATCTTGAACAGTAATCTATCCTGGTCCACGTAAGATTTGATAAATAAAAAATATCTTGCATAACTGATTTAATTGAAAGATTTCCTGATATTCTATTTATCTGAATTGGAACTGTAGTTCCTTTGAATTTGTACGGAGGTCCAGTATTGCAAACAAATCCTGAATTTTCAGAAGATGCGAAATAGGTTCCAACTATTGGATTGTATACATATTCTTTTTGCTCAATCGGATTACTCACTAGTTCGAATATTCTAAGTGGTATTCTGGAAGTAGAAAAAACTTCAACAATTGTCACATTACATTCTTTTTGAAGTATTTTTTGTAGTGTGCTTTCTGCTTTAAGAAACTCAATTGCATCATTAAATCCATCTATTTCCGACTGAAATACTCTTCCCTGCCTATGGAAAACAATGTTTCTGATTTTGAAATCATTTAACTGCTTTTCCTGTTTCAAGATTTCGATAATCTTGGTTTTAATATGGTTTCGTGATAATTGTTCTTTTTGAGATGATTCACTAAAATAGAAATTCATATTTTCTCCAGTTTTATATATTATAGAAAAACATGCAGTACTATTTTTTACATCCAATCCAATTGTTAAATCCGCAATTAACTGGTCTCTTAGTATAAAAGGCCAGAAGGAGTTAAGTAACATTATTTTGTTAATTACTATGTTTCTCAGATATCCATTGAATCGTTTTTTTGTTTTCTCGTCATCAATCAAAACCCATTTTTGTCTTCCTTTGTCATCTATAATTTCAGTATAACTTCTTTCTGAGACATCATTGTGAATTATGGAAACATATACTTTTCTTGATCTTAATTCTTGCATTACTAAATTGGAAAGTTCATCTTCTGTATATGCTAATTTAGACTTAATTCCTGGTACCATTACTAGTCCTAAACCTGGACCTTGAAAGTTATCTTCCATAGCTTTAATAATTTGTCTACCAATTTTTGCAACGGTTTTTTGTACTGAATCATCATAAGTAATAACTGTAGGATTGTATGTCATTTGTATCGAAGTATCACAGTACTTCATTGTTTCATTTCTCAGGTCTTCTATGAATTTTTTTCCAAAGGTTTGATAGACTGAAAAGGGTAAAATTATATATTGTCGATCAAAAATCTTCTTTTTGAAAAAACCAGATTCTTGAGAATTTAGTAATCTTGATTTCATCTTTGGAAAATCTTCTAATGAACTTTTTATACCATCATCGTTCTTTTTTGTTGTAAGTATTGTATTATTTCCAAATTCCAAATCTGGGATTTCGAAAACCTCAGCTTTTATAGAAAGGTTTTCTTTACTTAGTAGTATCTTTGATTCTCCTAGATATAAATCATTAAAATATTGGTTTAATATAAAATCAATACGTCTTTTTCTTTTATTGGGATATAGAATGGCTTGATCATGTAGTTTTTTTACACTTGGATGACTAGTTCTAAAAGTTTCTCTACAAAGACCAGTTGGTACATTTCTAGATTGTCCATAGCTTGTATAATAAATCGCAACTGAACCATTCTTTGGCAATCTTAATAGATTTTTAGATTTCGAAGATCCTGCTTGTATATGTATCTCGTCGTAAAGACTATTCCCAGATGGTAGTGGAACTTGAATAACATTTAAGTCATTAAAACCACTTAATCTTATTTCATACCACCTATTACCATATTCATATATGCAATTTGCTCCATCATATCTTTTACTAAACTCATCAGATGATAGATTAGTTGGTAAAGTGTATCGTGATACATACTTATTACTAACGTCAATACATACACCAATTTTCTCATTGTTGATTATTATGATTCTAAATTTAAAACCTCTGTATACATCAACATTATTTGATTTTTTTTGCATGTCTCTGTCTGGAAATTTTGAGTAATATGCGTGACCTGGTTTTGGTTGCCATAAATTAAAGTCGTTGTAAAATCTCTGTTCTATACATCCTTGTAAGAACCGAACTATTATGTTCCTTCTTTCTGTATTAATATTGTTTAGATAAATTTCCTCTTCTCTTGTCTTCTCAATAACCACTGTAGTTCCAATTAAATTAAGATTCTTTGGTAAATCACTCTTACCTGATGGTTGAGCAATAAAAAGCTCCCCATTTTCATGAAATTTTGCACAAGATGATTTCGAAATCCTGCTTAAGTCACTTTCAAGAATTTGAACATTTTTATGATAATCTTCAGTTCCTTTAGGTAATCCCTTTATCTTATAAACTTTAAACACACATTTTATCTTATCTAAATTTTCAATTAGAAATATGTTTGATACTGTAGATTTAACTTCCATCACCTTCTCCCTTCGATTTATTGATCCTTACCTGATCCCAACAAATTGCTTTAAATCTGCAGCTAGTACATACATTTGTGCTTCTAGCTGATTCAAAGTGTGAACCTGGTAATTCACCTTTCTCTTGTTCTTTTAAAACTCTTTTCATTTTAAGCGCTGAAAGATAAATATAATCCTCAAATTCATGTAGGTCTTCTTGTGTAATCTCATATTTTCGTAGCTTGTTCTGTAATAGCTGATATTCAATTAATTTGATGTTTTCATTCTGTTTTCTTATATCGTTAAAATTTTCTGGATAATCCTTGTGAGGATTCTGATTCAATAGAACAAGTGCATAAATACCTAATTGTTTTCTTGCTCTAGCTGTTGCAAAAGCATGCACCTTCCAATCAATTATAGATATAGATTTCTTACTGAAAGAAATAAGATCTGGTGTTGCATTAACATGGATGTCAGAATCTAAAGTGTAGCTTATTGATCTTTGGGAAACAGAATAATTTTCTTCTAATATCAGTTTTTCTAATAATTTGGAATTTAGTATGTTATTTAATGCAGTAGTGACTTCGGATTTAGCAAAATCAACCGCCTTTTGATCTAAGCTCCCCTTGTATTCTAAATCGTAAAATGCACAGTATTCGTCTCCTGTTTTCGATTTTACCATAGAAGTATCTTTGTGTTTTTGTTTCATTCCAAATTCTAATTGTCTATCTAGCAAATCATGAGCAAATTCCAGAATTTCACTCTTTCTTGGATGTTCATTCTTATTAATGTATGAGATCATGGTTCTTTCTATTGTTTTGTCCACTAAACTACCTCTCCAAGCACTTATTGATTGTAATTGCTTTAGTTGAAAAGCTTGTTTTCGTAATTGATTTTTAGATCGTGAATTTGCATAGTTTGTGTGAAAATACCACATTTTTTGGCATTTTACGAAAATTCTAGAACTTGAATATGTCCATTTCATTATTTTTTCCTTTTTGATTTTAAATACTGTATGTAATCACTGACTTGCTCCTTCTCTTCTGAAGATAGCTCAGAAAATTCTGTTTGGATTCTATTTTGGATCCTTGTACTACTACTTTCTGGTAAAGGATATCCTGTTAAATTCAGTAATTTCTCATAAGATATGCCATATAAATTTGATAATTTATGTAGGATTTTCGGTGAAGGTTGCTCTATTTTTTCTGTTTCTAATTGACTAAGATAAGCGTTTGAAATTCCGATTTCTCTTTCAACATCTCTTAAGGTTAGTTTTCTTTCTTTTCTTATTCGAAGCAGAAATTTTCCCAAAGATTCTCTCATGAGATATTAATGAATAAAGACATATATAAATGTTAAGTTTATCAAGCAAAATCTAAATAAATCAAGCACTCTGAACTCGCCTCTTTATGTACTACAGATCGAATTGAAATATACTTAGGAAGACTGCACAGTAAATGTTTGATTCCCTGCTACAAGTATAGTTTACCTATTCCTATGTTTACTAAATGAAAATTCTGTTTATATAGCGAAAATTCTACCGATGTAGTTAAGAACAAAAGATTCTTCTGAAACAACATCTCAATCTAATATGTTATCGTACAATTTTATTAAATATACATTTGAATCATATTCATCGATAAATCGAATCAAACAAATTTGTAGATATTTCTTTAATTTGGTTTCTTCTATTTTGTTACCAAAATCAATATCGGAGTATAAGTCAGCAAGCTTCCTAACCAAAAACTCTTTTGCTTGTATTGGTGCATTATCATCCACAAGATTGTAGAATTGTAGTATAAAGGATATAAAGTTCTTGTAACCTTGATAACCTCCATAATCCAACCATTTGAAAGATAGATTCATTATGTATTTCATCATCTGCTTGTAAAATCCCGAAACATAGATATTTAGTTTACCCAAGTTATTTTGAGTTAATATCTTCTCTAGTATATTCTGAGATATGCTCTCGTAGAATTCTAGAAATTTCTTAGGTTCATCTATTGCTACACGATATAAATTGAGTATTATAATTAGCAACGAGTTATTTGGAGGTCTTAAATCATCTTCTGAAGTTATTAGTAAGTATCTAAGAATTTTGAGGTTGAAACTATGTTCTTCTAAATCATTAAGATTCATTTCATGTACATGGAATCTGTAATCTAAATACTTTATTTTTTGTTCTTCTTCGATAACAAAATATGACTTATGTGCAAGTGCATTTCTCAAACTAGAATTCATAAATTCGAATAAAGGCTTATATTTAGAATTTGAATGCTCTATAAGGGTTTGAACTACCTGATGCCTTGGATAAAACTTGCGTTTTTTCAAGTTCAGAATATTGTATGCTGGTTCTGTATAATTTCCATAAAGATACTCAAAATCTTCTACATAGTTTTTTGAGTAATAATCTATTAAATCACCAAATGTATTCAATGTAACCAATGTGCTCATTAGGAAACTTCCTAGCTTCTCTTCTATTGGATTTAATGCAACTATATTGATAGAATAATCTGCTGAAGGTTTTCTTTGTTTTTTTCTTTGTTCATTACTTGCAGAGAAAGTTATCAAATAAAGAGCTGTCTGCATTAGTTCCTTTTTGTACCAGTATTCTCGATGAATTTTCTGATCTAAATTGGAAAGTTTTTGTGAAAAATCACTTTCAAAAGTCCTGAACTCTTTTCGAAACTCTGTGACTATTTGATTGAAGTTTTTAGATTTAACAAACTTACTTGCATATCTACTAACTCGTGAATAATTGAACAAAACAAGAAAATCGATTAATATCTTATTTGGATTATCTGAAAGTTCTTTCTCAAACTGAGAAAAGTCAATTTTATCTTTGAATAGGAAATCTGTATAATCTTTAAAGAATTCTAGATCTTCTTCAGACAATGCAAATTCCCGCCCATTTTTTTTCATGTATTTACCTAATTTAGTTAAGTAATATTAATTTTACTCCAATAGAGTTGTATTCATTATAACCTATTAATCTATTTTCAGTATACTGCAATTGGATTTATCTTATTTGACAATAAGTTATCTTTTAGTATACTCTTCTTTGTTACTGATAATTTACAATTTAAGTAAGAAGAAGTTTTCAAAGAGT
>CAYNVP010000129.1:0-7279 GCA_964400665.1 uncultured Pirellulales bacterium | reverse complement strand
AATATCAACGAATTATCGTTTTCCATATATTGAGAATAGCAGATTATAAATCAGAAATAAAGCGGTGCGGGGTCGGCATTTCTGCCGACCCCGCACCTGATGCTGCGAGTTCATCGATGGCTCGGTGTCCCCCTGCTTTCTTGCGGGAGCAAGAAGGGGGGCTGGGACAAGTCCGGCTTAACGTCGTCGCAGACGGCGGATGGTCGTAGGTCTGCTTACCTGTAGATTGCTAATCTCGTCGCTCTGGTCAAAGGCGGCGAAACTCATGCTGAATTTCACGATGCCTGAAGTCACGCTCAGGTTGGTATTCCGCACCATAACCGTAAATATGCATTTATCAAGGTTTATTTTCGCATTTACAAGGGCGCCTTCCGCGGTTCGGGCGTTGCTGCATTGGTACGAATTCCCGGCATGACTGAAGCTGCCCGCCGGGATTATGAAGTTCTGGACCGTTGATTCGTTCTGGTCGGCCTAGGTAATATTAACGTCTTCGGTGACTAG
Source organism: uncultured Pirellulales bacterium (assembly GCA_964400665.1). Taxonomy (GTDB): domain Bacteria; phylum Planctomycetota; class Phycisphaerae; order Sedimentisphaerales; family Anaerobacaceae; genus Fen-1362. Next base: position 6,778 of record CAYNVP010000129.1, on the reverse strand, counting down.
GTTTGAGCCATTTAATATAGCGAAGGGGGCAGATATGGATTCATCATGCGAAAATAAGCGGAGGGGAGCCCTCCAATAACCCAAAACCCATTTTTTAGCCAGATAAGGGGCTTGTTTGCTTAGGGTGTTTACTATATATACAACAATATATATTTTTTTGAATATTTACAATTTTATGCTTGACAAAAGTTTTTTGTTCTGTAAAATAGTAATTAATATATGGTAGATATAAAACAAAATTGACTCTTTATTAAAAAATTGCTCAATAGGAAACAGAAGGGCGAATGGACAGAGCATAGTTGCAGGCTAATAAATTAGTCGGGATTTTAGGGCTGCAACCGACGGGGACGGAGTGCGTGAGGACAGAAGATAGAAGACGAAAGACGGGTGACACAGTTTCGCAAAGGCAACGCAGGGCAGCAAGGAGGCCCGGCTTTGCCTTCGGCTGCGCCGAGGCAAGCAAAAGACAGAAAAGAAAATTCATAAAACAAAAACAATTAAAAACAAGGATTTTGGAAGGAGAAAAATATGACCAGAAAAGAGCCGGTAATAATTGAAGATGAAAATGAGGAGTTTAAGGGAGTCAGGGACGAGAGCGAGGAATATAAAGACCTTTCTGAAGGGGACAGAGCGATAATCGAAGCGCGAGGGAAGAGTAAAACGAAATTCTGGCGGCGTTACAACGGTCTGAAATGCGTTATTGTTTCCCGTCACAAATCCTCGGCAATAGTTGAGGTTCTTAAATATAAGGAGCTGATAATATGTCAGATGGAGAATTTGCGCTCGAGCCGTTCTGCGCGGTCCCGATAAAACCGGGACAGCAACGAATGATGGATACGCCGGTCCTGATGGACGTCGTAGGGGACAGGCCGGCGGTCGTCGACTTTCGGGATGCAGGATTACTGTCGACGCTAAAGTGGAGATTTGACGGGAATTACGTAACGACAAACAGCTACTATAGTATGCATCGTTTGATAATGAGGAATCCCAAAGGGAAAGTTGTTCATCACAAAAATGAAGACACATTTGACAATCGCAGAAGCAATCTTGCTGTTGTAAAAAGAAGCGTACACACACGATATCACAAGGTTAAAAGAGGGAAATTGGGTGTTCATAAGACGAAAGGAGGAAGCTATATGGCGACTGAACAAAGGATGAATGTTGGTTTCTATGACACGGAGGAGGAAGCGGCACTGGCGTATGACTGGGCGGCGAGGATACTTCTCGGGCCACAGGCCGAGGTAAATTTTCCGGACGTGATAGTAGCCGCAATGGCGGCTTTTATGATTCGACAAAGCGGGGGCGAATATTTTGACGTTGGTTTTAAGAAGCGCACGACGGGCGAGTATCGCTTTTTGACCTGCCGGACAGTCAATCCCCCGGGGCCGTTTTATATGGCAGGGTACAATTTGATTCTGGTAAAAGCAAAAAACCTTGAGGGGTACAGGGCTATACCAATCGAAGGCATTGAGGCGCTTTATATTAACGATAAAAAATACAGAGTTGTGCCGTGAAGCGACCCAGGACCGGAATTGCAAGACACGAGACGATAAAGGGAAAATGGCGAGAAGCAGGGCATTTCAAAAGATTAATCGCGGGAACGCGGCAAAGGGCGGCCTCAAAGCCCCGCTTTCAGCGAGGTCTCGCCCGCCTCACGGCGAAGCCGTGAGGCGAATGGCGGACAGGATAGACCTGATTCGCTGCAGGGCGGAGCTGCTGATGGGCAGGGACCGGGCGCTGATACAGATGTATCTGGACAACGCCGGCACATACAGGCAGATGGCCCGGTTGGCGGGCGTCAACGAGGCGAACGTCGCCCGGCGGATTCATAAGCTCGTTCGGCGACTGCTGGACGGGCAGTATATTACCTGCCTGCACTACCGCGATAAGTTCACCGAAGAGCAAATCGAAATGGCGAGGGATTATTTCGTGGACGGCCTGTCGATGAGAGAAATCGCAAACAGGCACGAAACCACCTACTATGCCGTCAGGCGAACAATGAAGCAAATCCAGCGGCTCACTTCGATACGACAAACCGCGAACCAGGCGGCGGATGAGGTTTGAACGATGCGAAGGTTTTGCGTGTCAAAGCAGTTCGATGTGAGCGTGACGGTCAGCGAACGTGTATCGATGGTTTGCCGGATGTTCGGCGTCAGCACAGAGCGGCTTGACAGGCATTGCGGCGCGCATACGTGCGATATCGAGGTTGACGACGGGGACATCGTTTATATCACGGGGCCTTCGGGGGCGGGCAAAAGCGTGCTGCTGCGTGAGCTGGAGGCAGGCGTTCCGGCTGATGAGCGAATCAGTATTGACGAGATACGTCTGCCGGCGGACAGAGCGGCGGTGGACTGCATAAACGCCGATTCGACGACGATTGAGGCGCTGCAGTTATTGGGTTACGCGGGATTGAGCGACGTGTTCTGTGTCCTGACGGTGCCAGCGAATCTGAGCGAGGGGCAGCAATACAGATTTCGGCTGGCCTGTGCTCTGGCGTCGGGGAAAAGAGTCGTTTTCGCAGACGAGTTTTGCAGCAACCTGGACCGGATTACCGCCGCGGGTGTCGCCTACAATGTCCGCAGGTTCGCCAGGCGAAACAAGGTGACGTTTTTTCTCGCGTCCAGCCACGAGGACATTTTAGCGGATTTACAGCCGGACGTGCTGGTTGTGAAACACTTCACAGGCCCGGTGGAAGTGAGCTGTAAGAAAATCCGAAACTCGAAATTCTAAATCCTAAACAAATTCGAATTTCCAAAATTCCAAATTATCAAAACGGCTAACGCCCGTTGTTTTGTTCTTTTGAACATTAGGATTTTAAATTTGTTTCGAGTTTCGTATTTCGAGATTCGAATTTTATTATGAGCTGCACCATCTCACAACATCTTGAAATTGTAAAAGGGGACAAAAATGATTACGAGTCGCTGTCGCATTATCATTATCGCGAGAGTCACGTCGGGCCTTACGCGGCGATTTTCGCGTTAAAGGGCGAATTTAGCACAGCGGAGAGATTGCAGACAGTCGGCGTGATTGTTTACGCTATGCCTGCCGCGGGTTGCCAATTGCGAACCACGGCGACAGGAGGTTTGTTCGCGGGACTGGATAAAAGCGCTCGGCTGAAACTCATCGGCAAAAACATTCGCACCATCAGCAGGGTAATCATTGAGCCGAGGTTTCGCTCGCTTGGTCTTGCCGCGGCTATAGTAAGGGAGACGATGCCGCTTATGAACGTGCCTTTCATCGAAGCCCTTGCGGTGATGGGCAGGGTGAATCCGTTTTTTGAAAAGGCCGGTATGGCACGTTTCGATGCGCCTCCGTCAGTGGGCTGCATTCGACTTATAGAGGCGTTCAGCGCAGTCGGCGTCGATGAGGTGGATTTAGTCGACCTGCGGCTGGTGCAGCAAAAACTTGACGGACTTCGCCGGCCTGCGGCTGGTTTCATCGAACGTGAGATTGTTAAGTTTCTTCAGGGCTATGGCAAAAGGCGGTTTATGCAGGGTGGTATAGAACGCACGAGATTTATCGCGGGCAAACTCACCGACAGGCCGGTCTATTACCTCTGGAAAAATCCGAACGAAGAATTGAGAATTTAGAATGAAAAATTTTGAATTAAAAGAAATTGCGATAAGCAAGCTGGCGGCACATCCGGCCAACGCAAACGTGATGGGCGGGGCGAAATTCAATAAGCTGGTTCGCAATATCGAGCGGACAGGATATATCGAGCCGATTGTTGTCAGGCCACATCCGAAAAAGAGAGGCCATTTCCAGATTATCAACGGCCACCACCGCGTCAAGGCGATCGAAAAGCTGGGCCGAAAGGAAGCGGACTGTGTCATCTGGGACGTTGATGATGAGCAGACCGCGGTATTTCTGGCGACGCTGAATCGATTGTGCGGCTCTGACGAGCCGGCGAAAAAAATTGAACTGCTGAAGGAGTTGAAAAAACGGATAGGGACGGTCGAGCTTGCGAAGTTGCTTCCGCAGACCGCAAAACAGATTGAGCAACTTACCAACCTGAAACTGAGCGATGTTGCCGTAAAGGCAGACGTTGGGGGCTTCGCGATACCGCTGGTGTTTTTCGTGACGAGGCAACAGCAGGAGGTTATCGAAAAGGCATTATCGAGCATCGAGAATCGAGTATCGAGCAGCGAGATGACAAAGGCAAAGCGACGGGCGATGGCTTTAACCGCAATCGCAGAGCAGTTTCTGCTTACATCGGGAGAAGACAGATGCCAAAAATGAAATCGGTTACGAAAAAACAGCGTGCAGTAATTGAGGATTTATTCGCAGGCGAGGCAGGCGAGCAGCAGGTATTGGAAAGGCACAAGGTTGACCGACGGCTTTATGACAAGTGGCTGGGGGATGAGAGATTTGCGGAAGAGTTCGAGCGACGGCTTCAGTCGGCCCGGCGGCAGGGCGAATTGATAATCGCCCGTTACGCGTCGTTCGCCGCGGCCAAATTAGTGCAGTTGACCGAATCGGAAAATCAGGAGACCGCCCGCAAGGCCTGCTTAGATATTATCAATTACCTTAAGCCGAACGCAGAACAAAGCCCGACTGAGCAGCCCGAAGCCGAGGAGTCATCAAAACTCCCGCCTGAATTGGCGAGCCGGTTGCTGGCGGTGCTTGCAGCAAGTGACAGTTCGGAAAATGACCAATAAAAAAAGCCAGACACACGCTCCTTTAGGGTACGCAATAATTTGCCGGGCGGTCTGGCTTTAAGGCGCTTTTTGCGTTTTTTTCCGTCTTCGCTTTCGCTACGCCGGACAAGCCGCTTCTTTCGGGCCCGAGGAATCGACTCACATTCTCTAAATAAATTATACGCCGAGTTTTGAATAATCCAAATAACGAGTGGATGAATTGGTAAATTTGGGATTTGGCCCGGAGGAGTATGCGGTCTCAAAGGAATGTGCGCGGAAAGAAAAAGAGAGAGACGAATGCCTGAATCTCGCCCTCACTTTCTTCTGAAAGGCATCGTCTCTCTTAAAAGCGATTCTTATGTTTTTCAGGATTGGTTTTTGTGTCCGTCCTGGGCGCCCGCCGGGCAGTAGTCCCCCGGCGGGCGTCTGTCTCTCTAATTAAAGTATATGTAATTTCTGGCTCAGGCGTTAATGCGGGATGGGGGAAAACGTATGTTATTTGAGCCGAAAAACGACAGACGTTATAATCGGCTTTATAGTAACACTAGTCAGAAAAGGAGACGACGATGAAAATAGCGATTGGCTCGGACCACGCGGGATTCAAATACAAAGAGCAAATTAAAAAATGGCTTATCGAGAAAGGTCATACCGTTGACGATTTCGGGACCGATTCGGAAAAACCATGCGATTACCCTGATTTCATCAGGCCCGTGGCAGAAGCCGTCGCGGCCGGCAGATACGAGCGCGGAATAGTATTAGGCGGCTCCGGCAACGGCGAGGCAATGGTCGCAAACAGGGTCAGGGGTATTCGCTGCGGCATCGCTTGGGATTTGCGTTCCGCCCGCCTTAGTCGTGCCCATAACGACGCCAATATGCTGTCGCTTGGCCAGCGTATGATGTCTATCGAAGAGGCACTGGAAATCGTCAAGCTATGGCTTGCCACGCCCTTCGATGGTGGCCGACACATCGCACGAATCCAGAAAATCGACCCGCAATAATAAAATTCTTGTCATGTTGAGCAAAACGAGGTATCTGGTATGAAAATGTCAAAACTAAAGTCATTGAATAAGGATGTTCAGACCAAAAGTTATTTGAAATTGCTCGGCAAATTAGAAAAACTTTTTAAAAAATTCCCGAAAGACAAATCGTTTAGTATCGAAGATCGGAAATACCTGTCATGTTGCCTTTCTGAGCTTTATTTTAAGTCACGTCACTTGAATAAAGTTATAAAAAAGATTTCTGATACAAATTTTAAAATAAAAAATAAAAGTGTGGATTTTCTCATCACCAGTCTGATTGAATTGCAACTTGGCCTTTATATTGGGATGTTGGATTGGATTAAAGATCTAAAAAAACCGCTCAACTCTTTGATTAAAGCTATAGAAAAATCTGACCCTGAAAAACGCACTTTTATTGCTGAAAAAAGCATTCACTTTTCTGCAAAACAAGTGTATAGCATTTTGAGAAAAATTAAATATTATTATCCAGCTAAAAAAAATAAACTCAGGCGCAAACGGTAATAATAGCAATTCAAATTTAAAGTCGTGGGACGCCAAACCTAAAATTGACTTGAACACGTCGTTTATCTTTTAATTCCTTATTCTAGATACTTCAGGAGGAATCTATGTTTGAAAAAACCATAGTTTCTGCAAAACTTAGTTCTCCATCTGCGAAAAGTTTATTTGAGTCACTTCGAATCACTAGGCCGACGGGCAGGCAGGACCTGAAAAACTACGTTAAGGTCTTTCTGGGAATCGATGTGCCGGACAAACAAATCTGCCCCGAGCACAACAGCCCGCTCGATTATTTATGGCACAGTTTCAACTGCGATTTTGCTCAGCCGAAAGTGGCCAATGCCGACTGTGTCGTCTGGGCCAACCGGGGAGGCGGTAAGACCGACCTTGCGGCGGTCGCGACGCTTCTGGACTGTATTTTCAAGCCGAATTGTCAGGTGCGAATCCTGGCCGGCTCGGAAGACCAGGCGGGAAGAATGTATCAATATCTCACTGGCTTTCTGCGAAACGGCTTCGAACGATATCTGGCAGGCCCCGTTCGCAAAGCCGGCTGCCGGTTTCTCAGCGGTTCAGCCGTCGATGTCCTCACGCAGTCGCAGGCGAGCGTCCGAGGCCAGCACTTCCAGA
>CAYNVP010000128.1:0-7317 GCA_964400665.1 uncultured Pirellulales bacterium | reverse complement strand
CGTTATTACCTGTGACAGCGATATACCGGGGAGCAAACGGAAATGCTATATCGGCACCGACAACGTCGCAGCAGGCAGGCAGGCGGGCGAGATGATAAAAGAGGTCCTGCCGGAGGGCGGGAAAATTATGCTGTTTGTGGGCAAACAGGACACCCAGAACGCAAAGGAAAGGATACAGGGTATCAAAGAGGCAATCGCGGGAACGAAAATCGAAATTATCGACGTCAGGACCGACAACGTTGACCAGGTCCGGGCCAAATCGAACGTGGCCGATGCTTTGGTAACATATCCGGATCTGGCATGCTGCGTAGGACTATGGAATTACAACGGCCCAGCCATTCTCAACGCCATTGCCGACGCCGGAAAGCAGGGGCAGGTGAAAATCGTCTGCTTCGATGAAAATGAGGAGACGCTTACCGGCGTCCGCGACGGACATATTTACGGAACTGTCGTACAGCAGCCATACGAGTTCGGCTATCGTTCAATGAAGGTCCTGGCAGATTTAATCAAAGGCAACAACGCCAACATACCGGCTGACGGAATGATTATCGTGCCGACGATAATCATCAAAAAGGACAATGTTGTGCCTTTTATGGAAAGAGTCCAGGAGTTTCTCAAAAAATAAGTTCGCCGTAACTTCAAAGCCAACCAACTTATGGTCGATGAAAAACCATTGCTGGAGATGCGGGGAATCGAGAAAAGCTTCCCCGGGGTAAAGGCGCTGGACAAGGTTGACCTGACGGTATATCCCGGCGAGGTCGTTGCCCTGATTGGCGAAAACGGGGCCGGCAAATCCACGCTGATGAATATCCTCGGCGGCGTTCTTCAAGCCGACGCAGGGACAATCAGGATTGAGGGGCAAATTGTTCATATTAAAAATGTGTCCGATGCCATCAATCTTGGAATCGGCTTTATCCACCAAGAGCTGAATGTTCTGGACAATCTCAGTATCGCGGGCAATATTTTTCTCGGAAGAGAGCCGACGTGGTTAGGCCCTTTGAAACTTATAAATCGCAGGCGTATGCGGACTGAAACCGAACCCTACCTGCAACAGCTTGGACTAAATCTGTCCCCCGATAGTGTTTTGAGCCAAATGTCTATCGCGCAGCAGCAAATGGTCGAGGTCGCAAAGGCGCTTTCCCTGAACGCGCGTCTGTTGATTATGGACGAGCCGACCTCGAGTTTGACCCTGTCGGAAACCAAACGGCTTTTCGAAGTAATACGCCGGCTGCGTTCCAACGGCGTAAGCATCATTTACATATCACACCGGCTGGCCGAGGTTGAGGACTGCGCCGACCGGGTCGTCGGTCTGCGGGACGGCGCCAACGTCGGCTCACTGGAACGCGACAGGATAACCCACGACAATATGGTTCGGCTGATGATAGGGAGAAAGCTCGAAGATTTTTTTGTCTCGCCGAGGGCGCAGGCGAGGGATAATTACTTCTGCGTGAGGGATTTGGCCACGAAGAGATATCCGAAACAAAAAATTACGTTCGAGTCCTCTCGCGGGGAGATACTCGGTTTTGCCGGCCTTGTCGGCGCAGGACGGACCGAAATGGCCCACGCTATTTTCGGAGTCGATACCAGCGCGGGAGGTTCTGTGAGCTTAGCGGGAAAGAAAATACAGATACGCTGCGCGGGCGACGCTATCGAAAACGGGATATATTTAGTGCCGGAGGACCGCAGGAAATCCGGCCTTGTCGCTGATATGACATTTCGTGAGAACATAACCCTGCCGGATTTGAAGAGATACGCTGCCCTTGGCCTGATACGGCGCGGGCTTGAAACAGGCGTTGCGGAAAAACAAAGCGAAAAGCTGAAAATAAAACTCAGCTCCGTTGAGACGCCGGTCAAAAACCTCAGCGGCGGAAACCAGCAGAAGGTTGTTCTGGCAAAGTGGCTGGCGCTGAAACCGAAGGTCATAATCTTCGATGAGCCGACCCGCGGCATCGACGTCGGCACAAAGGCGGAGATTTATCACCTCATGCGCGGCCTCGCCGACAAAGGGGTTGTGATTGTAATGATAAGCTCGGATATGGAAGAAATCCTCGGCGTAAGCGACCGTATCGCCGTTATGCACGAAGGGCGGATAACAGGCATTCTTACCCGTGACAAGTTCGAGGAAGAGGCGATAATGCGCCTGGCGGTCGGGCAAAAAAGCCGGCCAGTAAATGAAGAAAACTGAGGGGCATAATGAAAAAGGAAATCGGAATTTCCGCGATGCTGATTATTTTGTGCGTCGTGGTGGCAATCCTCAATCCGCTGTTTCTAAGCGTTACCAATTTACAGAACACCGCGCGGCTCGTCGGGATGTTCGGCATTTTCAGCATCGGCGTCGGCGTGGTGATTATCACCGGCGGTATCGACCTTTCGGTCGGTTCGCTTACCTCTCTTTTCGGCGTTTTGCTGGCGTTTATGCTGGTGCGGTGGGGCTGGGCCTGGCCTATGGCCATCGGGGCTGTCCTGCTGATTGCCGTCGGGATAGGTATTTTTCATGGTTTTCTTGTAACGAAAGTCAATTTGCAATCGTTCATTGTCACACTCTGCGGTCTTTTATTCTACCGGGGTCTGGCCCGCTACATCACGGAAGACCAGACGCTCGGCTTTGGTTACTGCGAGGGTTTCGAAACGCTCCAGAAATTAACCACCGGCGAAATCTTAGGCGTCCCGATGCCTTTTGTTCTTTTAATTATCATCAGCTTTATTATGTGGATTGTCCTGCATCGCTCGGTCTACGGCAGATACCTTTTCGCGGTAGGGAAAAATGAAGAGGCCGCGCGATTTTCCGGCATAAACACCTCCCTGGTCATAGCCAGCGCCTATGTCGTTTCGGCCCTGATGGCAGGATTGAGCGCGATTCTGCTGGCGTTTTATACCAATTCCATTTCTCCTTCATCGCACGGGAATTTCTATGAGCTTTATGCAATCGCGGCTGCGGTGCTCGGCGGATGTTCTCTTCGAGGCGGCGAAGGTTCGGTCCTTGGTATCGTTATAGGCGCAGCCCTTTTGCAGGTTCTGCAGAACCTTGTCAATCTCTTAGGTATTCCCAGCTCGCTGAATTTTTCCGTTATGGGGGCCGTCATTTTAGTCGGCGTCATAGCCGACCAGATACTCAGCCGTCGCAGAGAAAAAAGTTAATTACGTATTATAATGACAACGATACGGATTAAAGGTAGTTTGAGATGGCTTATACGATAGGTCTGGATTATGGAACAAACTCGGCAAGGTGCGTAATAGTCGATATCGCCGACGGGTGTGAGGCCGGCACCGCCGTATGGGAATATCAGACGGGTGAAGCGGGCATTATCATCGACCCGTCCGACCACAATCTGGCAAGACAAAATCCAGCCGATTACGTCAAAGGCATCGAAGTCACTATCAAAGAGGCCATTCGCCTGGCCGAAAAAACAGATAAGAATTTCAAAGCAAATCAAATCACAGGTATCGGCGTCGATACAACCGGCTCAACCCCCCTGCCGGTTGATAAAAATGGCACACCGCTGGCTATGCTCGACAAATTCAAGGATAACTCGAATGCTTATGCCTGGCTCTGGAAGGACCATACCGGCCACGCAGAGGCGGCCGAGATAACCGATTTAGCCAAAAAGGAGCATCCTGAATATGTCGCCAAGTGCGGCCAGATTTATTCTTCGGAATGGTTTTTCAGCAAGATACTGCATTGCCTGCGAACCGACCCGAAGGTCTTCGATGCGGCATATAGCTGGGTGGAGTGCTGCGACTATATCCCGGCGGTTCTGACAGGCACCGAGAAACCGGAAGTAATTAAGCGCAGCAGGTGTGCTGCCGGTCATAAGGCGATGTTCAACAACAACTGGGGCGGTCTGCCGGCTAAAGATTTCCTTGCGAAATTAGACCCCAAACTCGGTGAACTGCGAGACCGGCTATATGATAAAACTTACACTGTTGAAACTGAGGCGGGAAAACTTACTCAGCAATGGGCCAAGAAATTAGGATTAAAGGCCGGCATACCCGTCGCGGTTGGCGCGTTTGACGCGCATCTGGGGGCGGTGGGCTCCGGTATCGCGCCGGGCAAACTGGTCAAGATAATCGGCACAAGCACCTGCGATATGCTCGTAGCAGAACAGGGGATGCAATTAGCAGATATACCCGGTATATGCGGGATAGTTGACGGTTCGATTCTGCCGGGGTATATCGGGCTTGAGGCAGGTCAATCGGCGGTGGGCGATATATTCAACTGGTTTGTCAATTATATACAGCCGGGAGGAAAGTCGGCCGGCTCGCACGAGGCATTGACGAAAAAGGCGGCGAAAATAAAACCCGGGCAATCGGGGCTATTGGCTTTGGACTGGAACAACGGCAACCGAACCATTTTAGTTGACCAGCGGCTCACCGGTTTGCTTCTGGGCCAGACCCTGCATACCAAGCCGGAGGAGATATACCGGGCGCTGATTGAGGCGACGGCGTTTGGGGCACTGACAATCATAAACAGATTCGAAGAATATGGCGTGAAGGTTGATGAGGTAATAAACTGCGGCGGCATCGCGGAGAAAAATCCGCTGCTGATGCAGATTTATGCTGACGTTACCGGCAGAGAAATGAAAATTTCACGTTCACCACAGAGCTGCGCGTTAGGGGCGGCAATCGCCGCGGCAGTAACTGCTGGGGGGTATAAGAGTTTCTCCGAGGCACAGCAAGCGATGTGCGGAATCAACAAGACGACTTATAAGCCGAAGCCGGAAAACCACGCTATTTATAAAAAGCTGTATATATTGTATAAACAGCTTCACGACGCCTTCGGTTTAGGCGCTCAGGCCAACGTAATGAAGGAGCTTTTGGACATTAAAGACCTATGCACGAAGGGCTGAAAAAATCCGTTTGTGACGCGAATATCGAGTTGCATAAACAAAACCTTGCCATTTACAGCTGGGGCAACGTCAGCGGAATCGACCGCAAGGCAGGCATAGTCGCCATCAAGCCGAGCGGCGTCTTATATGAGGAGCTTACACCGGACAAGATTGTGATGTTAGACCTCGATGGTAAAATCGTGGAAGGAAATCTCAAGCCGTCTTCCGACGCGCCGACGCATCTGGAGCTTTACAGAAGCTTTAACGCCATCGGCGGTATATGTCATTCACATTCGCTTAGCGCAACCGTCTGGGCACAGGCAGGACGCGAAATACCGTGCTTAGGCACCACACACGCCGATTATTTTTACGGGCCGATACCGGTTACCGAGCCAATGACGGAAGAAGAGATAAAAACCGATTATGAGCTAAACGTCGGAAGGGCCATCGCTCGGCGCTTCGCCGAGATAAACCCGATGCAAATACCCGCCGTGCTTATCGCAAACCACGGCCCCTTTACCTGGGGCAAGACCGCCGATGAGGCCGTCGAGGCGATGGTCATCCTCGAAGAAATAGCGATGATGGCGATTGAAACACTTAATATAAATCCGGACCAGACCCAAATCAGCAGGGAGCTTTTAGACAAACATTATCTTCGCAAACACGGCGATACGGCTTACTACGGCCAGAACAAGAAATAACAAGAGGAGATAAAATGCAAAAGACGACATTCGGAGTAATCGTGGGAAACAGGGGATTTTTCCCGGATGTTCTGGCAAAGCAGGGACGAAGAGACATACTCGAAATCCTCAAGACCAACGGCTATGGCTCAATCGCTCTTTCAACGACGGACAGCAAATACGGCTCTGTTGAGACATACGCGGACGCAAAGAAATGCGCGGAGTTATTCGCTAAAAACAGCGAGAGAATTGACGGCATAATCGTAACCTTGCCAAACTTCGGCGATGAAAAAGGTGCGGCTGAATCGGTAAAACGCTGCGGACTTAATGTTCCCGTATTGATACACGCCGAACCCGATACGCCTGGAAAAATGACAATAGCCGACAGACGTGATTCGTTCTGCGGCAAAATCAGCGTGTGCGACAACCTCAGACAGGCAGGTATCCCATACACGCTTACAAAATTACACACCGTCCCGGTCGCTTCCGCCGAATACAAAAAAGATTTAGATGACTTCGCCTCGGTATGCAGGATTGTCAAAGGTCTCAAAAACACACGCTTCGGGGCAATCGGCGCACGCACGAGCGCGTTCAATACCGTCCGCTTCAGTGAAAAAATCCTTGAACTGGCCGGCATATCGGTCGAGACAATCGACCTGTCGGAAATCCTGGGGCAAGTTGACCGGCTTTCCGATAACGACCGAAACATAAAAAGAAAACTCGATAACATCAGGAAATATACATCAACCAAATCAATCCCGGCTGAATCGCTTATGAAAATGGCAAAGTTCGGATACGTGATTGACCGGTGGGTAAAAGACAACGAGCTTGACGGGACAGCGATTCAATGCTGGACTGCCCTGGAGGAATTTTTCGGGATAGTGCCCTGCACGCTTATGAGTATGATGAGCGAGACGCTGATGCCCAGCGCCTGCGAAGTTGACATAATGGGACTACTTGCGATGTATATTTTGCAGCTTGCTTCCGGGACACCCAGCGCTCTACTGGACTGGAACAACAACTACGCAGCCGACCCTGATAAATGCGTTCTGTTTCACTGCAGCAATCTGCCGAAGTCGTTCTTCAAATCCGCAAAAATGGATTATCAGGAAATCATCGCCGGCTCGGTTGGCAAAGACAATACATACGGCACGATGGTCGGCAGAATCGCAGCCGGCAAGGCCACGTTCTGCAGGACAAGCACCGACGATGCGGCAGGTATTATCAGCGCATACGTGGGCGAGGGTGAATTTACAAACGACAAGCTCGATAGTTTCGGCGGCTACGGCGTGATGAGGATTCCAAATCTGCAGGCGCTGCTGCAATACATCTGCAGGATGGGCTTCGAACATCACGTTGCGATGAATAAGTCGCAAAAGGCCGTCGTCATTGTCGAAGCCTTGGGGAATTATCTCGGCTGGGACGTTTACCGCCATCAATAACAATTGGTTTTTATCGCTAAAAAACGAGAATATTTCCGCATTTATTAAGGAGTCAGGAAAATGAAGAGGAATGCCCTGCTGCTTGTTTTATGCCTGCCCGTTCTTGTCTGGGCGAAAAAATTCGAAGGGCTGGCGCCGACGCCGCCGATGGGATGGAACAGCTGGAACACGTTCGGCACGAAAATTGATGAAAACCTGATAAAGGAAACGGCGGAGGCGATGATAAAAAACGGGATGCAGGAGGCGGGCTATAAATACATCGTGCTCGACGACGGCTGGGAGGCAATGGAAAGAAGCAGCGACGGCAACATAGTGCCGGACCCTCAGAAATTCCCCAGCGGTTTGAAGGCGCTTGGCGATTACCTTCAC
>CAYNVP010000127.1:0-7319 GCA_964400665.1 uncultured Pirellulales bacterium | reverse complement strand
GCCCATCTTCGGCCCCCCAGCTATCACCACCGGCACAGGACAGCCGTTGACAACCTCCTTGAAGCTCACGACGCTGCCGGTATAAGGAACTTTAACTATATCAGCGCCGAGTTCTGCGCCGACCCGAGCCGCATGCTTGACGTATGCAACATCGAATTCATTTTTAATCTTCGAGCCGCGGGTATACATCATCGCCACAAGCGGCATCTGCCATTCGAGACACCTCTCACTTACAAAGCCAAGCTGCCCAAGCATCTCTTTGTCGGTTTCAGCGCCTAAGTTTATATGAACTGATACGGCGTCTGCTCCGAGTTTTATCGCCTCTTCCACGGTGCAGACAAGCTCCTTGGCATTTGGGTCGGGGCTTATGGCTGTACCGCCCGAAAGGTGAATAATCAGGCCGACGTCCCTGCCTGTGCCACGATGGCCTGCACCGACGATACCCTTGTGCATCAAAATAGCGTTTGCACCTCCGGCCACCACCCTGCTGATTGTCCGGCGCATATCCTCCAGGCCGGCAATTGGCCCCACCGTTACGCCGTGGTCCATCGGTATTATCACGGTTTTACCGCTGTTGCGGTCGATTATCCTCTCAAGGCGAATCTTTTTGCCTATCATGTAAACATCTCCTCTAATTCTTTCATTTTGGTTATCCTGCCCTAAAATCTACACGACCCAGCCGATAACGCAAGCAAAAAAACACCTTTGTCTCCAATCAGTGAGAAGGTTGTTGCACTATTGTAGCAACAACAGGCAAATGGTCACTTGCCCTGACAGATGCGACAGCCGCACCAGTGCAGCCGAGGTGCTTGCTAATGATGATGTGGTCGTAACGGGCTTTGATAGAAATGCCGGAGGAGGTGTCCCAAATCCATGTCTTGGTATAATTATCGAAGGATGAAAGAGTATCTCTAAAACCCTTGCCTATGAGCCATTGAATTGCCCTGTTGTCTTCGTTTTCATTGAAATCGCCGGCGATGATGAGCGGCTTATTCGAGTCGGTCTTAATCAGGAAATCCTTCAACTCCTTTAAATGTATGTCAGGAGCTCTGTAATAGCCCGAAATCGTTGCAGAGCCGCTGTCTGATAACGGAGGTCTGAGATGAACGTTAAGAATCTGAACCTCACCGAAAGGTGTCTTGGCATTAGCCAGAAGGGCCGGGAACCAGCCGTCATTTGGCTCGATTAAGATTACGTCTCGAAGCGAACATTTCGACATTATCGCTATACCGCCCGCGCCAGGCGAACCTTTGAAAACACAATAGGGATAGCTCCATGCCAACCTGTTTTTCAAAACGGCTTCCCATTGGCTGTGTGTCTCCTGAAGACAAACAATGCCGGCGTCGGCTTCTGCAAGAAAATCGACGACCTTTTGCGGCTGAGCAAAACCCCAGTTTACGTTATAGGTAACCACCTTGACATGTGGCTGGGCCGGCGAAAAATCAGCCACGCGTTGCGCAGCGCAACCAGATAGAATTATAAGCCAAACAGCTCCTATTCGCATTTCCATAATCAAATCACCGATTGCCTTGACCCTGATAAAAATTGCTGTTTTCGGGATTATAAATTCTTATGGTTGTGCCGACAATGTTATCCTGAAAGTAAAAACAAAGCCAAATCGCCTAATCCCCGGAAACGAATAAACTTGACAGTCCATTGTACTTCTCGTAATATATTATTAATCGTCGCTGAGCCGGCTACGAAGGTCGCCCACGCGCCTTGTTGTTGCAAGACAGCAGTGGGGGGCGGTATTCGTAATCTGCTCGCGATGCTGAAAACAGGAAATCGACTGATGCAAGAAGAATTGCCGCAGCAAATCGAGCAGATTATCAGCTACAGTTTTTCAAACCACAACCTGCTGACCAAGGCCTTTACACATGCTTCCGCAGTCGATAACCGGGCGATGAGTAACGAGAGACTGGAATTTCTCGGCGACTCGGTCCTATCTCTGGTGATATGTCAGGCCATTTTCGAACGCTCGCCCGATTATCTCGAAGGCGACCTGACCAAGATGAAAAGTATGCTCGTTTCACGTACAACTTGTGCCCGTGTGGCCCGACAGCTCGGCCTGCACAAACTTCTTAAGATCGGCAAGGGTATGGCAGGCAGCCAGTCCCTTTCACATTCACTGGCGGCAGGCCTGCTCGAGGCGCTAATCGCGGCTATTTATCTCGACGGCGGCCTTGAGCCGGCACGCAGCTTCATTCTCCGCCACTTCGACGCTTTAATTCAAAAAGCCGATATAGAACAGCACCAGGGCAACTTCAAGTCCCTTTTGCAGCAGTATGCCCAGCAGCATCTTATTACAACGCCCGTTTATGAGCTTCTGGATGAAAAAGGACCGGACCATAATAAATGTTTTGAAGTCCAGGCAGTTATAAAGGAACGCCATTTCCCAAGTGCCTGGGGGACGAATAAAAAGGAGGCCGAGCAGAAAGCCGCTTTCAATGCCCTTGTCGAACTGGGAGTAATTAAGAATTTCTGCGAAGATACCGAAAGAAGCTGAGCCGCACTCACACCGTAACAAGCCACGCCACGGCCGAAAGCACAAGCGCAGTGATTACCATAAAGATTACTATCGAGCCAAACAGCAACACCGACTCTTTGATGAAATTACCCGCTGAAATACGCGGCACTTTCGTCGCCTTATATACCACCGCTATCGCCACCACGAGCGGAAGCAGCAGAAGCAGCGATTGCGGAGTGGTTCCTATCTCCTCAGGGGTAGTGAAGCCGGCCAACACATAAGACGCTAAATCAAGCATATCATTGCTCCGTTGGCGCTGTTCTGCGCAGGTGTGCCAGATACACCGAATTTACAATGCAAAGAAGATTAAGAAGGCCCGCTATGCTGGTGTATATCTGGCCCATTTCGTTCGGACGGCCGAAAACAGGGTACCCCCCGCCGGCAGTCAAACGCCCGATTATAGCCACAAGAGGCGAATTCATAATTTGGACTAAGTACCACAGACGGGCGCCTATTGGGTCAACTACGCCTATCGAGCCGATGTAAACACCCAGCCCAAACGTCAGGACTATCATCGCAAATATTACCAGCGCCCGTTTTGTTTCCTTCAGCAGAAAATATCCCCCGCCCGGGACAAGCCATCCCGCTAAACCCACGAGGAACAAAAAAGGCAGCGGATTTTCCCGCGTTTGCCTGCGCGACACTGCAAATCCTTTCGTTCAATATTTGTCAACTGCTTCCGGAATAGTGTTGACATCGTTGGCAGAACTCGCAGGCGCCGTGTCCTGCTGCTCTTTTATCACGCTGAAATTCATTCGACTTACTATGTTCTCAGGATTGTAATGCACTGCCGCCAGCGACTGAGCATCCCTGTATTCCCACTCGATGGCGCTTAACGCCTTAATCCTGTCGAATTGTTCCTCATAAAGTCGATGAATAGTGATGTTCTTTGCACAATAGTACCTCATTTCCGGCTTGAACTCCAAGATTGCGCCGGGGCCGGATATCGTATTAGTGTCCTCCGGCACAAGTGCATAAAGCTCGTTCATAAGCATACGTTCACGTCTGGCCCTGGTGAGCAGGTTCCTGCCCATTGGGTTTCCCTCGTAGCGGGTGGTCAGTGCAGCAAGCTCTTGCTCAGAAACTCTGCGAAGGTTCGTTAGCTTTTGGAGCGAGAAGAGTTGTGATACGCCGTTAGAGTCGTCTTCAATCCCATCTGCGGTCCGGCCGTAAAGCTCGTTGAACTTCTCGATGGCGGCAGCCCAGCCCTCTTCATTTGCCGCTCGCTCGAATTCGTGAACCCTAGCCTCGGCAATGTCCATCGCCGCAAGCCGTTTAAGGTCATTAACCACGAGATCTCTGACCGAATTGCCGTCTTCCCCGGCTGCCGGCTCCTGGTCAAACAAAACTGTTCGTCTGTTTATTTTCTCGTTTATACTCTGCGGTTCAGCCGCCTTTTCGGTCCCGATGACTCGCGCCAGCATCATATTCCTTCCGCTATAGCCCAACATCGCCTCTCGCCTGTCCTTCAGCGGACCGATGTTTTCATAGAGCCGGGGCTGCTGCACATCAAATGGCCCAAGAACGCTTGACTTCAACGGCTCGACTGCGAACACCATCTGAGACAAAGATGTGTTTACAAAAACCGTACCTCCGATATAAAGCGGCCCGAGGTACTTATCGTTTTCGATGTCGGCCGCGCTCAACAAACCGGTCTTTCCCGTGAAGATTTTGACTTTGTATTTCTCGGCAAGCTCTTCGGCCGTATTTTCATAGCCGACCGCCAGCTTCTCAATTTCCTTGCCGGTCAGATTCCTCTGTTCGCTGTCTAACCCCATCAGGTTAACCTCGGTAATCGACTTGGCATCGAGCAAAATCTGCTCCGCTTTCGAATCGACCCTTTGCTGGTAAAGCGTCCTCGATATCAAAGACGCCACCACCGGATAGCTTCGGGTTTTCCATACCATTTGCGAATTGGGGTCATTTGGGTCCGAGAGAGCCGTATATGCTATGGGTGGTTGCGATAAGTGCTGCTGGTAAAATTCTTCCATTTCCTGTTGCGTGGGACGCTTCACAGTTGCGGCCACGTCATCAAGACGGACTGCGATATACTCAAGCTTCACTCGGTCGGGCAGCATGTAGCCGAATCCATATGGATTGTCTTTGCTGAACTCACCCGAAAAAAAACTCTTGTACTTCTCGAAATGACCAGCTATTTTGTCTTCGTCAGGCTGCCCCACTTGACCGGTAAAGGCGTCTGCCTCAAACAGTACATACTCTATATCCATTATTTCCTGAGTCTTGTCCGTCGCGTTTAATATCTGCTGAATAGTCGTGTTCTGCGACGAACACATCAACACGCTGTATTCGATGATCCCAATCAGGTCCGCAAATGTTTCTATCACCTGTTGTTCTGATAGCCCTTGCTGATTAGCAATAAAGCCGACAACCTGTGAGTACGACGCCCCCTGATGCAGCTGTGGGATAATCGCCTCAAGCTGTGCCTTTGCCGTATCCGGCAGCACACGTACACCCCCCAGCCGAGATTCTCTGGTCAGCAACAGCCAGTACACATTGGGCGGATACTCTTTTGTGTAGATATCGTCTATCTGTTTGTCACTGATATCATAGCCGCTCCTGTTGATTATTTGTCTAATCCGTCTTAGTGATTCCGCCGCCGCGCCACGCTCCGAGAATAACAATTCCCCGAGAAAAATGTGCTGCATATCCTGTGCGGGATTCAGACGCGGGTCCCGGGCCTGAAGGAGTAAATGAATCCCGAGCGTTTTCAGCAGCTCAAGCTGCTTTTGCGCCCAAGCAAGGTCCTGGCTGCTTATCTTCTTGCCGTCATCGTAGAAGGCAACCGTTCTATGCCCGCCTGCCCGTCGCGAGCTCAGATAGCTCATCACCGGCTGGATCGTAAAGACAATCATCAGCGCAATGACCACAAAGGCCATTATCTTACGGTTGTGCCTGCGAAACCACGCCATTAAGTTCATTTCGTTGCTCCAAAATCGTTATACCGGCTGTTTTTAGCCATCAAAGTATAAGCAATGGCTTATGCTTTGCAACCAAAAACAATTGCCACGCTTGACTTTACAGAGGATTTCAGCTATAATGCAGGAGTTGCAGGTGCACACAGGCGATTTCGCCAAAAAATGAACTAAAAAAGGCACGTTGCAACAGGGAGACGGGTGATGAAAAACTTTTCTCAAATCGCCGTCGTCTCCTTTTTTTGTCCTGTCACGCTCGAATGGCGTTATGCCGGCCGGCTACCTGAGTTCCACTATATTAGTGAACTCTACCAGCGCTCCGCCAAGCTCGATGTTCGCTTCGATTGTACCCACAAGACCGACTTTTTTGTCGATGAACCCGCTTAAGTCACTGTGCTCAGCCTCACCTGCGGGACGAGCATAACAGATGGTCTTGCCCTCGCTGTCCAGAATACGATAATACTTCAGGCCTCGCTTCTCTGAAAAAATGCTCGACTCCTTAAGCAGCCCGATGATGGCGAATATGCTCCTGTCCTCAAACTGTGCAAGCTTCTCATTACGTGCGGCCTCTATACGCTGGCTTGTCTTTGCGAACTGCTCATCCTGAAGCGCCGTCGTTTTCGAAACTTCCTGAGCAAGCTCATGTCTTTCAATTGTTTTTATCATATATTGCGCCTTGCGAGCCGTACGGCGGGATTGTTTATCATTCGCAATAACCTCCAGCGCCTTTTTAAGCCCGTCGTACTTTTGCTGTTCAAGAGGTTTTGCCTGCTCTTCTTCCAAGTGCTCCATCAGAAGGTCCAGTTCTCTGGTTCTTTGGTCTTCCAAAGACGTTTGCACAGGGATATTCGGCTCATTCACGGACGCCACTTGCGGCTCGGCCTTTGCGGCTGGAGTGGGGAAAGGAACAGCACCGGCGGGAGGCGACGCAGGCATCGGCTGAACTGGCGGCACAAGCGAAACCAACGCCCTCGCATGCTGACTGCTCACCCACAAATATGCGCCCTCGGGCGGTGCTATCTTGTAGTAATCCTCCTTCTCCTCGCCCAGCAGTGTAACCTTTTCGCCTTTGTTGAGCTTTTCAAGCGGCGTGGTCGAATGCATCGGCCGGACATCGTCCGAGCCGGCATAAACACGAACACCTTCGCCGACTACAACTCCCATAGAGCTATTCTGTGGGTCTGTCTCAACGTACTGCCTCGATATCCACGCGTAGCTGCCCGTCGGCGGCGTTATCTGCCACCAGCTAAACTTGCTCCCCACCACCTTTACCTGGTCGCCTTTTTTCAGCTTCGCACAAAAATAGTAATTCGTCCCGGGCCCTGAACGCACATACACGTCGTCTCCGATTATCTCCGCCATAAACGGCATCGCGGGCAGGTTCGCATCACTTGCTTCGCTGACAGATACATTGGGTTTGGGGAAGCTGGCCGGCTGCTCCGCATAGCCAGCCGTGCATAGCCACGCCACGAGAATAACCATCGCAAATCTCAGAAAAGATTCCATTCTTTGGCCTCCTACTAAAAAGTTTTTCTCCACAAACTCCTACTAACAACAACAAACTGCTCTTATAGTTGTCAAACTATCACCACACTACTGCCTTGTCAACACCTTTATGCCATCGCTGAATATGCCGCCTCCATCATCAGGAAAAACGCCTGTGCCTCTGTCGAGGTCCCCGGATGGTCAAAATTAGGCGAGCCGCAGGCGTCCTGAATTACGCCGTATTTGTCGATTTTGCGATGTGCGCCGGCCCGCATCTTGTCCGCAGCGGCACGGCATTTATCTTCCAGCCACCCCCCTTTAATGCCCTTGTAGATTGAATACGCCAGCATCTGCGACAGATTCGTCTCGACAAA
>CAYNVP010000126.1:0-7475 GCA_964400665.1 uncultured Pirellulales bacterium | reverse complement strand
TTGAATCCCAAGACGATGTCACTACTGATTCTGGCAGCGGCCTACGTGCTGTTCGTGGTTCTCCCAACCCACCGAACGCTCGTGGCGGTCTTGGGAGCGCTGCTTGTTATCGTCTTGGGCGTGATGTCGCCGAAAGAAGCGCTGCTCGCGATCAACTGGAACGTGATGGGCATCTTCGTCGGCACACTGGCGGTCGCGGACATCTTCATGGCCAGCCGCGTGCCGGCTTACCTGGCCGAGCTGATCGTCGACAAGGCCAAAAACACTGCCTGGGCGATCCTGTTTCTTTGCTTCATGACGGGTTTCATCTCCGCCTTCGTCGAGAACGTCGCGACGGTGCTGATCGTTGCACCTGTCGCTTTGTCGTTGGCCAAGAAGCTCCAGATCAATCCGACGAATTTGATGATCGCCATCGCGGTATCGAGCAATCTGCAAGGCGCCGCGACGCTGATCGGTGATCCGCCCAGCATGTTGTTGGCTGGCTATGCGAAGATGAACTTCGGGGACTTCATCATCTACCAGGGCAAGCCGAGTATTTTCTTTGCGGTGGAGCTGGGCGCGCTGGCGTCGCTCGTCGTCTTGTACGTCATCTTTCGTCACCATCGCGAGAAGACGACGCTGGTCATGAGCGAGCAGGTCCGCTCATGGACGCCGCCGACGCTGCTGGTGATGTTGATCGTGGCACTGGCCGCCAGCTCGTTTCTTGACGCGGGATTCTCCTACATGGCCGGAATCCTGTGCATGGTCTTTGGCATCATCTCGCTTCTCTGGAAGCGGTTCGCGCACAAGGGCTCGATCCGCCAAACGATCAAATCGCTGGACTGGGACACAACTTTTTTCCTAATGGGCGTCTTTATCCTTGTCGGGAGTATCACGCTGACCGGCTGGATTGAGACAATTTCGGATTTCCTCAGCAATCTTGTGGGCAAAAATATATTCTTGGGCTATACGCTACTCGTGTTCATATCGGTATTTGTTTCGGCGTTTGTGGACAACGTGCCGTATCTGGCGGCGATGCTGCCGGTGGCTATATCGATGTCTCAACGGCTCGGAATCAATCCTTCGCTGTTTTTATTCGGCCTGCTCATCGGGGCGAGCTTAGGAGGCAACGTCACGCCTATAGGGGCATCGGCCAACATAGTTGCCTGCGGGCTGCTCAAAAAGGAAGGTCACCCGGTAAAATTCGGTCAGTTTGCAAAGATAGGCGTGCCGTTCACTCTCGCGGCAGTAACAGCCGCATATCTGTTTGTGTGGTTTATCTGGCGATAAGGTAAAATCACATTTCATTATATTGCACGGTTCAACTGCCGCTGGAGGTCTTTGAGGCGGTTTGCGTCGTCAAAGCCGAGCAGGATTCAGGATTATAGTCACTTTCCGCGGCATATCAGCGATTCGTTATTTTCCGAAGATGGGCAGAAACGCAATTGCGAGCAATGCTATAGCGGTGGATAGAATTGTTACGGTCGCACCGATTTTGAGCCAATAGACGAAGCTTATTTTCGTTCCCTGTTGTTTTTCAAGAAGCCCAATCGCGACTATGTTTGCGGTTGAACCTATGGCGGTAATATTGCCACCAAGGCAAGCCCCGAACAGCAGGGACCACCAAAGAGCGTTCAAACTCAAGTTTGCCATGTGCAGACTCTTGATCACGGGAATATACGTCGCGACGACTATCGTATTATCAAGGACGCCGGAGAGAATGCTACTGGAAAAAAGGATTACAGCGACGAGAATGGGCGGACGGGCTCCGGTATGCGCGATGAGTTTGCCAGCCAGAAATTCGGCGACACCGGATGACTGGATGACGCCCGCCTGAGCGAAAAGAAAAATGAAAAAAAGAAGGGAGTACCATTCGACTTCGTGCTCCATGTAATATTGCACCTTTTTTTGACGATAGGCCATTACAATACCAGCGAAGATTACCGGCAACATGATGAGCAAGTTGTTTTCCCCGACACCAAATAGCATTTCAAGCCGTTTGTGAAGTGAGACGAGGATAATAAGAAAAGTGAAGATTGTTATGCTAATCTTTTTGTCCCTGTCGAGAGTGTAGGAAGCCAGACTTGCCCTGGCGACTTTTGAAAGGCAGGCAGAGAGATTTCTTATGTAAGTTCTGTACAAGAGGCAAAGCATGGCAATACAGGCAGCCAGAATTACAATCGAAAGGGGCATGGCACGTGTAAGGAAATCTTCAAAGGTTAATCCTCCTCGCAGTGCCAACAATACGCCTATCGGGTTGCCAAGAACCGTTGAAGCTGAGCCGATATTGGTTGTTATTACCGAGGATATGACCAGTGGCGTGGGGTTTATTTTGAGCAGGGCGCTGACGTCGAGTATAACGGCCATCATCACAATTATGGAACTGACCTCGCCCATTACTGCGGATAATAAAGCCGAAGATGTCAGAATTATTATAAAGAGCCCTATTCCACTGACATTGCGGGTTTTTAAAATCCGAGTAAGGAGCCAGTTAAAGACACCGGATTCCTTCATCATGGCGACAACAATCATCATTCCGATGAGGAAGAGGATAACATCGAGCGAAGCGAATCTCAGGAAGTGCTCAAGGTCAACGCTGTGTGTTAGGAAGAGTATTCCCGTTCCTATGAAAACGAACGAAAGCCTGTAGTCCCAGAAAAACAGTGCCCCCAGAATCGTCAAAGAAAAGATACCTACTATGACTGCTTGTTCGCGGGTCATACCGCCAAAATAGCCGACAGCGCCCAGAAATATCGAACAGGTAAGCAGTAACAGAAACTTTACTTTCATAGTCTTTCCCAATAAGGGCTGCGCGAAAAGGTGCAAAACTTTATGCGGCTTGCGACAGGATTATGCGCTTGTGACAACATAAAATCCACCTGTTAGATTTCGCCGGCTTTTTTTAGCGTTATTTCTGCTAAGACCGGCCCGATTAGTTCGTGGACGACGGTTGCACCTATGATTACACTTATTATTATATCCGATATCGCAGCAAAGGCGGGATTTTGTCTGATGAGCAGCGCCAGCCCGACGACAATACCGCCCTGGGGAATAAGACCGCCTGCGGTGTATTTTTTCACCTTTGGAGGGGAGCCCGCAAGATGCGCACCGGTCATTGTCCCGACCACCTTGCCTAAAGACCGGAAAACGACAAAAAACAAAACAAGCAAAAGATACGTCCATAACACGGAGAAGTTGAGGTGCATCCCGCTAAGCGTGAAGAATAAAACGAAAATCAACTGCTCCGTGTAACGTTCGAGGAGTTTGAATATGCTGTCCCGTTTGGCGTTGAAATTCACAACCACAATGCCCATAGTCATCGTGGACAACAGCTCGTCGATCCCGAGTAAAATGGCGATGCCGAAGCACAACGTCAAAAAGGCAAATACAAGGACGATTAGGACACCTTCGCTTTCCTTCTTTATGAGTACGGTTACTGCGTTGAAGACAAACCCGAGGATAATGCCGAGCACCACTGCGCCTCCTATGGCCACCGCGGGCCTGAGCAGTGAGGCGGCCGCGCTGAATTTCGTGTGCATGACCATCGTCTGGGCGATTGCGACGGCGATACTATAGTTGATAATGCCCGTCACATCGTCGAAGGCAGCCACGCCCATTATTGTCGAAGTTACGGGGCCTTTCGCATTATACTCGTGAGTAACGGCCAAAGTGGCGGAAGGGTCGGTAGGCGATGCGAGACAGCCCATCAGCAGACCGAGTGGGATAAACGTGGACAGCCAGGTTGCATCACCGCCCCGAATAAAGAAAGGAGCGGTCAGCATAACTCCTACAACGACTGCCAAAAAGGCAAACTCCGCCTCGAAAAGAGTGATATAGATTATCCCCCTGCCGAGCTCCTTGATTCGAGAATACAACAGGGTGCCGCCTACGGAGAAGGTGATGAAGCTTAATGCAATGTTCGTTACAACATTCGCATTGTCAGCGAAATCTTTGGGAATAAGACTGAATAAACCCGGGTTCAGCAGCACGCCGGCGATAATATAGCCGGTGACTTTGGGCAATTTTATCTTTGTGGCTATTTCGCCACATATAAATCCTGTGAATAGAATTATTCCAATAGTCAAAATGGTCGGCATATCATTCGTTTCCGGAATCTACTCGAGCCAGTATACCAAGTCTCGGCGAATGTAACAATCATCCAGCCAGTCTGGTCAGGGTTAGGGATTGTTTAGTGACTCCCCAGGTTTCTGTTTAGCTTGCGCTGGAGGTCCTTGAGGCGATTTGATTCGTCGAAGCCGAGCAGGATTATGGGAAAGGCGGTCTTATTGTGAAACAACGGCTCGTCCATATCGACCCACTTTCGGCAAAGCTCGCCGTCGGATGTGCCCGGCACCGGCGAGAAGTCCGCAAGCATCCCCCTTATGCCTAAGCGATTCACAAAACGCATCGATTCTTCCAAATCACCAACGTTAGTCTTGGGATGTCCTAAAATCTGGTAAGCCGTAATATTGTTTGGCTTTGCCCCGGCTGATTTCAGGTTCGTTACTGCCTCGGCAAGCTCTTCTGAAAAGACCTTTGAGCCGGTTTGCTGCTGCCAGTCCCTCGAAGTGCTTTCAAAGCCGAGGTAAAAGGTCTTAAAGCCCGCCCTAACCATCAAATCGGCGATTTTCCTCGTTACAAACCGAGCGTGAATCGCATTCGGGCTGTGAAAATTCACGCTGGTACCGCGTTTGAGCACTTCACTCAAAAACGGCACAAGGACGCACTTTGCGTCGAATAACAGGGCATCATCATAGAACGCGATGTGTTCCACTCCCAGCTTATTTAAAAGCTCCATTTCTGCCAAAGACCGCTTCAGTGGTCTTGCTCGGAACTTTCCGTATACCCTGGGCACGAGACAATACGTGCATTCGAATGGACAGCCCTCGCTCAGCTTTAATATACCGACGTTTAACTTGCTGTATGCCTCCCAAAGTCCCGGCTGACTCAAATCCGGCTCAAGACCTGCGAAATCCCAGAGCGGCTTCAGGTTGTTTGCTTCTACCAGCAAATCCGCACCCAGTTTTTCAGCGTGGCTTAGACACAGCGTTACATAGTTGCCGCCGAGTATTATTTTTGCTTTGGGAATCGCTTGACGGATATCCTCAATTACTTCCTGAACGCCCAGGTACCAATAAGTCATCACTGTATTGACAAGGACAAAGTCGTAATCGGTATGTTGGTCAAGAAAATCGCGAAAAAGCTGTCGCGGCAGGCCGAAACGTCTGAAATGACGCGGTATGTCCTTAAAGCAACAGGGGCTGGGAATTTTCTCGCAATAGAATCTGCCCCGCCCCCACTGGTCGCTTTGAAACTCTTTGAGGCCTGAATAGAATGGGTGCAGCCGGTCTAAATAATCGAACAGCGAAAACTCGGCCTTGCCGTGAAGGTATCCGGCAACGCTCAAAAGGCCGTATGGCTTCACCCAGAAATCATAGGCGGCAAAATCGTATATCGGCGGATTGACGAGCAGTATTCTTGGGGCTTTCGCCACGGTCTGGCTGCCTTAAAGCCACAAAGTCCTTACTTGCCGGCGGTGACCTTCGAAGGCATCTGCTTGCATATCTCTTTTACGACCTTCTGAACCTGCTCGGCCTGCTGGGGTGTCAATGCCTGTCCCGCAACGCCGCCAAGGACTGCACCTGCGATTCCGCCGAGAACCGCACCGTCCCTGTTCCCTACAGCGTGCCCGCCGGCTGCGCCGGCTCCGGCGCCCGCCGCGGCGCCGAAAATTGTCGCAAGAAGTTTACCCTGCCTGCCGTAGCCCGTCCCCTGCCACAGGATAGCGCCATCCTCTACGCTGACCATCTTGGCCGTTATCGACATCTCGTCTTTGTAATCCGGGATACTGACAAGCAACACCGCGGGAACGTTCAAGATTCGCCCGGCCTGGGCAGCGTCTTCGGTAGAGGTCATATCGGAGGTCTGAAATTTCTGCTCCTTCAGAAGTGCCTGAACCTGGGCCCTTTCAACCGGCGCGTAACCTTTCTTCAACAGCTCCAATACGAAGAAGTCGCCAATCTGGTTTTTTGCCGCGTCGCCCATTACCGCACCGGTAACATCGACTATGGCTACTTTCTCTAATTTGCTGAAATCGTAACCCATCCTGCCCTGGCTTTCGCCCGTTGCCGTCGCACAGCCACTGACAAACGCCGCGCCTGCCAACAAACACGCCAAAATCGTTCTCATACTCTATACCTCCAAAGGATTTTCGGTTCGAGCTTGCCGATTATCATCAGCAATTGGCGGTTACTGTCAACAGTTTCTTTGGTGCAGCCGCATAGGTGTGGCTATTTTGGAAATGCGGCGATGTTGCGGGTAATCGGTTCTGGCGGGATTCAAGCGGAAAAGTTTTAGTTCGGCCGGGAAACGACTTATTTCTTTTCGGCCGGTTTTTTCGGTCGATTGGGCCATTTCAGCTCATCAAAAAGGAAGTTGCTCGACCGGCGTATCATTTCAACCGGCGTGCAGGGATTCATTTCAAGTGAGCCGATAACCTTGTTGTCGAACTTGTTCAGGGTTTTGAGCAGATAATCCCAATCGCTGCGGGCTACTCCGTCGGAGCAGGCGAGGGGCATATGGTCATCGCAGCGCCCGCAGCTTTCGCTAAGATGCAGATACGTCAATCTGTCCGCCAGGGCATCGACATAATCGGTGAATCGGTGCTCGGGGTCGCAGCTG
This sequence comes from uncultured Pirellulales bacterium, assembly GCA_964400665.1. Lineage (GTDB taxonomy): Bacteria > Planctomycetota > Phycisphaerae > Sedimentisphaerales > Anaerobacaceae > Fen-1362. The sequence goes on along the minus strand of CAYNVP010000126.1, from coordinate 815 downwards.
GCATAGCCGGTATCGAGGCAGTACCAGACCGAATCGAGCTTACTGCCGATTTCCTTAAGCACATCAAACGGCCCCGTCTCCAGGCACAGCTTGACTCCCTCGTCCTGTGCCATCCTGACAATTTCGCCGGCGTAATCGCCGTTGTCGGTGTTTCTACCCTTAATTCGCAAGCTCTGCAGGTCCGCGACGATATTGGCCTTCAGCAGCTTTGCGCATTCGATTTGCTCGGCCCACTGCTCTGGGGAGGGATTATCATTGCGGGAGCGCATCGAAACCAGCATCCCCTCCGTGGCCGCCGCGAGCCGAGGCCAGTTGCGCCTGTCATAGCGGCACTCCAACCCACCCATATTGGGCCAAAGCTCCACTCCGAACCCCAGCGTCCGTAGCAGTTCACACTCCTGCTCTAATGAGAGCCGGTTTTGATGGCCCCAAAAAACCATCGTTGATACAACGTATCGAATTCTCATTGCCTCGTCTCCACTTGCCTGCCGGCCGGTTACAAAAACACACCTACAACAAAATCATCGTTTATAAGCCGGTTTGGCTTCAAAGATTTTTTGAATGGGGGGAAAACTGCCACTATATTATCAGCACACTTTATGGGACTTTATAATAATGGTCGTCCCAAAAAGTCCGATCCCAGCCGGAAATCGCATTTAATAGCTTGTTAAATCCATCCTTCAAAACACTCAAATATACCCTTGATATTATTTCTACGCCCCTGTATAATACCGTGTTTGATATATTCCGGAGACCAGGTAATATGAAGAAAGACATACATCCGAAGTACGACAAGGTTGTTGTGCACTGCGGCT
>CAYNVP010000125.1:0-7503 GCA_964400665.1 uncultured Pirellulales bacterium | reverse complement strand
CCGCTGCTGACGAAAACCACGCCGGGGCTGAAACTCAATAAATGGGGATATATCGAAGTGGGCGAAAACCTTCAGACCAGTATCCCCGGTGTGTTTGCCGGCGGCGACATCGTGCGTGGTTCGGCGACCGTCATCCTCGCGATGGGCGACGGGAAAAAAGCGGCGTCAGCCATCCATAATTACCTCGGCAACGCCTCTCACCCTTGACCTTGCGGGTCATTACTGTTAATTCTTATCTTATGCCAATACAGTTCAGCCAGGCAGCTGACGTGCTCGATGACCTTCGAGCGGGCAAAATGATAGTTCTGGTCGATGACGAAGACCGTGAAAACGAAGGCGACCTCGTTTGCGCCGCGGAAAAGGTAACGGCTGAGGCCATCAATTTTATGGCCAAATTCGGCCGGGGGCTTATCTGCCTGCCGCTGTCGGGCGAAAAATGCGATGCTTTGGCTCTTCACCCGCAGGTTCTCGACAACACAGCGCGTTTTAATACCGCCTTCACTGTTTCCATTGACGCCACACAGGGAATTTCCACCGGGATTAGCGCTGCCGACCGCGCTCATACGATTCAGGCCGCCATCGCCGACAATGCCAAGCCATCCGACTTCGCCCGGCCGGGACACATCTTCCCGCTTCGTGCGCGCGAAGGCGGAGTGCTGGTGCGCGCAGGGCAAACCGAAGGCGCCATCGACCTTATGAAAATCGCGGGTCTCAAACCCGCCGCGGTGATTTGCGAAATTATGAACGACGACGGCTCGATGGCCCGTGTGCCGCAACTACTGGACTTTTGCCAAAGGCACAATCTCAAAATCACGTCCATCGCCCGGCTAATCGAGCACCGCCTTCAGCGCGAAAGCCAGGTCAGGCGCGTCGAAGTTGTTCATCTGCCCACCGACTACGGCGAGTTCAAACTCATCGGCTATGAATCCGCCTCCAGTCCGGAGCCGCACCTGGCGCTGTGCAAGGGCGGGGTCGGCGACCTCGACGAAGATGGAAAACCCATCGAGCATTCCGAGCCGGTACTTGTCCGCGTTCATTCCGAGTGTATGACCGGCGACCTTTTCCACTCCCAAAGATGCGAATGCGGCTACCAGCTTATTACCGCAATGAAGATGATAGAGCAGGCCGGGAAGGGTGCGCTGGTTTACCTTCGCCAGGAAGGCAGGGGCATCGGGCTCAAGAACAAGCTCATCGCCTACAAGCTGCAGGAACAGGGCCTCGATACGGTTGACGCAAACATCAAACTTGGTCTGCGGCCCGACAGGCGGGACTACGGCATCGGCGCCCAAATCCTGCTGGACCTCGGTCTCAAACAAATCAAAATCCTCACCAACAATCCGAAGAAAATCAGCCGACTCGAAGTTTACGGCATCAAAGTAGTCGAGCAAATTCCGCTTCGGGCCGTTCCCGGCCCACATAACATCAACTACCTGCGCACCAAGAAATATCGCCTCGGCCACATACTCGATGATGACTTATAATGCCTTGCCGCGGTGAAAATTGAGTATCGAACTATCCTTTTTCATTCAACTAAACCAGAAACCCTCGCCGAAATACTAAATATGAGAGCTGTGACTATTACGTCGAAGCTGCTTTTCATCTTCGCGATGGCGATGTTTACCGGCTGCAGTGATTCACCCTCCGACTCGGGCTTTCCCTTTGACTTTGCCCGACCCGACATCGCACCGTGCGAACGCTATGGTCCAGCCCGCATAGATATCCTCCCCCTGACCACTCTCGCCCAGGCGCAGGACTCTTCACGCGACTCCACGCTCAACGTCTACATCTGCCTGCTTGACTCCTTCGACTCCCAGATAAAGGCACCGGCGATTTTTCGCTTCGAATTGTTCGAGCACGTCCAGCGCTCCACCGACCCGAAAGGCAAGCGCCTTACCATCTGGCCCGATATCGCGATAACGGACCCCGCCCTCAACAATAACCACTGGCAGGATTTCCTGCGGGCATATCTGTTTTCTCTGCCTGTTCAGAAATTATCCGCAGGCAATTACATTCTCCACGCAACCTGCATCTGCCCCTCCGAGAAACGACTCTACGCCGATTTCCTGGTTCATCCGGCACGCTAAATCTGCGGTCATTTTCCCTTGCATTCCGCTAATAACATTATTACAATATCGGATTCGTTCGGACTTCGTTCGTGGTTCTTTAAGGAGTATTAAGTATGGGTTGTAATGTCGCAATCGCAGGCGTCACCGGCGCGGTAGGTCAGGAATTTCTCAAAATCCTCGAGGAAAGGGAATTTCCCTTCGATTCGCTTAAGGTTTTGGCCAGCAGCCGGTCAGCAGGCAAGTCAATCCAGTTCAAAGGCAAGGAATACATCGTTGAGCAATTGAGCGAAAAAAGTTTTGACCGCGTCAACATCGCACTGTTCAGCGCAGGCGCCGACCGCAGCAGGACCTTTGCGCCGGCCGCGGTAAAATCCGGCGCCGTTGTCGTTGACAATTCGTCTGCCTTTAGAATGGACCCGAATGTCCCCTTAGTCATCCCGGAAATCAATCCACAGAAAATCAAGGAACACAAGGGGATAATCGCAAACCCGAACTGCTCAACTATCGTCGGCATCGTCCCCGTCTGGCCGCTGCACAAGGCAAACCCCGTCAAACGGATGGTCGTGAGCACCTATCAGGCCGCTTCGGGCGCCGGTATGTCGGCGATGCTCGAACTGGAGCAGCAGTCACGTGAAATCCTGGCGGGCAAGAAACCGACGATAAAGGTTCTGCCTTACCAGCTTGCCTTCAACGTGTTCAGCCACAACTCAACGCTTGACGCCACCGGCTACAACCTTGAAGAGGTCAAAATGGTCAACGAGACCAGGAAAATTTTCGACTGTCCCGACATCGCCGTCACCGCGACCTGCATCAGGGTCGCAGTATTGCGTGCGCACAGCGAGAGCATCAATCTCGAATTCACCGAGCCGATTACCCCTGATGAGGTTCGGAATTTGTTAGAAGACGCCCCGGGCGTCTCGGTTCTCGACGACCGCGAGCACAACCGCTTCCCGATGCCCATCGACGCCACCGGCAAAGACGACATACTCGTCGGCAGAATCAGACAGGACCTCTCCATTCCGGAAAATCGTGGCATTAATATGTGGGTAGTGGGCGACCAGCTTAGAAAAGGAGCGGCGCTCAACGCGATTCAAATAGCTGAAAAACTGTTGTAACGAGGAAAATAATCGAAAGCCCTCAGGATTGTCCTGGGGGCTTTTCATTTTGACGATGTCTCTGCGTAATATAAAACTGACAATCACATACGATGGGACCAGCTACCACGGCTGGCAAATCCAGCCCGGCAAAAGGACTATTCAGGGCGAGCTTATCAACGCCGTCAGTAACCTTCTCGGCTGGCGCACCAACGTTACCGCCGCATCGAGGACCGACGCCGGCGTAAGCGCCGTGGGCCAGGCGGCCCTTATCCAAATTGATTCCCCCATCCCCACCGAAAATTTCGTCAAGGCCATAACCGACCGCCTTCCCGCCGACATCGCCGTCACCGAGGCAGTCGAGGTCCCTATGGGCTTCAATGTTATCGGCGACGCCAAATGCAAGCTCTACCGGTATTCGATTTTCACGGGCCGGGCCAGGCCCGTCTTCGTTCATCAGTGCTGGCATCTGCCCGAAAAACTCGATATCGACTTTATGAATGGGGCGGCAAAGCTGCTGGTTGGTCAAAAGGATTTCAAATCCTTTGCCGCCGCCGACGACCACCGCGCCGACAGCGTTCGCACAATCCTCCGCTGTGAGGTTTATTCATCGTGTGTTGAGCGCGATGCGTCGTGCGAAGAAAATACGCAATACGCCCGACGCAATACATACGGCGAAAAGGACTGGATTTATGTGGATGTCGAAGGCGACCGTTTCCTTTATAATATGGTCAGAAATATCGTCGGGACCCTTGTCGAAGTGGGCGTCGGCAGGATGAAACCGGAAAAGATTACCGAAATTCTTGAGGCCAAAGACCGCAGGGCCGCAGGTCCCATCGCGCCAGCCGAAGGCCTCTGCCTGATGTGGATAAAATATTGAAAATCGTTCACATAATAACACGTTTGATTCTTGGCGGGGCGCAGGAGAACACGTTAATAACGTGTAAGCTTCTGGCTGAGCGAGGCCACGATGTTACGCTTGTTACAGGCCCGGCGCTTGGTCCCGAAGGCGACCTGTATGAGCAGGCCGAAAATCAATCGTTTAAATTTGTTATTTTCGATAACCTCCGCAGGCAGATAAATCCGCATTACGACATCCCCGCATACGTCGCAATTAAGGACCTGCTCAAGCATCTCAAACCCGATATAGTCCACACCCACTCGGCCAAGGCGGGCATATTAGGCCGATTCGCCGCCCATGCCCTGCGCCGAAAGCTCAAAGGTTCATCCCAAGGCTTCTCCAAACCGGCCGTTGTCCATACAATACACGGCCTTGCCTTTCATCCATATCAAAACTCGCTACTAAATAAGTTTTATATCGCCGTCGAAAAGGCCGCGGCAAGGCGAACCGACGCCTTTATAAGCGTGGCCGACGCAATGACAAATCAGGCGCTGGCCGCCGGTATCGGTTCGCCCGACAAATTCACCACCGCCTACTCCGCCATCGAAGAAGATGATTTCCTAAAACCCGTTCCCTCCGAGCAGATAGACCAGTTCCGCCATAAATATGCTATTCTGCCCGACGCCGTAGTCCTCGTTACTATCGCGCGGCTGTTTCACCTCAAGGGGCACGAATTCATAATCGAATCAGCAAAGGCGCTGGCTGAGCGATTCCCAAACGTAATCTGGCTTTTCGTCGGCGACGGGATACTGGGGGACAAATACAAAAAGCAGGTTCACGACCTCGGCCTTGGTCATCGCTTCAGATTCACGGGATTGCTGCCTCCGAAGATGATGGCGCAGGTGATACAGGCCTCGGACATCCTTGTTCACTGCTCGCTTCGTGAAGGTCTCGCGCGGACGCTGCCACAGGCAATGCTTGCCGGCAGACCAGTCGTATCTTTCGACGTTGACGGAGCAAAAGAAGTAGTCGATGAGAACACGGGCCGATTAATCGAAGCCAAAAACGTCGAACAACTGACTGCCGCCTGTGCGGAATTGATTAATGACAGAAATCTGCGTGAAAAACTCGGGACACAGGGCCGTGAAAGCGTCAAAGCCAGATTCGCCCCCGACACAATGATTGATACAATCGAAGACGTTTACCGCAGATTAACTGCCTGATTTGCCTTTGTTTGTTGTCTTTTTTGTTTCGCTTGTGCTTTTATTGTCTGATTTAGCCGGCGTTGCTGTCTTTTCTTTTGTCTCTTTGCTTTTTTCCGGCTTTTCTTTTTTCGCCGATTCCTTATAGTTTTCGCTTCTGTAATCGGTCGCGTAAAAGCCGGAACCCTTAAACAATACGGCCGCCCCTGTCCCGATGAGCCGTTTCAAGTCAGGCCTGCCGCATTTGGGGCACTTGCGTAATGCCTTTGCAGTTATACTTTGAAGCCGCTCGAAGCGGTGTCCGCAATTGTCACATTTGTATTCGTATGTAGGCACAACTACTGCGTATCCCTTGTCTCATCATCATCGGCCGGAAGTTCTGCTTCGGCGGCAGGCGCCTTGTTGACAACGACTCTGCTGGCCCGAATCACCCGGCCGTTGAGCTTGTAGCCCTTTTGCAGCTCTTCCAAGACCACGCTATCTTCTCTACTCTCGTCGGACTGCTGCACAATCGCCTCGTGCATCGCCGGGTCAAACCTCTCGCCGGCCGCTTCTATCTGCTCCACTCCCTGCGCCCTTAACGCATCGAGTATATGGTCGTAAACTATGCGCACACCCTTCAATATCGCCTCTGCGTCGGCGATGCCTTCGGAATTTGCCAGAGCATGCTCAAAATTATCCAGCGCCGGAAGCAATGCTTTTATTATCTTTTCCTTCTCGTATGCAACGCTGTCTGTTATCTGCTTTGCCGAGCGTTTCTGGAAATTATCGTAATCCGCCGCCACCCGCTGCAACTTGGCAAATATTTCATCCTTCTCCTTCTGCAAATCCTCTATCTGCTTTTGCAACTCTTCCGTCTTCTGTCCTCTGTCTTCCGTCTTCGGTCTTTCGTTTTCTTTCTTTCTCGGAAACATATTCATTTACCGCCAAAATACTTTTTCAGCCGGTCAACAAAACCGCTCGCCCTCGGAAACACGCTCTTATTCTCGGTCCTGGCGAATTCTCTCAGCAGCTCTTCCTGTTTGGAGTTGAGCTTTGTCGGTATCTCAACCATTATCTGCACAAGCTCGTCACCCGTCCGTCGGGTTCGCAAATCAGGCAGGCCCTGTCCTCTTATCCTGAATACGCTGCCGTGCTGTGTCCCTGCGGGAATTTTCAGCTCCTTCATCCCGTCCAAGCTGGGCACTTCAATTGACGCGCCCAAAGCCGCCTGCGTAAAGCTTATGGGCACAACCGCAATCAGGTCGGAACCATCCCGCTCGAGAAACTCGTGGGGCTTTATTCTCACATAGCAGTATAAATTGCCTCTCGGCCCGCCGTTTCGCCCCGGCTCGCCTTCCTCCGCCACGCGCACGCCCTGGCCTTCGTGAACCCCCGCCGGTATTTTGACGCTGACGACCCGTTTTTTCGGCACTCGGCCGCTGCCACCACATTGTTTGCAGGGATTGGTAATTACTTCTCCGGCCCCCCGGCACTGCGGGCACGTCGATACCATCTGGAAAAATCCGCCGCCTCTCGCCACCTGGCCGCTGCCGCCGCAGGTCGGGCACGCTCCGGGCCTTGTCCCCTTGGCGCTGCCTGTTCCGCCACACTCACCGCACACGTCCTGGCGGGTGAATTCTATCGTCTTCTCCGTGCCTTTGGCCACCTCCTTCAGCGACAGCTCGACCATTGTCTCTAAATCGTAACCACGTGCAGGCCCGCGTCTTGCCCCTCTGCGACCGCGGCCCCCCACACCGAAAAGGTCCCCGAGGTCCCCGAATCCGAATATGTCCTCGAAGATGCTGGAGATATCCTGCCAGCGCATATGCGAGTAGTCCCGCATACTGACGCCTCGAAGCCCATCGTGGCCGAACTGGTCGTAGCGTTTTCGTTTCTCAGGGTCGCTGAGAACCTCGTATGCCTCAGCGCACTCCTTGAACTTGGTTTCGGCTTCTTTCTTGTTGTCGGGATTCTTGTCCGGGTGATATTTTATCGCCATCCGCCGATACGCGCGTTTTATCTCGTCCGGCGAGGCGTTCTTTGCAACCCCCAAGACCTCGTAGTAATCTCTTTTCGCCATAATCTCGTTCTGCGTCCTGAGTACCGCGTACTGCGTTGCCGGGTTAGAGTTTTTTAATTAGGTTGCGAATCATACGGCATATATGGTCGGACTTCTCAAGCAAAATAAATTCCATTTGCTTCTTCATATAATCGAGTTCCCTGGCTATTGTCACCTGCGTCTCCAGTTCGGCACAACTGCCGAGTGCCATATGCAAAAATTGCCTGAACTCATTATTATGTTGTCGCCTGAAGCCTTC
>CAYNVP010000124.1:2660-7558 GCA_964400665.1 uncultured Pirellulales bacterium | reverse complement strand
AAAGTGAAGGTGCGGGAATTTTTGGATCGTCCCTTTGATGTTGTGGTAACGCAAGAACTTCTTGATATTCTAAAGAAGTCTGGGGGATGGATGATCCCGGTTGATTATGAGATTGGAAAAAAACTCACGATTTTTGTGCGAGATGAAATAGAATATGAAAGAGTCCCAATTATTAGGGAAAAGAATAGAGAAGATAAAGTGAATCAAATGCAGAAACCCGGATTATCTTTTTTTAGAAGTACTGGTAATGGCAATCTTAATGCTATTTTGCGGTTTGAACTTCCCGCAGGAATGGGAGACCCTTTTCTGCCGGAGGAATTGAAAGGTAAACCCTGGCTGTTCAAATTTCATGTTATGGTTTTTAATCGTCGTCAGCCTGAACTTGCCGAATATCACGAGGCACTATCTAAGATAGCCAGCCGGATGCAAACCAGAATGGATGAAATTGGTGTAGCACTGAAGGAGATGGAGAAGATAAAATGACCTAAACACACGAAAGCCACGAAATGTAACGGGTGAATGAAACACTCATAGCCCCGCTCGGCCAAAAAAGGTCGGCGGGGCTTTTTTTGTAGAAGGAGGTTCAAGTTGAAAAAGTTGCTTTTGTTCCTGGCGGTGATGGCGTTGGCCCTCCCCGTCTTTGCCGAGCGACCCTATTCGGAAAATGGCGCCAACTACTATGTCAACAGTTGGTGGTTTGGGCCAATAACCGATCCTACCGATACCTTCTGGGTGCCGGGGCTTGAGGTTCAGGATGTCTCTTCGGGTGGGGACAGTGTGTGCATACCCAACATTCTGGGTATCGACCTTGCGCCCTACAAATATCTCTACGTGGAGGTAGCGGTTACTCAAGCGGATACCACGCACAACGATTCCCTTCTCTTTGACATCTACACCGGGTACTACGGGGATTTTGACTCCCTGCGGGCAGTTGTACCCAGCGATTCCATACCATCTATCATCGCTACCTTAGGGACTACGGCCCATGAGTGGTTCGCCCTGATGGATTTGGCCGATGCCAACACTTACTTCTTCCAGAAAAGTGTCTGGTTGCGGATCAGACCGTATTTCAATTCCGCCTTCTACACAGATACCACCTACACGGGTGCGCCTGCCGCGAACTTGTGGAGCGCAGCGGGGGATAGTCTTGTAGACTGGTACACGGCCAATGCAGACGGTTTGTTCTGGACGCAGATGAATGAGGCGGATTGGGATTCGTTTATTTGGGTGGGACACAAGGATAGTACCGTGGCTATGAGCATGGGCACAATGGCGGCTGCTCAGAACCCAGGCATAATAGACAGCGTGGAATTCAATGTGGCCTACTGGGATTCGACCAAAACCATACATGCCGACACTATTCGCCTGGGTATAGCCTTCGGAGATTCAACTCTACATCACTATGATAGCCTGGATGTTGTTCTTTGGTCCAATCCCTTCGCATTGGACAGTTCGGTTTCTACGGTGACTACTCCGCGCCCGCGTGATACCGTAACTGTTTGTTTCCCCACCGATCCACGCGGCAATACCTGGACGCGCACGACACTCGACAGCACTATCATCGTTCTTGATCCGGTGCATGTGGATACCACCAGTGCAGGAGACAACGGATTGATTTGTGTCTACCGCTTATGGTCAACCACCTATCACAATCGTGGTGAGTTGTTCCCTGGAGTCAGGGGACGTGTAACCGTGTACTTGAAAGATTAGCCATGCCCAAGAAAGACGAAGTTTCCAGAAGCAGGGACAGAATCTTAGAGTTGCCGGATGACGAAGTTCGGGATTTGATCTTGGCCGACTATAAGATTTCTCAAGATCGGCGGGATGCAGTCAATGAGCGGAATAAGCGTTACCGCAAGATGTACTTCCAAAAAGAGGATGTCCCCACCATCAGCAAGCTCAAGTCACCCCAGGCCAAGTCCGATGGACGGTCGCACGTTTACCTGCCCTATGCGCGGGCTATGTTTGATTCCGCGCTGTCCCTGGTCTGCCGGATACTCTTCCCCCAAGACAAGTTCGTGGCGATAGAGCCGACCGAAGTCGATGATGAAAAACATGCGGAGGCTTATGAGGACTTGTTTTACTACCGTTCGGGCCGGTCGCAGATGAACCTCAAGCAATTATTCCGCGAACAGTTTCTACCCCAACTCCTGATGTATGACTGTGTGGTGGGTGGTATGGGTTGGAGACTGGAGCGCGGATACGTTCCGAAACGTAGGTCGACCTTGAAGTTCATTAATCTGCCGTACTGGCGTTTTCCGTTCTCGCGTCCGGTATATACGATGGAACAGAAAAACGACGCGATTGACCGGCCCGAATTTTATGTCCTCGATACTCTCCGCATCTATCCCGATCCCGCTGCCATAGACTTTGATGATTCTCGTTTCTTCATCTACTTGAAGGATACGAACCTGTCTGCTCTCAGAAGAAGGGAAAAGACCAAGGATAATCCTAATGGTATCTGGGAAAAACTGAGCCAGATTGAACCCAATTCCTACCCGGGCAAGGAAGCGCAGACCGAATCCAAACAGATAAACAGGGATATGCAAGAGGGCACTGCTGAGTCGGACGAGGTGGAATTGATGCCTTACCACACGCCTGATGCCTTAGTCGTGCTTGCTAATCGTAAGTGGGTGATTCGCAGGAAGCGCATGGCTGGTTATCCTTTCACCAAGGGAACCTATATCCAGCCTCCCAACCAGTGGGAGGGTATAGGATTGATGGAGGGGATCGAGCATTTGCAGCTTCACATCAACCATCTTTTCCGGGCCAGCATGGATAATAACAATGCCATCAATGCGGCCATTACGGTTGTTACCAAGGAGCTTTTGCACCAGGTCGAAAACAAAAACATCAAGCTCTGGCATGGGAAGGTTCTTACCACTGCTGGTGATCCCAGCAAGGCTATGTGGCGCGACAGACCACCCGATATAACTACGGGAATTCAACCCCGCATTAACTTCCTGATTTACATGGGGGAGCGGCTTACCAACATCTCGGAAAATGCTCAGGGTGTGGCCCGGATAGGCGGACGCAGGACGGCTACCGAGGCCAGTATGATTGCTGCTGGACTGGAGACGGGCATCGGAGAGATAGCCTCCTCCATCGAGGAAAAGAATATCGCCGACATTGTATACCTGGATTACAACCAGGAGATTTTGAATTTGACCGACCCGGCCAAGTTTAGGATACTCGGTCGCAAGGGTGTGGAGTTCAGGACGGCGGATCGAGAGGGCATCTTGTTCAAGGGGTCTTTCGACGTTCGACCTCTTGGTTCAAAGTTCTTTGCCAACAAAGTCATGGCGACCAGCCAGCTTTTACAGGGGGTGCAGACTACCGCTCAGGTTCCCCAGCTTGCCCAGATAACCGACTTCAAGGTACTTCATAAGCGTATGTGGACGGCATTGGGAGACAAGAACCCCGAAGTGCTTCTGTTGGACAATTCCAAGACCGACTACCGTGTGCCGCCAGAGATGGAGAACTTACTTTTGGCTGCTGGCCACATGCTGGAGATCGGCAATTATGACAATGACCAGGAGCATATTGCCATCCATACCCAGGCGATGGACACGGGCGATTATCCGCCGGAGAACCGAATTCCCTTTGAGGCTCATATCGAGAAACACAATCAGAGAATTGTCCAGATGCAGCAATCCGGTTCTATGGTTCAGCAAGGCGGGCAAGAGCAGGGGTTGCAGCAGTTGCCGGAGATGGAGGGTGGGCCGAGAGCTTTGAGTGAAGAGCAGAACCAGACGATGGGTATTCCCTTCCAGGACTACGGAGGAAATCGTGTCGGATGAAATGAACATCCCCGAATTGGATGAAATCAACCGAAGGATCACGGCTAACATAACCGATCCGGCTCGGAAGATATTGCGCTTCTTGACGGATTGGTGTGATTTGAGAATCGAAGAAATAGACGAAGTATGGCACACCACAGACCCCACCAATGCTTTGGGGTTTGCGGGTGCACAGAATCGAAGAGCGACATTTGTTGAAATGAAAGAGTATTTGGAATCCCACATTCGCCCCCCGAAGCCGGAGGAGAACTCGGAAGAGTCCGAAGGCCAAGAGGGATAACGAGAAAGGTGGATACAATGGTAGACGGAAAAACAGACGATGCTTCTGCCCCGGCGGGAACCGTGAGCGAAGAGGAACAGAAAGCAGTCAACGATGCTGTTTTGGGTGCTGATCGCGCCCAGGGTGTTCCCATCGAGAAAACGGAAGAAGAGTCTGAAGAGGCCAAGCCCGAAAAGGAAGGTGGGGAAGGCGAAAAGGAGTCCGAGGAAAAACCCAAAGAGGAGAAGAGTGAAGCTCCTCCGGCGGAATCCGAGGATGAAAAGAGAATCGCCAAAATTCTCCAGCAGTTTAAGGGCGATGGCAAAGAGGTAGCGAAGGCTTACGACAACCTTCAAGTCCTGCTTAACAAGCAGGGGACGGAGTTGGGTCAGCTTCGCCGGACGCAGCAGGAGCATGATATTTTGATCAAGCGCATGGAGACCGAGCCTGAAGCGGTGGCGAAGGAGTTGCAGCAGAAGATTCAGCTTCAGGATACGAACCTTCTGGATGCGGCCATCAATGATCCAACCATTCTTCCGACCTTTATTCAGTCTGAGATCAAGAAGGGTATCTCCGAGTTCGTCCAGGGGCAACAGCTTGAGTCTGCCCTGGAGGAACAGTATTCGAGATACAAGAGCAAGGAAACTAAGTCTCAAGTAGACGAACTTGATCGGCTGATAAAAAGCGGTAAGGTGCCGCTTAAGGAAGCCCTAATCTGGGCGGTGGATGGATTCAATATCGACCAGAAGATGGAGGAAGCCAAGAAGGTTGTTAAGCAGGAAGGCGAGGAAGCCCAAGCTACCAAAGCAGGAGAGACGGTAGATAAGCAAGGTGTGGTG
>CAYNVP010000124.1:0-2560 GCA_964400665.1 uncultured Pirellulales bacterium | reverse complement strand
CGAGGAAGCCCAAGCTACCAAAGCAGGAGAGACGGTAGATAAGCAAGGTGTGGTGACGGGTGAGAAGTCCGAGGAGGAGAGTGAGGAAAAAATCTACCAAAAGACACTAATCGAACTCGAAAGGTAGCGTTAAGGAGGGATTGAATTGCCTACAACCAGAGCACTGAGGACTGTTGACCAAGTTTTGGCGCAGTCCAAGGTCATCCACATGGCGGAGGCTATCGCGCTTTTGGAACCTTCGGCTGCGCCGTTGGTGACTATTACCGCGCAGACGGCCAAGTTGCCTGTGGATAACCCTACGTTTTACCACCGCGAACAGGAGCTTATGCCCCGGAAGGTGACTATCACGGCTGCGGCTGCTTACAATGCCGACATCGTGGTTAGCGCAACCGAGGGTGACTACTTCGTAGCACAGGACTGTCTGTTCATACCCCGCACCAAGGAGATTGCGCTGATTACGGCGGAATCTGCCGGGACTTTGACTTGTTCCGCCACCAGGGGTGAGGGTGGAACCACGGCGGCTGCCGTTGTTGCCGGTGACGAGGCGTATATTCTGCCTTCTGCTTTTGAAGAGAATGGCACTGCGCCTAATTCCAGAATGGCACTGGAAGTCTTGAAAACCTTCTACACCCAGATCATGAGGGACACCTGTTCGGTCACGAAGACTGCCGCTGCGACTAAGATGTATCACGGCAACGACCGACTCTGGCAACAGAAGATCAAGATGATCGAGCACAAGATCAAGTTGGAGATGCTGGCACTCTTTGGTGGAACCGGGTCGAGTGTGGACGATGACAGCGATGGAGCTTACATCCGTCATTCGGCTGGAGCTACCGGCCATGTTCTTACCAACAAGATTTTGATGGGTGGGATGTTCACCAGACCGGAGTTCCACAAGGTGATGCGGCAAGTCCAGAAGTATCATTATGGCGACCACATGGTATTTGCTTCGCCGCTGGTCGTGGACATAATGAACGGATGGGGCTACGGCAACTACCAGGTGACTTCCGAGGAGAAGATGTTCGGTCTGGACTTTGCCAAGTTTAGGACTCCCGGTGGAATCGCTCACGTCACCCAGCACAGGTTGCTGGATGGTAACGAGCTTGGCGGATGGATGCTGATAGTTCCCATGCCCATCAAGAACTTTATGAAGATGCGTCCGCTGATCCACGCTGGAGAAAACAGAGATACCCGGCTGATGACCAACATCAAGACTGACGATGATCCCGATTACTACAAGGATCAGATCAAGTCCGAGATTGGTTTTGAGTTCTGGGAAGAGAAGAAATGGGGTCTTATCACCGGGATCACCGGCTAAGGAGGTGAATTAGATTGAATCCGTTTGAACCCAACTACGGAATGGGAATAGCGATGGACTTGGACTATCCCATTTTCATCTGGCACGATGGTCAGCCTACCGAAAGTGGGACTGCTGTGACGGATGCCCACGTAACGGTATCGGCCGACACTTCGATTACTCTGTCCATTACCACCGCTGGTTCTTCGGCGGCAGACAGTCGTGTTGGTTCTGCTGGTGTGATCGCGGTTGCCACCTGGGATACGTGGGGAAAGATTGTGCAGGAAATTAACTCCGCACAGGGTTGGCATTGTGTGTTGAGGGATGGTTTGTTCGATGGTAGCCCCGTTGGCGTGAATGCCTTGTCAAAGACAACTTGTCTTCAACTTGCGGTTGGTGTGAGTTGTGACACTTCGGACGACTTCCAAATGGGTTGTGGTATCGCCAACTACAAGGCCGGTACTACGATGGAGGGTACGCAGGCGTGTTTGTACTACTTCACCGGGCAGATTGCATCTACCAATGGTTCACCGCTTTGTCAGGTATACGAATGTAACGACAGGGCGGGGACGGAACAGTTGGTACGTCAGTTTGAGCTGACCTCGGCGACGGAACATCCCTTCCCGACCTATGGGCCGACATCGGCTCCAATCTATGTAGCCAAACCTGGTAACAGGATTTTGGTTCTATGGGAAGGAGTTGACAATCTGACGGCCGGGCGATGTGAGGTGATCGGTGGACTCAGACAGATAGCGTGAACCTGAAACAATGTGGGGTCTTTCTATGGAGAGACCCCACAACAAAAATGGAGGCTTTATGCCTAAGCCAGCATCGGCAATGTTCAGGAGCATTTCGTCTCCTGAGTTGCGAATAGTGATTAAACCGACGGTCGATCAGTTTTTCCCCGGAGTTGGCCTGCGTGTAGATAGGACTACGGGCGAAGACGTGCAGTTTCACAATTACCTCTTCATGGCTGACGGGAAAAAGCTGATTGACGTTTTGACCGGCCATTCAAGGTTTGAACTTGATTTCATTCCTGATCCTCTCGACCCGACCGGCTATTGGAAGGAGACGGGATATTTCGAGGAGAAGAGCAAGACCTATCTGACCCCGGCCAAACGACAGGAACAGATTATGGCCGAGGCTCAGAAGCAGGTGGGGCCGATAGTGACTTCAGTGCGAACCAGCGATAACGTAGGAAACTCGGTTAAAGGTAAATGATAAATGAAGCCATAGACAATATCGTTCGCCACAGATTGCAGA
>CAYNVP010000123.1:0-7640 GCA_964400665.1 uncultured Pirellulales bacterium | reverse complement strand
AATCCCAACCTTTTTTTCTTCGAGTTGCTTTTCAGTATAAAAAAAATTAATATAAGGTGTTACTTTAGAATTAATAAATTCTTGAAAGTCGCTATCGTCAAAATTTCTTTCAATCCCGTGTAATTGTCCATTATCAGACACACCTATAATTAAAAAAGCTCTATTATTATAAACTAAAGAGGTGTTGGCTAAAGCTATCAAGTCTCTTATTAATTCTGCTCTAAACTCTTTTTCTATGTTTTTATCTTCTTTATAAACGAAATTAAGATCTGATTTGAATTCAACTAAAGGTTTTTCTTTCCCTCCAGAAATAATTTCTATCAACCATTCAGTACATATATCAAATGAATTATCCATTATATTTTATATCTTATTCTAATGATAAAAAAGATTTATTATTATAATTTAGAAATAGAGATTAGATTAATTACTAAAGAAGATTTACTTTCTTATAATAATGAAGAAAATAGAAATATTGTTCTTTTTATCATTTGTAATAATGAAAATAATTCTTTGAGAACTTATTTTTTTATTAAATGTCCTCTAATTTTTTTATGATAGATTTGTCTAATTCTAGAGTATTAGAAATGATTTTTTCTCTTTCTTTTGAGTTTTTTATCTTTAACTCTCTTGTTTTAGAACCTATTGTGAGTATTTTCTCCATACTTGGTAATGGTAAATTTCTTAGTTCTGTGGCATTTACTTGAGTAGTTCCGCTTATAAGCTGAAAGTAAATATTATATAATTTTGAATTTAAAATGGATACGAGACCTAATAACTCATTTTCGAGAAAATCACCTTTAAGTTTATCTATGAAATTAACGTGATTTTCAATCCCTATAAATTCTATATTAGGTATTTTTTGAAAAATACCTGCATATATCCTATTTGTTTGTTCTTTTGCACTAAAACGTTTTATCATAATGTAATCTTTGTTTTTAACTAATGTTTTATTAGTTTTCTCTGTAATTTTAATTTGAGTTGGTTTTCCATGCTCTATATTGTTCCAAATAACTTCGCTATTAATAATATTGTACATCCAGAATAAAGGAGAAAATCCTTTTCGAAGTCTTTTATCATCTATAAGAAATTCTTTTACCCTAAATGGTACTACAGGTCCAGTTGAAACTTTGAATCCTAATGAATTAAAGCAATATTCTAGTTCATCTAAACTTGAAGCTATTTTCTGGTGTATATCTTGATACGGTATTCTGATAATCATATCACCATTCTTCTTAAATACTATATCATCATAGCTATATTCGTTGATATCTACCTCTCCAACAGGTATCCCATAACTGTGCGAGATACTTACAGAACAAGATTTTTCACTTTGCTTTTTACCAACAAGAACTACATTTTCTTGCAAAACACCTGATTTCTTGAATAGAGCCGTTCTAGATTCAAAGATATGTATGTTAGTTGGTTTTATCCTATTTAAGAACCAATTCCTAAATTGTTTGAAGTAGAAACCTGAACAATAACTTCGTGGTGTCAAGACAATAATTTGACCATTTTCTTTTAACATTTTAGCTGAAAAAGCCATAAATAAAGGATATATATTTGATCTATTAATATAGGTTGTAAGATTCTTTACATGAGGAGATGATCTGTTTATTTTAAAATATGGTGGATTTGTAATTATTAAATCATATGAAGGATTATAGTTTTCACTATTGTTAAGCATATAAGTATTTGTTTGTATAAAATCTTTGTTTAAGATCTTATATTCTATTTTGAATCCATTTTCATTTGCTCGTTTTTTACAAGCTTTCATATTTGCATCTAAGTATGGTAATAAATTCTTATCTATCTCATAAAGTGTGAATTTGATAGATTTCTTTATACCTTTAAAGAAGAGATGTTCTAGTATTGCACTCGCAAAAATTCCAACACCACTCCCAGGGTCTAGGACATTAATAAGTTCTTTAGAATTAAGATTTGAATCTATCTTGATGAAGGAAACCATAAATTTAGCTACTTTCTCATGTGTAAAAAACTGGCCAAATTTCTTTCTATGAGCTAATTCAGAGTTTTTTTCATATTCATTTGTTAATTGTGATGAATAATCTATTAGTGATTGTTGAGATTTAATCCTTGTTAATGTCATTACACTCTAACTCATGCAGAGAATTATTTAATGGTTGTGAGATAAGTTCCAAAAAGGTATCTTTTGAATCATTTAAAAATCCCACACAATTATTAAGATAAGTATTTAGGAATGAATACTGGCTACTTTTAATAATCTTTTTCCATTCTTTCATCTTTCTAAGTTTTGTTGTTTCTTTGAATAAGAAATCTAAAAAAATACTCTCACATATTAGCATCAAATCGAATGGTAAAAAGAATAAATGAGGGTATTTTTGACAGTTTATATGAATATGATACATAGGTTCATTATTATTATCTTCTTCTTTTAACTCTATACGTAGTTTTAGATTTTGATGAAACTTGTAAAACGTCACTTTTATACAAGATTCTATGATTCTATAACCTATTCCCTTAATACAGCAATCAATATCAGCTATATTATCAAATCCATTTGGTTTTTTAATAATTATTTGAAAAGGCTGGTTCTTTGGAATTTTAAAAATCCATTTTTTATATTTAAGCTCTTCTTCTTTCATTCGGAATAGTTGATATAATTTTTCAGATTCATTTGTTACTTTTGTAATAGACGCAGATGATATAAATTGCTTTATTTCTTTGACTAAAAATAACTTTCTTAAAATATTAAAGTATTCAATATTCATCTATTAGTTTCTCCTTTTTTCTTTTCTTAATAGCTCTTAATTCTTGAGGATCAATAAAATATACTAATTCTTCATCAAAATCTTCTGAAATTCTTATAGCTTCAAATGAAACTCTAGATTCTTCGAAAATATCAGGTCTATTATCCATAAAATATGGTAAAGTATATTCCAATCGTACTGGTTCGTTTAAAAGACAACATACCCATTCTGGATATTTTTTTCCGCTGAAAATGCATTTTGTTTCTTTGAGAGAATTTCCTGTTTTTCTTTTCCAAGCAACAGGAAAATCTTTTCTTATCTCTCCTATATCGAGGTTTTGATTAGCTATAAAATTTATAGCTATTTTTTGAATTTCAGATTTCCACCATCTGATTTTTGAATCTGCGAAAATCCCTTTATATTTAGCAGATTCAAAAAGTTTACATACTTCCTCATTTTCATTAAAGGATTCTTTATCTATTCCTAAAAATGTAGAACAGTAGATATCATCATAAAGAATTCCAGGATATTTTTTTACAATTTCTCGAATCCATTTAGATATTCTAAAAATGAGATATGGTGGATTTTCTTTACTAAACAACCTTGGATTTGAATAAAGTAGTTTTTCATAGTTTAATTCATTAGGATTCTTTAATAATCGAGCTAGCTCTTTGAAATTTTGAGGTTTATTGTTTCTCAATACTTTATAACAAGTTATAAGAATGTATAAATCTTCTATATTTCCTTTATTTGTCACTAATTCATTTTTATATATCACGTCGTCGATTGTTTTCCTTACATTATCAGACAATAAAATAATATTACCTAGAATGCTTCGTCGGGTAAATAAACAGATAGGAATCTCTGGGAATATCCTTCTCATTTCTACAGGTAAACTGTCTCCAGAAAAAATAGTAATACTATTATCTTGACCCACAGAACTTAAATCATAATCAAGTAAGAGGATATCAGGTTGTAAATCTTTTATATAATCCATATCTGATTTGTTTTTTGGTGTATCTAAAGAAGTTATTTTGAACAATTTTTTAAGAATGTTATCTTCTTCATCATTTTCGAATTCATTAGTGTAATAGATTCTGTCTTTTTCTTCATCATCAATATATATGATATGATAAGTTGACAAGCAGTTATTCCTCCAAAGGTAGTGATATTTGAATACAAGTTTTCCATGAATCTTCTGGAGGTTTAATAAAGAAAATATCTCCATTATAGGTTTTTATAATATCTTTTGTAATTTTCAATCCTAAACCTGTACCAATACCAAACTTCCAATCAGGTTCACTAAAGGATTCAAAGGCATCAAAAACTATTTCCCATTTTTCCTGTTCGAGTCCTTTACCAGTATCAAGAAAGCGAATACATAGCTCTTTTTCTTTCTCATAAGCTTCTATTTTAATTCTACGAATCTTTTGCCCTTTTACAGCTTTATAAGCATTTGATAATAAATTAAATAAAATCGAAACAATTTCTGATTTATAAATAGGGATTAATCTTAGTGATTTAGGAATATCAATTTCTATATCTACTGCTTTAGATTTGAAGAAATTCTTATAAGGTTTTATTACTTTTTCTGCAATAGGCTTAAGAGGCCAATCTTTCTTAAGTATCCTGCTTTCTTTTCCAATAGATAGACCTAGAAATTCTCCGAATTCTTTGACTGTTTCTATATTATCTTTATAGTTACTCAGATTTGCTGAATAGTATGATGCTTTTCTTTCATCTAAATTTGTAATGAGTTTTTCATATTTCTTAAGCATATCTTCAAAATCATCAATTATCCTGCTTAGTTCATGTTGAAAAATAAATGTTATTGTACCTGTAGAAGCTAATGTTCTAAGGATCATATATTCTTTTTCAATTTTTTCCTCCTTTGTGTCAAGTAATTCTTCCTTTGTTTTTAGAAGTTTTAAATCTGATTCTCTCAAAATATTTAATTTCTTAAGCTCTAAATCCGAAGCGTCTTTCCGTTCAGCATCAGCGATTTCTCTTACGTCCTGAAGCTCTTTTTTTAATTTATTTTCAATAGACTCTATTTTTTCTATCTCTCCAGCTATTTTTTTTGCTTCAAGATCATTATTTTCAGCTATTTGATTAAAATATTGCATTTTCTTAGTTGTTTTTTCCTCGTGAATTTTTACTAATTCTGAAAATGTTTCACTTTCGATTTTTGCTGCTTTATTCCTTTTATCCATCACTTCTTTTGAAAGTTCTTCTACGATAGTCATAGCTTTTTCTCTAGCTTTTTGTAATTCATTTTCACTTTCTTTTATCTGATCTTCTTTTTGCTTTTCTTTTAGTAGAATTTCCTTGCTTATTTCATTTGAATAGAGTATAGTTGCAAACTCTATACCTAATCTTGTAAATTTTTTCAATTCATTAAATGAATCGTTTTCTAATAGTCTTTCTCTATTTATTGTAATTTCTAATTCAGGATTAGTTTCTCTATTAAAAGTGATGTGACCATACATTTGATCATTTCGAAAAAGTCGTAAACCAGGTCTTTTATCTGATTCAATGATATGATCAAATTCACTATTTAAACTAACAACTGATCTAGCTCTATTTTCGTCAACATCAAGCCAATCATCTCCTGGTTTTCCATAACCAAAAACTCGAAATTTATCTGCATAAACCTTAACACCGCCTTTTTCCCTAACAATTTTAGATGTTTGTCTTTGATTCCATTCAGATTTTCCAAATAAATCAGGACGATATGAGAATAGATATATAATAAAATTAGCATTTCTAAAATTTTTAAATCTAGTAGTAAGTTTATAATCTCTTTTCAGTTTATTAAGAATTTTATTTATAACTTGAATTTCATATAATACATTCCCATCAATATCAATTCTTCCTGTGAGTTTCGCCCAAGCATTTTTAAAGAAACTTTCTTCAACTTCTTTTTCTTTCAAACTAAACTCTGGGATTATATATTCAATTGTTAATCCTGGATCATATACTTCCTTTTGAATAAGACTAGTTCTAGTTTTTTTAATTTCTTCTTCAAAAGTTTTAGGTGTGATTAATGATGATAGTTCACTTAAAAGCTTATTAATATCTGATTGTTTCCATTTATCTTTCACATTTTCAAGTATTATTTTAGTATATGTTTCTGAATCTCTGTTCATCTGTTCTACTTTGTAAATAATTGGAATATCTGTAACTTTTGAACCAGGAGAAAAATCATTCCATTCGATTTTTGCAAATAATTTTTCTTTTGATCTATCATCATTTATTGAAACACTTTCAATCTTAATTGTACTTGCTAATCTGCGACATGCAAATCTTCCAATACCTTTTTCTCCTGATTTCTTTCGTTTATATATTGAGGAAATTGGATTCTTCTCTTTGAAATCTGTTGCTATTAGCATCCAAACTTCTCTGAATCTTTTAGATGAAATACCTGTACCATTGTCTGTGACAATTATTTTACCATTTATTTTTGATACATTAGACATTTCAACAGTAACTCTAGTTGCATCTGCATCATACGAGTTCTTTATTAATTCAGCTAATGCAATAGATCGATCAGCAACAAGCTTTTCTCCGAGTTGAAAAAGAATTCTTGAATCGACTTCGAAAAACAACCGTCCTTCTGTCAATTTAACACCCTTCTTCTTTAAATAACATCTTATATTTCATTAGATGCTAAACATCTGGACTATATTATTAATAAATAAAAATCTTTCCTCTAAGCTGTATAGTACAATATCTAATCAAAGTATAGTACAATATCTAATCAAAGAAACTTTTATTAAGTTAATAGAAAAGAAGATTAATTGTACTACAGAGAAGGAAGAGAGTATGAAAAAAGAAGTTGATACCATAAATGCTATACCTTCAAAGCAGATTTTTAAGGCAATGATCAATGATTATGACTTTAATCAGGCTATTTGTGAACTAATTGATAACGCTTTAGATATCTGGATATTAAAAGGAAGAGCAGAAAAACTAGTAATTGTTATAAAATTAGAATTAAAACAACAAAACATTATAGTTAGTGATAATGCTGGAGGGATTAAGAAAGAAGAACTAAAATACATTGTATCTCCTGGTTTATCAACAACTCTTTCATCTGAAGAGGTAATAGGAGTTTTTGGAGTTGGATCAAAAAGAGCTGTAGTAGCCTTAGCAGGAGATGTTAAAATAAAATCAAGATTTTCTAATTCAGATTCGTATTTAGTAGAATTTGACGATAGTTGGTTAGAAATAGATGATTGGGAACTTCCAGTATATTTGATTGATTCTATACCTGAAAAAACCACACAAATTGAACTCCAAAGACTTAGATTTGAAATTAATGAAGAAAGAGTAGCAGATCTTTTAAAACATATAGGTCAAATATATGCTAACTTTTTGGAGGAAAATGATGTTGAAATAATTGTAAATAATACAAAAGCTGAACCAAAAAGGTTTGATAATTGGTCGTATCCCCCTGGTTTTGAACCTAGGGAATATAAACTCAAAATTAACGAAGGAAAAGATAACGAAGTAGTAGTAAACATAATAGCTGGTTTAACTAATGAATCAAGTCCTGCAGGTGGAGAATATGGTGTTTATTTTTATTGCAATAATAGATTAATAGTTAAAGAACAAAAAGACCATAATGTGGGTTTTATTAAAGGTGTTGCAGGTAAAGCACATCCAAGTATCTCATTAATTCGTGTTATTGTTTCACTTAAAGGACCTGCTAAAATTATGCCTTGGAATAGTAGTAAATCTCAAATAAATTATAATGACAGCATATATTTAGCAATTAGAGAATTTATATTTGATCTCGTAAAATACTTTGCATCTCTATCTAGAAGAACCTCTGGAGATTGGCCAAAACTAATTTTTAAACATTCTGAAGGCAAAATAAGAAGCATTGAGGTGAATGAAAAAATT
>CAYNVP010000122.1:0-7787 GCA_964400665.1 uncultured Pirellulales bacterium | reverse complement strand
ATCTCTAAGTCATAACAATATGTTGTTGTGAAGGAAACAGAAAGAATAGCCGAATGAATTTACTCGTCCTGACAAATAACCGTCATCGTGCAAGTTTCAGACAGCGAGTCGAAGTTTATCTCGATATCCTGCGAAACAATAATATCGATTGCGAAATTGCCGTCCTGCCCGCCGGCTTGCTGGCACGCAGAAAACTCTTTAAGTCCGCACGCAATTTCGATGGCGTCTTTCTGCATAAAAAGAAGTTGAATCCCCTTAACGCTTTTTGGCTGCGCAGGTATTGCAAAAAAATTATCTATAATTTCGACGATGCTGTGATGTATGATGAAAAAAATCCCTCTCGCAACGACTGGCTGCGACATATCGCTTTTCGAAGAACCGTCCGGCTGGCGGATATGGTTATCGTCGGCAGCTCTTACCTCGCACGACACGCCTGTAAGTTCAACAGCAATGTCGAAATCCTGCCGCTGGGCATTAAAGTAAGCGACTATAATGTCACTGCTCCTGCAAAAACAGACGACAAAATCCGCCTTGTCTGGATAGGCAGCGCAAATACCTTGAAATATCTTGAAGAAATTACTCCCGCAATTGAAGTGGTCGGTTCGCGTTTTTCTAATGTTGTCCTGAGAATAATAGGCGACAAATTCTTACGTTTACCCAATATGCCTGTTGAAAAACATCTATGGTCCGAACAGACAAAAGCCCTTGATTTAGTCACAAGCGACATCGGCCTTGCCCCTCTGCCCGACAATCGTTTCACTCAGGGCAAGTGCAGTTTCAAAGTCCTTGAGTATTCCGCCTCCGGCCTGCCCGTCGTCGCCTCGCCCGTGGGAACAAATCGAGAAAATATACGCGAAGATATTACGGGCTTCCTGCCCGCGAATATTGACCAGTGGATTGAAAAAATAACCACGCTTGTTAAAAACCCTCAATTGCGTCAAACTATGGGACTACAGGGACGTCAATATGCGCAAAAGTTCGACGTCTCCGTCATAGGAAAACGTCTTTGTGGAATTATCAGCAAATGCCTTGCCGGTTATGCGTAACCGCATTGAAAATAATCTGAAATAACAGCAATACGAAAAGGTAACAGTATGTCGAACAGGATTGGCTCTTTTATTAAGAAAAAAATACTTGGCAAAAACAACAATCTGGTTTCTCTTGATGACGCTTATGAAGTAATGGGTCGTCTTTTGAAAAACCGACAGGTAATGGCCATCTTGGACGCAGGAGCAAGCGATGGTCATATATCAAAAAGATTGCTTCGTAAATTCCCCGATGCGAACGTTTACGCGTTTGAACCAAACCCGCTTTATCGCGAAACGCTGCTGCAGTATGCAAACAAGGACTCGAGGTTTCATCCCTTTTTCTCCGCTCTGTCGGACCGTGAAGGCGCCGCTGAGCTTTATATGACTCAGTCGCCTGGAAATGTATCGCTTTTTGCTCCGGCAAAACGCCTCGGCGAAATCAGTCCCGCCGGGGCAGCTGTAAAAAATCTGACTAAAGTTGATGTCGTTACAATCGACCAGTGGGCCAAACGCAATGGCGACATTCCTATCCAGTTGATGAAGCTCGATATCCAGGCCGCGGAGTTGAAGGCCCTTCAGGGCGCCATTCGTGTTCTGAGGTCTTCTGTGCTTTTGGTATATACGGAAATCTGGTTCAACCCGGCATACGAGGGAGGCGCTCTTTACAGCCAAATCGACACATTCCTTCGCCAGAACAACTTTGAATTATATGACATCTTCAAGCCCGGCTACGACGCCTCTGGCCGGATTATCTGGGCAAACACTGTTTATATTCACTCACAGCGATTGTCCCCTGAATTAATCGGTTAGAAATACCCTCGCTTTGCCGGAGAACTTTTTCCCTAACTTTCGTGTCTTCTCATTCGTTTCTCTAACCGCCGGCTGGTTTTCTTGAGTATTGTCACTATTAAAGCTTTCCCTTCTTCTTTGCCTATACCGGCCTCAGCACGATATTCTCTGAAAAATCTCATTCGGTCGCTTTTGCTCACGATGCCGGAGGGCGCCATATTCAGCTGCACAAGGTTTTTGACTCGACATCTGAAGGGCAGCTTGTTGAATTTCCTTGTTCGCTCATTATCGAGAAAAAAGAACCGCCAGTTGCCCCCTTCCCGCCTGAGCAGAACGTTATTTAACCGAAGGTCGCCGTGAAAAATATTGTTGGCGTGCATCCTCCCTAAGGTTCTTCCAAACGTTCGTGTCATCTCTCGCCAGTCCCCTGATTGCTCCTGTGTCAGACGCTCTCGAAGTTCACAGAGATATTGAAAAAATGATTTCGAATCCTCTACTTCGAAAGTCATCAAAAAGCTTCTTGTATGAAAAAACCCGCTTCGATACTCGCCAATGGCTAAAGTTTCAGGGACGTCAAAATGGTTCCTGGCCAGCATTAATTCCGCCTCAAGGGCACGTTTGGCCCGGCTGCCGCGGAAAATGCTCTTGATACAGTCCAGAGTCGACCTGTGCAAAAATTGCTTCAGATACACTTCCCTCTCAACGCCGTCAACGCTGATGTAAAACTTGTAAATCCGGGTAAACTCCGAAGACGGAATTATTTTCAGGTTATAGCGCTCTCGCAGCTTTTCTTCGCCTGATAAGAGGACTTGCACAAAACCACTGTTGAGAAACTGCTTTCGGATATAAAAAACACAGTCATCTTGTCGTATTTTCTTAAAATCACCATCCAAGGATTCATCGCCCCACAATCGTTACGCCCAGTTCATTTGCAATTTCGATTGTCTTTTCTTTGTCGATGATTATTGTCTTGCCTGCTTCGAGGACAAGGCATTTGCCCCTGTTTTTAGCAAGCGCCCTTATAGTGTCCGGCCCCACGCACGGCACGTCGAATCGCATATCCTGCCCCGCCTTCGCCGCCTTCAGCAGCGTCCATCCGCCCGCTTTGCACAGCCGGCCCGCACGTTCTATCATTTCCGCCGTCCCCTCTATCGCCTCGACCGCTATCACCTCTCTCTCCTTGACCGCTATCGCCTGACCTATGTCCATCTCCGCCATCTTCTTCACAATCGGCCAGCCGAATTCAATATCAGCGGCAATCGCGCCGCCCGGCTTGCCACGGCGTAGCCCTTTGGCGAAGACGGGCCTGCTTCCCGTCATCGGCCCTTCCGTCGCTAACTGCTCTTTGCAGTATTTCGTCGAGTCTTCCAAAATTATTCCACCGCTGGCCAATTCGTCCGCCAGCGCGCTCAAAACCGTTTCATTCTGTTTGTTCTTTTTGCGAAGCCGCCAGTACCAGATTCGCGCCGCCCGCCAGTCCGGCAGATACCACAGGATTCGCCACGGCGTGAAAATCCGCTTCTTCGCAATCCCGCCTGCTATTATCGCACGACTCACGCCGTGTTTTTTTAGCTTGTCAATCCACCTCCCCGGCCGCGCCACAGGCACTGTGTAAAATTCATCCACCTCACCAGCCAAAGCCAACTCAACGCTGCCCGCAAGACCCACACACACAACCTTCAGCCCCGACCGTCGCACGCCGGCGGCTATTACGAAAGGCAGCCGACCCTCCCCAGCTATCAATCCCACGACATTGCCTTGAACCATATCGCCTTATGAATCCACTTCTTCTGTCTTCTGCTTGCCCTGCGTAGCTTCAAGGCCAGGCAAGGGTCTTCCGTCCTCTGTCATCCGTCCGTTACGGCTCTTCCGGCCGGTTGTTGTCCTGCCCCTCGACGGATAAAAGCCGTTCAACCTGCTCCCGAAGTTCACGGATGCTTTGCCGCATCTCAGGAAGGTACCGTATCATTCCGTATGCGCGCTTCCCCTGGTTGGCATCTATCGCAGGTGCGCCGAGCACTACCTTGCCGTCGCCGACGCTGTTGATAACGCCGGCCTGCGCCCCGATGGCGACGTTGTTGCCGATAGCGATATGACCTACAATCCCTGCCTGACCACCCACAATGCAGTGATGCCCCATAGTCGTTGACCCCGCAACACCTACCTGTGCCACGAGCAGACAGTGAGGCCCGATTTTCGTCCCGTGACCTATCGCAACCAAATCGCCGAGCTTGCTGCCCTGGCCTATGATTGTGTCGTTCAGCGTCCCGCGCTCAATACCGCAACCGGCGCCTATCTCCACGTCGTCCTCTATCACCACGCAGCCGATTTGTGGTATCTTGTAGTGCATGCCGTTGTGGCTGGCAAAACCAAAACCGTCCTCGCCGATTGTTGCGTTAGCGTTGATTATAACACGGTTGCCTATCCGGCATCCCTCGTAAATGGTGACGTTCGGGTATATAATGCAGTCGTTTCCAATTTGAACGTTCTCACCGATATGTGCGCACGGGTAGATTATGCAGCCGTCGCCCACTTTCGCCCCATCGGATATCGTGGCAAAATCGTGGATGTGGCAGTCGGCACCGACTTTCGCGCTGTCGGAAATCATCGCCCGCGAGCTGATGCCGACCTTCTTGTGCTTGCGATGACCGTGAAGCAGAACCATAATCTGCATAAACGCGTAATAAGGGTCTTCCGCAATTAAAAGAGGCACAGATGTCGTAACCGTATCCTTGCCCACAATCACAGCGCTTGCTCTGGTCGTCGCTAATTGCCTTTCGTATTTCTCGTTGGTCAGGAAACTGATATCGCCTTTGCCGGCCCTGCCCAAAGTCGCCGCCGAACGGATTTGTACGTTTGCGTCGCCTCGTACACGCCCACCAACATATTCCGCCAATTCACCTAATGTTTTCGTCGGCATAAAACCACCTTCCACAGAAGTCCCCGCCCTAAGGATTCATTTTGTTTCCATTTCCTGATGCATCGATAGTTAGCCGGTATTATAACAACTTTCTCCAATCGGTCAATCCGCCGGTTGATTTAGTGGTTAGCCCCCCAGCTTGCCTGCCTTCGCATTCCTTTGAGGGGGTTCGCCGTAGCTTTAGCGAAGGTGGATTTATTCGGGGGTTTTATTCTCCAACAACGCAGTTACCGCCTCTTCCTGCAGTTCCTTCGAGACCGCCTCGGCAAAATTTAATTCCCGGCTTCGCAGGACAGTCACCGCAGGACCGACAGGGCCGTAAATCTCCGGCTCCGTCGGACCAAACACCGCTACCGTCTTGACACCCGATGCCGCTGCCAAATGCGTTATCCCGCTGTCGTTGCCCACGTAACCACTCGAACAGCTCAAAACCGCAAGCACGTCCGTCAGCGGCAGGTTCGCAAGTATTCTCGCTGCCTCTTCGATTTTAGCTGTCGCTGATTTACTGAGTCGTTCCTGCTCGGCAGGCCCCAAAAGAAATACTACTTCTGAACCCTCCTTCGCCAGCATTCTCGCCACCGACAAAAAATTATCCAAATGCCAGCATTTTTGCATCCCTCCGCTTCCGGGATGAATGATTACGGGCTTGAGCGTTTGGCTAACTCCGGCCTCATCCAGTATCTTTCTGCCATTGTTCCTGTCCGCCTGTGTTGACCTTATCAGAGGTGTACTAACTGTCTGTTTGTGCTCCCCGGGAAATAACCCGCTTTGTGTAATGAATTGCTCCCTGTAGAAATCGCTGATGTGCCTGCCTGCACTGCCCGCGGTGAGCTCTGTCGAACCGAGCTTTGCCGAAGTGCTGTCTTTTTCCTCCGGCTTCATCGAAAATGTCATTACCTCCGCACTGTGGCTGCAGTTGGCCGTGAATATCAGGTTCTGCTCGAAGTTGCTGTTCGCGCCACCCAGAAAAGTCACTATCCACGTATAGTCCGCAAAAAACATTATCAGCGGGTCTCCGTCCGCAAGAGCGAATTCCTCCTCCCTCGCAAAAAGCCGATGCAAATCCATTGCGTCTATCGACCTCACCGCGTCAATGCAGCTTCTCCCGGGGAGCATCCCGATATATTCCGTATGCCCGATTACGTCAACACCGCCCCGGCAGACTGTCTCCTTCATAAACTCCGCCAATGGCAGCGTCAGGATACAATCTCCTATCGCGCCCGGCTGCAGAATTACCCCTTGCTGGCTCTCCTGAACTATCCGAGCAATCTTTTCCCTGATTTGCGCCACAATATTATTTCTCGCACACATATTTTTCTCCAGGACACTCTACCTTTTCTACGCATCTTTTACCAGCCTGCCCTGCATAGCTTTAGCGAAGCAGGGCCTGCCTCGGCGTAGCTGAAAGCGTAGCCGGGTCCGGAAATATCTGCCGCCCTCCCAGCCAAAACTCATTTTTATGTCTCAACGACCTATCCACTATATATGGTATGCTTGTTTTTTGCCCAACACCTATGGTGTTGCTGGGATTTAGCTTGAATTAATTTGTTCTTTTCTTGGTTTTTTGTAGCAATTTTCAGTATTAGCAGCCCGAATTTCCCCCAAAAATCAACCTAATTCTCGTTATCACAAATGGTTAAGCGAAAAGCAAACTTAGCTAAAGTTTTTTCATATTCATTGTCGATAACAACACTGTAAAGCAGCATTGGGTCCCTGAAAGGAGTTATGGGACATACAAGATATAGTGGTTAATGGCTTACGGTCGAAAAGATGGATTCTTTCGCCTGCAGCTTGATAGAAATGGTAACACTGATGTCAGATTCTATTCGCAAAGATTGGTTTAATGGCGGGCGGCAAAACTCCGAACCTGCCTGCGGTGAGCATGTCGAATCCGCGTTCGATGGCTTGACCGCGGACGATGATTTGCTTATGGAGCAAATCCTCGACAATATGAACAGTACTCCCATAGGCCAGGTGCTCAAAACAATTGCCTCGCTTCCGGATAACCGAAAGCAAAAAGTCCTTCGTGTCCGCAGGCAGCTCACCGAAGGAAGATACGACCTTGACGAACGGCTGGATGTTGCTCTCGAAAAAGTCCTCGACGACTTGGACGTCTAAAAAAAAGCAGCCGAGTTTGCCCCACCGCGCTCGGCCGCCTGTCAGCCCCGACTTACCTGTCGGGGATGCTCTCTGATTTTCAATTTATTATTTATTATTTTCTACTTAAAAACCTTCCCGGCAACGGTTAAGGTTCTAAAAATAAAAAATAGAAAATCATAAATAGAAAATCGTTCAGGTCACTACTTCCGGGACCTCGTCATCCGGCTCGTCCATATCAACTGGCTTATACCCCGGCTGCTTCGACTTCTCTAACTCTTCCGTGAATGCCGCTATCACCTTGTCCTGAATCTTCTTGCGGCAGTCCGCGTTAATCGGATGGGCGATGTCCGCGTGCAGCTTCATCCTGCCCTTCATATCCTTCCTCGCCCTGTCATCCGGAAGCGCCGCCCCGCAGTTGTTGCAAAACCTCGCCCGAAGATGGTTCTTCCCGCCGCACTTCTCGCAGTGGTCGCTCATCTTTCTTGAAGGCATTGCCACAAAATACCCGCTCGTTCCCTCGATTATCTTTATATCTCGCACCACAAACTCATTGTCCATTGTCGCTGAACAAAACGCCTTCAACCTGTCGTCCTTGTTCTCTATTAGCTTCACTCTAACTTCGCTGATTTCCATAGTCGTGCCTCACCTAATTGTTCACCAACTGTTGTTGTTTACAATAAAGCTTTTGCAATCCAGTTCCTGCTCAAACTTGTCTCGATTGTCTACTCCTTCCTCGTTCCTGTCGTTAATAATGCAAAACATCGACGAACCACTACCATTCAGACACACAGGTCTGATTCCAAGCGATTCAATCCTCTTTTTCAATACTCCCATTTCCGGATGCAGCTCATAGCAGCTTTCCTGCAGCATATTTGCGCACATCCCGCAGATTAAATCAATCCTCTTTGTCTCAATATATATGTTTATTTCTTCACTTAAC
The DNA here is from genome assembly GCA_964400665.1 of uncultured Pirellulales bacterium. GTDB lineage: Bacteria > Planctomycetota > Phycisphaerae > Sedimentisphaerales > Anaerobacaceae > Fen-1362. The sequence continues at coordinate 10 of CAYNVP010000122.1, read as the reverse complement.
CGCCTGTATT
>CAYNVP010000121.1:0-7822 GCA_964400665.1 uncultured Pirellulales bacterium | reverse complement strand
GTGCTAAAAGGGGGGATTTATCTCAGTCCGAGGATAACAGGCGTCGTCGTTGATGATTATGTCAAGCGTCTGTCGCAGAAATACCAGCCGGAGGCGCCCGACCTGACTGAACGCCAGCGGGAGGTCCTCCAGCTTCTTACCGAAGGCATGAGCACAAAACAGATTGCCCTGCAGCTTCACGTCAGCACCAAGACCGTCGAATCCAACAGGCGTAATATTATGGATAAACTTGGCATTCACAGTGTGGCGGAGCTTACCAAGTATGCCATCCGCGAGGGCTTGACGCCCCTCGAATCATAGGCGCGCTTACCAAAACGCCTCAATTTATCCATTTTATCGCTTCAGCGCCTAAAAGTGCCACTTCTTTACACTGCCATAAGACATTTACCTATCTGAAAATTGCAGTTTTTCGAAGTCTATTTTCAGCAATTGACCATCGGGATTTCCCTGACTTTAGGCCGATAAAACCATTAGTTGAAAACCGTGAAGGCAACTTGAATTTGCCTGGGGGGCTGGGGAGGGTAATTGAAAAGCTTAGCGACCCGGGGCATGTTTGCCACTGGGGGGGCCGGCCAGGGATGGCTGGTTACTGCCTCGCCGAGGATGGAATCTCGCTTCGGCCGTCTGCGAATCACGAACTGTCGCGGGCGGCTGTTTTTTGAAAAACTTTGCTCTCAGTGCCCATCAGCAATCGGACTATGTTCTCACGATGGCGGATAAAGACAAGAATTGGAATACAGACCGACACTATCAGCAAAGGCCACAATTGCGTTACCTTCCAGTTGGGAACTAATGCAATCGCCAAAATCAGGACTACCGGAAAGGCGATAGCTGCAGCGAGAGAGGCAAGCGACACAAATCGCCAGATTAACACAAAGATAATCCAGACAAGCAGCACGACACCGGCGGTAATCGTATAATAAGGCCAAATCCCCAGGGCCACTCCGAAGCTCGTCGCGACGCCTTTGCCGCCTTTGAACCGCAGATACACTGGGAAGATATGCCCTACGACGGCGGCGCAGCCCACGGCAAGCCAGGCCCAAAGCCCTGCTGCCCCCGATACGTCGCTCAGCCAGAAACCCGCCGCCGCAGTAGGTAAAAGCCCCTTTGCCAGGTCCAGCACGAAGCACATATAAGCCCAGCGTTTGCCCAAAGCGCGGGCCAGGTTGGTCGCGCCGATATTGCCCGAGCCGACTTTGCGAAGGTCAATGCCGTGGCCGGCGGCGATGAGAAGCCCGAAAGGCACCGAGCCGAGCAGGTATGCGCCGAGCAATAATACGGCAAATCTCATTGTCGTCTCCTTTTGTCCATTATCCCGTTGTAAACCGCCTTCAGTTGCCCCGCTACGCGCGATATTGAAATCTGCTGTCTGATATTGTCCTGCTTAATCGCATGTGACGCCTTTTGAATATTCGCCGGCTCGGTAAAATACGTTAGCGCCTCGGCAAGGCCCGCGATATCATCGGGCCTGTCAATCACCCTGCCGTGCCGGTTGTCGCTGAATTGCTCACTTGCGCCGTTGAACTTTGTTGTTATTACAGGTTTTGCCGCCGCCAGAGCCTCAAGTATGAATCGTGAGCAGGGGTCGTAAAAGGTAGGCAGCACAGCCGCGTCCACAACCGCTAAAACATCCGTTATGCGGGCAACCTCTCCCAAAAACATCACGCTGTCCCCAATGTTTAATTTTGTTGCCAGCCGCTGGTAAGTGCCTGTTTTGTCCGAGCCGACGACTATCAGAAAGGCCTGCTTTGCAATATGCCTTTCCGAGACCAGCTTCATAGCTTTTATCAAACAGCCGAGACCTTTCAACCTGAAATTGTTGGCCGCAAAAAGAAAAAGCACCGGATTGTCGGCTTTTTTTATGCCAAGTTGAGAGAAGATTTGCTTTCGTAACCGCTCTGTTTTTTCATTATCCGGTTCGCTTACTTTCACGCCATTGGAGATAATGTTGATTCGGTCTGCCTCTACCCCGTAATGCCTTTTGAATTGCTCGGCTACATATCGCGAAATGGCAATGATTAAAGGGCCGTTTCGCATCCTGCACAGTTTCCTCTCGGCCTGCAGGAGCATAGTCCTGCGCAGATTCAGGAAGCTTGTTGCCCTTTTCCACGATTCTGCGAACTTGTTGCAGTAACTGGAGGCGTTACGAATTATCGACTCGGCGTATGTGCCGCCACGCGGCTGATAAATATCCGCAAAGTCGAAGGGCAGAACGCTGTGAATTATATCGTAATGGTTGTCTGCTATATGCTTTCTCAATGACTGAGCAAAAACCCGATACCTTGTCCGTCTGCCCGGCAGGTCGGGACACAGAATATGAAAGTTGCCTGATTCCGAGGTGCCTTTGGCGGCGAGGATATGGACCTCGATGTCAATTGCGGCAAGCGCCTCCGCCAACTCAAGTATCGAACGTTCGGCCCCGCCAAGCGCCGCGTCGGCACGCTCGATTATGATAGCGACTTTCGGTTTCATAGTGCAGCTCTAAAGCCGGTCCTTTTCGAATCGTGGCGGGCTATTCGTCCGGTTTTTTTAATTATCTTTTTAATGAAGGTTTTATCCTGCGATGTCAGTTTCGGCCCGCCTCGACTCGCCGCTCGCCTCTCAGCGAAGCCGAGGGTCTTCGGCGAGGCGGGCCGGCCCGTGTACTCAATATAGAAACGCATCCGGTCGGTGCTCGAAAAATATCGGGTCGGCGCCGAGTAATTCAATTGGGCAAGGTCTTTGACACGGTATCTGGCGTCGAACATCGTCGGTTTGAACACTCGTGCCAGGTCTATTAAGTAAAATTGCACGTCAGCGGTCCTGAATATATGGGAAAAGTACAAGTCGCGGTGGCAATATCCCGTATCGTGAAACTTTTTTACAAACGCCGCCAAATTCCTGATAAACCACCGACGCATCTTCAGGTTCTCCGGCGTTGCAGATTCATCGAAATATTCAGGCAGGCGCCTTTCGAGCGATTCGCCCTGCGGAACTTTTTCCATAATAGCGAAGCTGCGCTTTTCAAAGAATCTCCCGAGGCGCTGTCCCCAGGCGACCATACGAGGAGTGTTTATGCCCATCTTTTCCAATTTTTTTGCTGCGTCAAATTCCGCAAAGCCGCAACTGACCCGTTTTTTCGCCGACAGCCTGTTTTTCAACTGAACAAGTATTGGCGGGTGGTTATAGCGTTTCATAAAAAGCGTAGTTGCGGGAGAATCAATCTGAAATTCAATTCTGCTGCGATAGCCGGCGAGGTTCTTTTTTGTCAGATTATTGCCCGCCTGAAATGAAAAGACCGCCTCGATTGAGGACAATCCCAGTTTTTCAAGTCCCGTTTTATAAGCGGGGTCAACGAAGAATCCCGTTTTTTCGTCCTTCACCCGCCGTGCTTCGTCCTTCGAGCATCGAGCGACGAGCGACGAGGGACTAAGGACGAGAGATGCCGCCTGGCAGACCATTTCGACGGTGATTGCCTCCATACAAAAATGCGACGTCTGTTTGCAGACCGGCTTGTCGCAGGGCACACAGGGGGCCTGGCCTTTAATGAAAACCTCATCATCGTAGCCGGGGTCCGTCCACGCTGGGTCGTTCGGGCCGACAAGAGTGATGACTTTGCGTTTAAACGCGACGGCTATGTGTCTCGGCCCCGTGTCGTTGCCGATGACCAGGTCCGCAGCAGCGTAAAGCGCCTTCAGCTCTCCAAGCGAGACCGGCGTATCGCTTAGGTTGAGCGGTTTATGAGACGATGTATTCACAATTTGCTCTGCGATGTGCTTTTCCACTGCGTTGGGTGCAACCGACAGCACAACCGTCGCATTGTAATTAGCGACTAACCAGTCAGTGACTTTTGCAAATCGTTCCGCGGGCCAGCGTTTGCTCGGCCCAGCCGCGGCGCCGGGCACGAGAATCACTAAGGGGCCTTGCCTGCTGAATACCTGCGGTAACTTGGCCCTGACCGTCTCGATATCCTTCGGCTCGACCGACAGCTCGATGTGTCTGTCCTGCACATCGGCCCCCAGCCACGATGCAACGGCTAAGTAATAATCGACCATCGAAATCGGCTTATAATCACCCGACGACAATCGAGGCGGATGCAGACGTTCGGTCAAGAGAAGCCCACGACCTTCACGGGTGTATCCTACGCGAACAGGTATCCCTGCTAAAAAACAGGCAAGGGCCGAGCCGAAGGAATTCTTAAAAAGAATCGCGTGTGTGAAATTGTTTTTCCGTAACATTTTTACCAAGGCCGGCACGCCGATGTCGTCCTGTTCGAGCCAGCAGTTCGTGAGTTCAGTCGGCGTCAGAATCTGGCGCACGACGGAGCTGCCGATAAAAGTTATATTCGAAGAACAAAAACGCTTTCGGACGGCCCGCAGAGCAGGCACGCATAAAATAGCGTCCCCCATAGGAGAAGGCAGCCAAACCAGTATGTTGTCCTTATGTTCACTTTTCATTGATGGCTTGTCCGGCACAGCATTAGCTAAGTCGGATTGATGATTTTGTTCTCTGCGGTCTCCGCGTTCTTTGCGGTGGATTTCCACTTACTTCGGCCCCTGCATCATGTAAAGAGTAAGAGCCATTATCTGCAGGACAGCAGCAAAACCGAGGGAAATAAGAATCTGGTCAGTTTTTTGGCCGGGCCCCATCAAAAACCAAATACTTATTAACAGGCAGAACGGCACGGCCGTCTGGATTACACCTGCCATAAAGCGAAGTATCGAAAACTCCGATTCGGCAAACATTCCGCTGCGCCGTGTATGTTTGAGTTGCTCCAGGATTTCCGTTAGTAATTCCTCCGTTTTCTCCGTCGTCGGTTGTTCGCCTGTTTGTTTAGGAGGCGACTGCTGTGGCTCGGGCGGCTGTTGCGGCTCGGATTGCTGCGGTGACTCGGCCTGTTGCCGTTCTTCAGTTTGTCGTTGCGGCTCTTCCGTTTGCTGTGGAGCTGGCTGAGTGAGCGTCTCCGGAGCGGGTAATTTCTGAGCCGAGCGGGCGTGCATCTTGATAATGTTTATGACCTCTTTGAGGTTTACGGCCCTGTAGTCCGGGACACGCTCACCCGGCCTAATCTTTTGCTCGTGAGCCAGACTGTCAACTATTATCGTCCTGCATCCAGCCCTTGCGCCTGCCTCTACATCGCTCGGGCTGTTGCCGACCATCCACGATTCCTTCAGGTCAATGTCCATATCCTTTGCCGCATCGAGCAGCATCCCCGGATTGGGCTTTCTGTGGTCGCTGTCCCTGCGGTATTTGGGAATAGAACCCTCCGGATGAAACGGGCAGTAGTAAATGCGGTCCAAAGACGCTCCCTCTTCGGCCAGTAATTGTTCAAGGCGTTTATGAATCCGTCTCAGGACCTCCTCCGTAACTATTCCACGCGCCACAGCGGACTGGTTCGACACGACAACAAGCTTATATCCCATTGCCCTAAGTTCGTTCAGCGCTTCGGGGACTCCTTCGAGCAGTGCCACCTGGTCGGGGTCATTTATGTACCCGGGGTCCTCGATTAACGTATTGTCGCGGTCCAAAAATATCGCCTTATTCGCCATAATTCAATTCGCTCATACAAGTTTATCCGCAAAACTTTGCTCGACAAGTTTGCAGATTATATGATAAGCAAGCTGGTGCACTTCCTGACTTCGGGCCGTTGTTTTGTTGTCCGCACACATACAGATGTCGGCCAGCCGTTCGAGCGCACTATTTTTTCTTCCGGTAAAAGCAAGGACCAGCGCCTCTTTGCGTCCGGCCGTCCTTGCGGCTGCGAGAACACTCGGCGACGAGCCGCTTGTCGATAACGCCCAGAAGACGTCCCCTTTTCTGACAAGGGCCTCCGCCTGCCTGGCAAAAACGTCATCATAAGAGGCGTCATTGGCAATTGAAGTTATGACGGAGCTGTCGTTGGTCAGAGCAACCGCCGGCAGCGCCCTGCGATTGCATTCGAACCTGTTGACCAGCTCAGCCGCAATGTGCTGGGCGTCGGCGGCGGAACCGCCGTTGCCGCAGATATACACCGTTGCGCCTTTCTTCAGTGCCTTGATTATCGCTTCGGCGGCAGCAACGACCGTATCGAGCTGCGATGCCTTAAGCTGGTCAACCGCCTTTTTGTGCGCCTCGATAATCTCGGCTATTTGGTTTTCTAAATTCCTTTTTATCACGACTTCCTCGCGGGCACATTCTTTGCAATCAATGATTTCATCTTTTCGATAACCGATGTCGAGCTTTTGCCCTCCACGAGAGGAGCCAGGACCACTTTGCCGCCGTATGACTGAACAAAATCTGTTCCAATGACACCTTTTTTCTCCCAGTCCTGTCCTTTGACCAGAACGTCGGGTCTGACCTTCTCAATCAGTTTGAGCGGGTCCGGCTCATCGAATACGGTAATGAAATCCACGGTCTCAAACGCCGCCAGAACCGCGGCCCTGTCAAGCTGGTTATGGATGGGCCTGTCCTGCCCTTTAATGGTCTTAACGGACTTGTCGCTGTTCAGGCCGATGACCACTACGTCGCCCTGTTGCTTGCAGAATTTCAGGAATTCGATGTGTCCCCTGTGGATAACGTCGAAGCAGCCGTTCGTAAAAACAATTTTCTGGTTTTGCTTGCGACGCCAGTTCAATTCCGCCATCAGCGAATCGACCGACCGGACTTTGCCTTCGCTGCCGCGGCTGAGATATGCGATTTCGGTGATTATTTCTTCGACACTCACCGTAGCGCCGCCGAATTTCTCCACTTCAATCCCGCCTGCCACGTTCGACAACTGCACGGCCGTCCTGTAATCGCAGCCGGCCGCCAACATCAAAGCCAGCGTCGCCAGAACGGTGTCCCCCGCACCCGTAACATCGTAAACTTTGCGAGGCCTCGTCGGTATGTGCTCAGAAAACTCCGGCGATTTGAGATATGCACCCTCCTTGTCTAATGTTATGACTACGGCCTCAAGCTGCAGTTTTTGCACAAGCTGCTCAGCCGCTTTAGCGGCGTCTTCAATTGTTTTTATCTCAAAGCCGACTTCGAGGCGGGCCTCCTGCCGGTTTGGGGTAATCAGTGTCGCACCCGCGTACTTCGTATAATCGCCGATGTATGAAGGGTCAACCAGAATCTTTTTGCCTGCCTTTGCCGCTGAATGTATTGCCTGCTGACAAAACGAGCCGGTAAGAACGCCTTTATTGTAATCCTGAAGGCATACAACGTCGACCTGCTCCAGCTTCGCCTCAAAAATTTCGACCAGTCGTGCGTAATGTTCCTCGGCAAGCGGCTCGACTGATTCGCTGTCCATCCTGAACAACTGCTGCTGATGACGATGCTGGGCAAGACCTATCAAACGCTGTTTGGTCGTCGTAGGCCTGTCCGGTACTGATATAAGGCCCGAGATATCGGCTCCCTTTGACGTAAGCAGCTCTTTGAGCTTCTCACCGTTTGCATCATTGCCAATGACGCCTACGCACAAAGCAACGCCGCCCAATGCGCACAGGTTGGCCGCCACGAGGCCTGCTCCGCCACAGCTATAATCGGTCCGAGTCACCTTCAGCACCGGCACCGGCGCCTCAGGGCTTATCCGCTCCGCGTCACCGTAAATGTAGGCGTCCAGCATAAAATCGCCCACCAGCAGCACTTTCGGCGAGCCGAGCTTTGTAACGGCTTTAAGAAGATTTTCATACATAGGAGCTTTCGCGCTTAAACGGTTCGTTTCCTGGAGATTTTACCCGCCAGCGACCGTTCAATCAACTGCGTTAACTGCTGGTGGCCTGAAAGGAACTGCAGCTTGACCGCCAGATATGCCAAAACTAAGCCGGGTGAGCCCGGGGACGGGCCTGCTTTATTGTAGTCCTTTTCCGTTGTAAGTATCATC
>CAYNVP010000120.1:0-7975 GCA_964400665.1 uncultured Pirellulales bacterium | reverse complement strand
CGATTACCGCTGCCAAGCGGCCGCCGTCGGTGTCTGGGTGGAATACAGATTCTAACCAAGAACAGGGAGCAATAAGAGTAATGATGACTCAGGAGAAATCTGCTAATACTGTCCACACCCAATGGCGGCTTGCACACGCAGGAACCGGTCATATCAACCGTTCGCTCGCAGTAGTGCTCGTACTTTTCGGCTGTCTTCTGGCATCCGAAGTGCATCCAAGTTCTCAGCCCGGTCAATACAAGGAATACGAGGTAAAAGCCGCTTTCATCTACAACTTTCTGAAGTTCGTTGACTGGCCCGAGGAAAAAACAGCGAACAACGACAAACAGATAATCGTCGGCATCATCGGGCAAAATCCATTCGGCTCAGCCACCGACGTCTTCAAGAACAAAAAGGTGGAAGACCGCGGCGTGACCCTAAAGCACTTTGAGGGACTGGAAGCAATCAAAAAAATGTCCGAAACAGACCGAGCGGCAAATGAGGAGTTGCTTAAAACCTGTCACCTTTTATTCATCTGCAAATCAGAGCAAAAGCAGATTCATGAGATAATAAACATATTGGGCAAAAATGGTGTTTTGACAGTGGGAGACACCGACGGATTTACTGAATCCGGCGTAGCAATCAACTTCCTTATGGAAGACAATAAAATTCGCTTCAACATAAACCTGACCGCCGCCGAAAATAGCGGGCTGAAAATCAGGTCCCAGCTTCTGCGTCTTGCTAAAAAGGTGTACAGAGACGAGTCGGAAGAAACAAACGTCCAAAACAATACCGCCGATGGGGAGGCCAAATAAAATTATGCTGCCTGTCCAAAACATGGCGATAAAACACAAGCTAATCACTATCGTGATGCTTACGTGTATTATGGCGCTTATGCTGGTGGGCGGTGCATTCTTGTTCTGGGAATGGCGGGGCCTGCGCAACAACATGTTCGAGAACCTTTCAACGCAGGCCCGAATAACTGCTGAAAACTGTAAAGCCGCACTAACATTCGAAGATATAGGAGATGCAGAGGAAACACTGAAAGCCCTCAAGGCCAATTCCTCTATCGTATTCGCGTGCGTCTATAAGAAAAGCGGTGAAGTGTTCGCCACTTACGCCCAAGACAAAGCCGACAAAGCGCATCTGATGATAGAGGCACAGCAACAAGGCAGCAACTCCTCCGGAGGTCTGCTGACCATCTTTGAACCGATAGTGCTCGACGATGAGACGATAGGCATGGTATGCCTGCGTTGCGACCTTGGTCCGATGTACGCGGCACTGAGGCACAACGCCCAAAACACCGTTATAGCACTGGCGCTGGCTGCCATAGCGGCCTATTTTATCTCGTCGAGATTACAGCGAATTATTTCCGGGCCGATTCTCGCGCTTGCCAAAGTGGCCCGAGACGTATCAGAAAAGAGAGACTACTCCACGCGTGCCACCAAACAAAACAACGACGAGGTAGGACTACTTATAGACTCATTCAATGAGATGCTTGAACAAATACAGCAGCGTGATTCGGAATTGGTCAAGGCAAAGGGAGAACTGGAGGTAAGAGTTCAGGAGCGGACGTCCGAGTTGACCAACGCCAATGAGCATCTTAAAGAAGAAATAGGCGAGCGTGAAAAAGCAGAGCGCAAGCAAACACAACTGCTCAAGGAGCTCGAGAGCGCCAATCAAGAGCTAAAGGATTTTGCTTATATTGCCAGCCACGACTTGAAGGCGCCTCTGCGTGCGATAAAAACGCTGGCTGACTGGATATCCACCGATTATGCGGACAAGCTCGACCGGGACGGGCAGGAACAGTTAAACCTGTTGAAGCAACGAGTCGACCGGATGCACAACCTTATCGACGGCATCCTGCAGTACTCTCGGGTCGGCCGAGTCAGAGAAAAGAACGTTAACGTCCACCTTGACAAACTGCTACCTGAAATAATCGACATACTCGCCCCGCCGGCGAATATAAAAATTACCATGGATACGGAAATGCCTGTCATCAAATGCGAGGAGACCCGTATCACGCAGGTTTTCCAGAATCTGCTCAGCAACGCCGTTAAATATATGGACAAATCCGACGGGCTGATAAGAGTCGGCTGCATCGAGGAAGGAGAATTCTGGAAATTCAGCGTCGCCGACAACGGCCCCGGCATTGAAAAACAACACTGGGAACGCATTTTCAAGATATTCCAGACACTGGCGCCGCGGGACGAATTTGAAAGCACCGGTATTGGTCTGACGGTCGTGAAGAAAATAATAGAGCTATACGGCGGCGGGATATGGGTGGACTCAGAGGTCGGCAAAGGAACAACATTCTTCTTCACATTCCCCAAAGCCGGAGCCCCTGAGCAGACCCCGGAACAAGTGGGCGCCTCAGTCGAAGCAGAGCAGTCTGACTTTACTGAAAGTCAGAGCGATGAATCGGAAGGGTCGTAGAAAAACTGATTACTTTAAAAAAATATAAACCATTGAAACGGCAAAAAATTAGTGATGAAAATCGGACATAAATTAACACTGGGATATATTGGTCTGGCGCTGCTCATCGCATCGCTCGGATACTTCGGGCTGTACACCGCAAAGACAACCCTCAAAAAGACCATCGGCGAAAACACCGCCGACTTTGCCGAGCAGGTACTTGATAAAGTCCAAAGAAGCATCTCTAATCGGATTGAAAATATACAGGCACATGCAACAAATCCAGTGCTCATAGAATTCGCCTCCAGTTCAAACGCTCAGTTTGAAAATATGTCCGATACCAATGACTATATTGAACAGATTGAAAGGGAATGGACATCAGATGGCAACGAATCAACTCCCATTATGAAGGAGCTTACTACAAATGAACTGACTGAACGATTGAAAATACTGCGGAGCTTCTATGAGAACAAACATGGTTATCCTTTGTTTCCCGAGATTTTCATAACAAATCGTTTCGGAGCAAACATAGCCCAGACCAACAAAACAACAGACTACTACCAGGCCAACGAACAGTGGTGGCAGATTGCCAGAAAAGACGGATTATTTGTAGATGACGTCAACTGTGATGAAAGCTCAAACACCTTCTCCATAGATATCGGCGTAAGAATCGATGATGCAAAAGGCAACTTCCTCGGGGTCATAAAGACGGTTTTGAACATCAGAGAAATAATCAATAATATCGAAGAAGCAAAGGAAGTTGCTAAGTACAAGAGCTTACAACTTACGCTGATAGATCAAAATGCCAGAATAATATACTCAACGAGACCCTACAAAATTTTCCAGGACGACGGCTATGAACTCGCCAACCGATTCGGACATCCGGACCAGCCGAAGCACAAATTATACGCCATAGGCCAAAAAGCAGGCGAAAAGGAAATGCTTTTTGCCCACGCTCATTCAAAACACGGTCCGAACTGGAGACTATTAGCGGAAACAGAAACAGCAGAGATTTTCGCCCCCATCGCTGATTTAAGACACACGATGCTTCTTGCAGGTATAACGATTATAGCCCTGGCACTATTAGCCAGCTCGGTTACTTATCGTTGCGTCGTTATTCCGATTGCCGAACTTCAGGATGCAACGGTCCAGATTGCCGCAGGAAACCTCGACACAAATCTGACAACAACATCAAACGATGAGATAGGTCATTTGGCGCGCTCCTTCCAAAAAATGGCCCATAAGCTCAAGAAAACCATTGCCGAGCTCAACGACGAAATCACCGAACGTAAAAAGGCAGAGGTCGGATTGCACAATAGCAAACGTTTCCTCGACAACATCTTCGACGCAATGCAGGACGGAATCAGCGTCCTTGACACCGACCTCAACATTGTGAAGGTTAATTTGTGGATAGAGAAAATGTATGCCGACCGAATGCCCTTGGTCGGCAACAAGTGCTACAAAGCGTACCACGACAGAACCTCCATTTGTCCCTGGTGCCCCTCGGTCCGGGCATTGCAGACCGGCACAACACACACTGAGATTGTGCCTTACACATCCGAAGGAGACCAAAAAGGATGGCTCGAACTCACCTCATTCCCTCTCAAAAATGCCGACGGCAAGGTAACTGGAGTCATCGAGCATGTAAAGGACAACACCAAACACAAAAAAGCAGAGCAGGCCTTGCGCAAGAGCGAACAACGCTTCCGCGAAGTTGTTGAGAATGCCAGAGAATGTATCTGGGAAACAGACGTCAATGGTTTGTACACCTACGTAAGCCCGGTCGTCGAGGACATACTCGGATATAAACCCGACGAGCTTGTTGGCAGGAAGTACTATTATGACATGCTCCACCCTGACGACCATGCGAAAATGAAAACGGCATTTTCTGATGTTTTGACCAAAAAACAGCCCTTCCAAAGATTAATCAATCGCAACATCCATAAAGACAGGCACTCGGTCTGGTTATCCACCGGTGCCGTCCCAATACTCGATGAGAACGAAAATGTCGTGGGATATAGAGGAGTCGATGCAGACATCACCGAGCAAAGAAGGGCGGAAATTATCCTTGCCGAAAGAGCAGAACAGGCAATGCGGCACCATAACACACTGATGAAACTGGCAAATATGCCCGAACAGGACCTCGACTCACTGCTGCAAATAATTACCGAACAGGTCGCCGAAGTCCTCGACGTGGAGCGTGTGAGTGTCTGGTTTTTCAACCCGGACGGAACCGAGATTGTCAACCGTGACCTGTTCATCAAAACCAAAAAGGCCCACGAGAGCGGTGAGAAGCTCAAAGCACGCGATTATCCGCGGTATTTTAACGCACTGGAAAACAGCCGAATAATCGCGGCAAACAACGCGCTCAATGACCCCCGCACCTGCGAATTCGCCAATGCATATCTGCTGCCGAAAGGCATCAAATCGATGATTGACGTCCCTATTCGTCTGCATGGGCAAATCATGGGCATAATCTGCCATGAACACACGGGGTCGGCCAGAGAGTGGACAAGCAGTGAGCAGGATTTTGCGGCATCAGTGGCGGATATGATTTCACTTAAGCTCGAAGCGGTGGAACGCGGAAAAGCCGAGAAGGCACTTGAAAAACTCAACAGAGACCTCGAGGCAACCGTTGCAGAGCTCAGTCGGTCCAACAGGCAGCTGCAGGACTTTGTCCACGTCGCTGCCCACGACCTCAAAACGCCTGTACGCGGAATCGGCACGCTTGCGGACTGGATTGTAAGCGACTACGGCGAGAAGTTCGACGAGCAGGGACGTGAACAGGTCCGCCTGCTCAAGGCGAGGGTCGTCCGAATCGACCGGCTTATCGATGGAATGCTCCAGTTTTCCAAGCTCGTGCGAATCAGAAAACACGAAGAGCAGGTGAATCTGAACACGCTGGTAGCTGAGGTAATCAATAAGATAAGACCAGCCGACAACATCGAAATAGCCGTGGACAGTCTGCCCGCCGTGACCTGCGAATACGAAAACATATCGCTGGTGTTCCAGAATCTTCTGTCAAATGCAGTTAGCTTTATGGACAAGTCAAAAGGGCTGATAAAGGTCGGCTGCGTAGAACAGGGTGATTTCTGGAAATTTTATGTCTGCGACAACGGCCCCGGTATCGAAGAGAAACATTTCGAGCGAATATTCAGAATATTCCAGACTCTGCCCAGAAAAGACGGGTCTGAAACCACCGGTATAGGTCTGGCAATTGTCAGGAAAATCATAGAACTATACGGCGGGAAAATCTGGGTGGAATCGCAGCCCGATTCAGGCAGCACGTTTTTCTTCACACTGCCTAAAAAACAAAAGGAATCCGTATATGCAAATGCTAAAGCCCATAATGCTGATTGAAGACGATAGTGTCGACGCCATGACGGTAAAGCGGGCGATGCGGGAGCTGCATGTGACCAACTCGATGATTCATTGTCTCAACGGCGAAGAGGGATTGAAATACCTGACCGACCCCGAGACGGAAAAACCCTTCGTCATCCTGCTTGACCTGAATATGCCAAAAATGAGCGGTATTGAGTTCCTTAAAGCTGTAAAGGCATACGCCGAGCTCAAACCGATACCCGTTGTAGTCCTGACAACATCCAAAGAAAAGCGAGATGTTCTTGACAGCTTCGAACTCGGCGCAGCGGGTTATATGATAAAACCGGTCGATTATGCAAAATTCACGGACGTAATCAATACAGTCATGCTTTATTGGAAGTTAAGTGAACTGCCCAGACAGGAGCTTAAACTCGCTGATGCAAAGCAATAGCGGTATATCCCATATAGCAGGCATCGAACGGCTCAAAGGCGACCAGGAACGAGTGGAGCACGCGCTCATTACGGCGCTTCAGGAGTGGGAGGCCACGTTCAACGCCACATCGGACCCGATTATGCTGGTGGACAAGGATTTCAAAATTATGCAGGCCAATCATTCAGCGTCACGATTTTTCGGCAAGACGCCCGGAAATATTCTGGGACAAACAGTTCACTGTTTGCTTTATGGAACGGACTCCCCTACTGACCGCTGCCCTCTAATAATGGCCAAGCAGACCAATAAACATGAAGAGGCAGAATTGTATATACCCAAAAAAGACACATGGATTGCCGTTTCTGCAGATCCCGTAAACAACGAAGAAGGAGGCCCTGCGTATTTCGTTCATACCATCAGAGACATTACCTACCGCAAAAAAACAGAGCAGATTCTTGCAAAGCTCAATCAAGACCTTCACAAAACCGTCAAGGAACTCAAAAAATCCAACCAGGAGCTTCGTAACTTCGCCCACGTCACGGCTCACGACCTGAAATCTCCTCTGAGAGGAATCGGTTCCATAGCCGACCGCTTAATCCGAAAATATACCGACAAACTCGACGACGAGGGCAAAAGACAGCTTCGGCTGCTCATAATTAGGGCCAAGCGAATGAGTGACTTCATTGACGGCATCCTGCGATATTCTGCTATCGGACGCGTGATAGAAGAACAGCAGAAGGTAGATGTCAACTTGCTCCTGGCCGAAATTATCGAGGAGAACGCCGTCCCGGAGAATTTCGAAATCTCCATCCAGGAAAATTTGCCGTCTGTTCGGTACGACCGACTCCGCCTCAAACAGGTCTTTGCGAACCTGTTAGGTAACGCGGTCAAATATATGGATAAGCCAAAGGGCCAAATCAGAATCGAATGCTCCGAAGAAGGAGATTTTTGGAAATTCAGCGTTGCAGACAACGGCTGCGGAATCAAGGAACAATATTTTAATAAAATCTTCGAGATTTTCCAAACGCTGACCACACGCGACAAAACAGAAAGCACAGGTATTGGGCTGACCATAGTCAAAAAAATTGTCGAATTACACGGAGGCTCTGTTTGGGTCGCCTCCGTCATTGGCCAGGGTAGTACTTTCTTTTTCACCCTGCCTAAAAATTAGGGAGACGAAAAATGGCAACGTTAAAACCTATATTACTCGTAGAAGACGACCTTGTGGACGCTTCCACGGTCAAACAGGCACTGCAGGACCTCAGGGTCAAGAATCCCGTTGTCCACAAAACAGATGGAGAAGAGGCGTTTGCTTACCTAAAAGAACAAACCAATCTCAGCCCGGCGCTAATACTCCTCGACCTCAATATGCCGAAAATTAGCGGCGTCGAACTACTCCAGATTATAAAGGCGGACGTCCAGCTCCAGCATGTGCCGGTAGTTGTCCTGACCGTCTCAAGATACGAACAGGACAAGTTCGACACCTTCAATTTAGGCGTCGCCGGTTATGTCATAAAAGCCGTTGACTATGATGAATTCCTGCGGGCTATGGATATCATAATCCGATACTGGTCCTGGAACGGACTTGTTGAGAAGCAAAAGGAGGCAGAAAATGCGAAGCTCTAAACCCATCCTGTTGCTGGAAGATGATACCGTCGATGCGATGACCGTCAAGCGGGCATTGAAGGAAATCAAGGTCTTAAATCCGCTGGTTCGAACAACCAACGGCGAAGAGGGCCTCGCTTACCTCAGAGAAGAGAAAAATGAAAAGCCGTGCGTCATTCTGCTCGACCTGAATATGCCCAAGATGAACGGCATCGAGTTTCTCAA
>CAYNVP010000119.1:0-7988 GCA_964400665.1 uncultured Pirellulales bacterium | reverse complement strand
TATCCACAACGAATTACGGCCTTGTATCATCGGCATCTTGAAAGGCCGATTTAACGTTGTAGATTAGGTTTTACCGAGTGGTTGAACTTCAGGAAACACAGACGTTTACTGCTCGCCTTAAGATACTGCTAAGTCCTTATAAACAAAGATGTTATTAGAGTCGGTCAGCGGATGCCAAATCCCTCGAACTCGATGCTTTTTACCACTCCCCCCACCTCCTCATGCTGCTTTGGTCCGATATAATAGAATAAACCGCTTAGTCGAAATGTCCCAACTCTTTGTCGATACTTGATACTCAGTAGAAAAACGGTTAGATTTTAGAAATGCTGATGCGGGAAAAAACAAGCGCTTATGTAATTAAGAAAGAAAGGAATAGTCTTATGAACATTCGAACAGTAATAAACATTGTTTTGGCTGCTGTCCTTACAATAGCAGGATGTGTTATGGCCGCCCAACAAAAAATATATTCACCGGCGGAGTTAAAACTGGACCCAAATGAGCGATATATTCTAACCCCAAAGGCATCTCCAAAACCGCAAATAAACGGCGCAAAGGTCTTCGGCGTTCGGCCGGGAAGCCCGTTCCTGTTTACCATTCCCGCCACGGGTCAAAGACCTATGACCTTTGCCGCGGATAACCTGCCGGAAGGTCTGAACCTCGACAGCTCGACCGGCAGAATCACCGGAACGCTGACTACTAACGGAACATACGACGTAATACTCAAGGCGAAAAACGCCGTCGGCAAAGCCGAGAGCAAATTAAAAATTATCGTCGGCGACAAAATCGCACTCACCCCACCTATGGGCTGGAACAGTTGGAACTGCTGGGCGCATAATGTCTCCGACAAAAACGTCCGGGCATCGGCAAAGGCAATGGACGATTCTGGACTTATAAACCACGGCTGGACATATATCAACATAGACGATACCTGGCAGGGTCAAAGAGGCGGGGAATTCAACGCTATTGAAGCCAACAAAAAATTCCCGGATATGAAAGACCTTTGCGATTACGTTCACTCGCTTGGCCTGAAAATCGGGATTTATTCTACTCCCTGGATTACCTCATACGCTGGCTATATTGGCGGCTCAAGCGATAACGAAGACGGCTCCTGGGAAAAACTGTCAAACTATGAAAAGAACAAAAGGTTCGGTAAATACGCCTTCGATACAAACGACGCGAAGCAATTCGCGCAGTGGGGCATTGATTACCTAAAATACGACTGGAATCCAAACGATGATAAACACACCGGGCAAATGGCAAATGCGCTTCGGGCATCGGGCCGAGACATCGTATATTCGCTGTCAAACAGCGCTCCGTTCAACAAGGCGGCCGCCTGGGCGAAGCTGACCAACTGCTGGCGGACCACGGGCGACATTCGTGACACCTGGAGCAAGGCGCAACTGCCGCATCGCGAAAGCCAGTGGGCACAGGGTGTGATTGACATCTGGCGGCAGCATATCAAATGGGCGCCTTTCACCGGTCCGGGCCACTGGGCCGACCCGGATATGCTGGTTGTGGGCAAAGTCGGCTGGGGAAGGCCACACCCGAGCAAACTAACACCTGATGAGCAATATACGCATATATCGCTTTGGTGTCTGTGGTCCGCCCCCCTGCTGCTGGGATGCCCTCTTGACCAGCTCGACGATTTTACGCTTAACCTGCTGACAAATGACGAGGTGCTGGCGCTTAATCAGGACCCGCTCGGCATACAGGCAAAGGAAATTTCAAGTGAGGGCAACGGGAAGGTTTTGACCAAAAAACTCGAAGACGGCTCAACAGCGGTCGGCCTTTTCAATATCGGTGAGGAACCAAACGCAGTAAAAGTGACCTGGGAACAATTAGGCATAACCGGCAAGCAAACCGTGCGTGACCTCTGGCGGCAAAAGAATATCGGTACATACGAAGACGGCTTCGAGGCAATGGTCCGCCCCCACGGTGTCGTCCTTATAAGGATAGTACCCGCGGTGAAATAGGAGGTCTGATTTAGTCAAGCAGGCCGGTATATAACCGGACACCGTCGACGACTTTGCAGACGTGAACGGCGTATTTATCGGCGAAATCGGGTCGGCTGCAGGGATATGCAATATCGACGGCTTTTTTGAGGGCGTTGACACTTGCCGTTTTGACCAAAGCGCCTGCCGCGCCCTTGTCGCCGCCGCCTAACATCCGCTCGCCTAACACGCCGGAAACGGTTCTGGCGATATCGCACATTGTTTCAAGCTCGGGGCCGGAAATTTTATACTCGTCGCGCAGGCCGATGCCGTCGGCGCAAAAAATCTCGCCAACCGTCTCAATATCACCCCGCTTCCAGGCACCCAACATTTCATAGAATCGCTTCTGGGCGGCAAAGATATACCTGAACCTGTCGCACAAATCCGGGTATTGGCCTGAGAACTGAGCCAATATCTTTTCATAAAGGGCGTCAGTTTTAATATCGGCCAAGCAGGAGATTTTAAAACCTGCCTTTTGAAGGATTGAGACAAACCGCTCGCATTCTGCTCTTCTTACTTTGTAGGTTGATTTCTCAAGGCCGGGGCGAACTGTGCCGGTGTCCATAACAACAATAGAGAAATCAGTGGCGCCTTTGCCTAATGGGACATATTCTACTTTACGGTCTTTTGGATTGTAATATGTGCCGAATCCCTCGCGGGCAAAGAGTATCATAATCTGGTCCAGCTTGCCGCAGGGTGAGCCGATGTAATCGTTTTCGACGGCCTGCGCCAAATCCACTATTTTGAGCTTGTCCGGTTCTTCTATGCCATTGGCATCGAGTATGGATAGTATCAGGTTCAGAGTTAACGACGCCGAGCGTGACATTCCGCCGCCGGGGATATTGCCATATATACAAGCGTTAATTCCGCGATTCAATTTGTAACCCGCCCGGCGCAATATAAAATCGACGCCGTAAGCGAAGCGTCCCCACGTATCGGCCGCTTGTGGGGATTTTGGTTCAGGAACGCTGCCCAGCTCGAATTCAATAACACCGTCGCCGGGGAAATTGCCGCTGTAAAGCCGCATTCGTGAGTTTTCGGCGGGCTTATACGCCATCCAGATAAACCGGTCGGTACCCACGCCGAAAAGTTCCGTTCCATTGTAATCACCGTGCTCAACGCCGAGGCAAAACCGCGACGACGTCCTTATGACTTTGCCTGCCTTTATGTCGATTTGCTGCTGCCTGGCAATTTCCCGCAGTTTCTTAATCGCCCCTTTGTCCTGCGATGTCGGTTTCATTCAACAAATCTCCCTGACGATTTTTCCTTATTTTGGCTGATTAGACAGGGACTAATTTACTCGATAAGAACAGGCAGGGTCAAGATTGCAGATAAATTAATCCCCAGGATAAATCCTTCGACTTTATTCAGGGGAGGCCTGACGGCTTATCACAGCTATTTCAGTTTAATCGGCACGCCCTTTTCTTTTGATTCGGCCACAAAGGATTTCAGGTCTTTAAGAACCAGTTCAAGCTGACGGCTGTCTTCGAGCAACTGCTCATACAGCCGGCCATCGTTGACCAGTTTTCCCGCCGTTCCTTCGCCGCTGTTTATCTTATCGAGGATACTCTCCAGATGTGTCATTACCCCACTTAATCTGTCGCTGGTACCGATAAGCGAATTCGTAAGCTGTTCCATCCTCGCGTCGACATTTTGCATGGTCGTTTTACCCACGGCTGCTGTTTCCTGTAACTGCTGCATAACTGCGGTTGCCTGATGTGAGGCCTCAGCTATATTGGCTATCGCCGCTTTAAGGTTGGCCTTATTTTCCGTATCGCCTACGATGTTGTTGGCATTATCGACGAAGCTGCTGACTGCTGTAATAAGTTCATCCAGCTTTCTCTGGCTCTCCTCTGGAAAGAACTCGCTGGACACGCCGGTGGAGCCCTGAAGCAAGCTGCCTTCGCTGAGGACTTTACCCTTTCGAATGTCCTGCGGCGGCACTTTCATCTCGATATAGCTTGAGCCCAGACCTCGCGTCATCAGCTTGACTTCCACGTCGGCCGGGATATCCTTGAACTGGTTATCGATGTTGGCAAGCACGAGCGTTTGATGATAGTACTGTTGGGTATAGAGGTCCCTCCTAAGCTCAGGGGGCTTGACCTCGATAACCCTGCCAATCTGATAGCCGCAAAAACGCACGGGGGTATCTTTCTGAACACCCGGGGCACTGGGAAACTGGATTTTAATCTCGTATGATCTTATCTCGCTCACCAGAATAGGCAGGTCGCCGAACTTGAATATCATCCAGAAGAACGCAATGACACCAATAAGGACAAAGACCCCGACAACCATACTGCGTCTTCGCTGCATCGTTTCGTAATCACTCACCGCCTGTTTCCTTTCAAATTAGTCCGGCTACGGCTCGGTGTCTCAGTTCTCTTTTGACCGCCCGCTGTGCCTTCGCCGAGACGAGTCAAATCCGTCCTGCCTTCGAGGAAAATCTCTCTTATGGCACGCAGCGGATAGCCGCATTTATTGAGCTTCTTTACAAGCTTAATCCGCCCAATGCTGTTTTTGTCGAACAAACGTCTGCCCGTCTTCGTGACGGCAGTCGGCTCAAGCAATCCCACCATAAGGTAGTATTGCAAAGATTGTCGCGTTACGCCAGCGCTTTTTGCCGCCACACCTATCGGCACTAATCCTCTTTTGCGCTCCATTGGCTTCTCTCTGAATATTTATCGGCACCGATGGGTCATAAGATTATAAATTAAACCTTTTGGCCTGCGAGCTTTAACGCCAGGGCAATAAACGATTCGCGGACCTGCTCAAACGTCAATCGCCTTGCCTCTGTCATCGATTTGCCCCTGGTTTGCCTATACGACTTATAGGACATCGAGACCACATAGTCAAAACCAGGCGGAACAAGGTGTCTATTCTGTCTGAAAACCTCTCGCACAAGCCGCTTTAACCGATTGCGGACGACCGCTATTCCACAGGATTTGCCGATAGATACGCCAAGGCGGGAATAACCGCAGTTGTTTTCGCAGGCGTGCAGCACAAGCAATTTATCACGCGCAGACAAACGCCGGGCGTAAACAGCCCTGAACTGCCTATTTGCGAGAAGCCGACTGGATTTGGAAAAAGTAAACCGTTCCGGCATTTTTACGACTCGGCAAATCTGAACGACCAGCATCGAATTCTTTGAAAATGTCCCGTAAACTTACGTCAGCCTGTCCGTAGCGCAAACTTGCTGTCGGCCTCATGCTGTTTATCGAGCACCTGGGCGCTAAGCTGTCGATGAACCGTTCCGGCCTCAAGCATGCCCACATATTCATCGTTTTCCCTGGAAGCGATAACCGGAATACAGTCAATACCATGCCGTCCCATCTCGTCAAGGGCCTGCGACAACCTGACTTCGGGCGTGACCTTCGCCAAAATCGGTTCTACAAGGTCGAGCGCAACAAGCCAACTGTTAATTTCCTGTGCGGCAAAAGTATTTCTTATTCCCGCCAGAGTAATGAGACCCAAAAGTTTTCTGTCAGTATCTAAAACAGAATAATGCGAATTGCTTGTGGTACTAAACACCTTAATAACATCCACCAACGGCATACCGGCTGGGATAGCCGGCGCCTTCGTATCCATAACATCGCGGACCTTGTAGGTTTTTACGAGGTCCGCTTCGGTGACGTTAAGGCCCAGCTCTCCGGCTTTGCCCGCACCGAACTTCACCCCTATCGGGCCTATTATCTGGAGTATAAAAGCCCCGATGATTACCACCAGCAGCATAACTGAACTAATGCTGCTTTCAAATCGGGTGCTGGCCATAATCAATAATCCTACTGCAATTCCACCCTGAGGATAAAGACAAAAACCGAGATATCTCCTTATTCCTTTAACGGCGTGGGAAACACGCCCGCCAAGATAAGCTCCAAAGGTCTTGCCTACAATGCTGCCTAACACATAAGCGGCCACGAGCCACGCTATCTTCGAATTCATATAAGAAACATTCAGCCGCGCGCCAACCAATACGAAAAACAACACATACATCGGGGTAAAGAATCGGTGCATCACTTCAAAACTCATACCGACTTTCTTCGATTTTATATTTACCAGCACCACCCCAAAAACCATACAAGTCAGTATCACGTCCACTTTAAGCCCGACAGCAATCCCTATCACCAGCATAACGCTGCCCACCGTGATGTGCAGCATCTTCTCAGTATTGTCCACACGTCTGACGAGCCATCCCAGCCCAGCGCCGGCAACCACCCCCACCATTACGGCCCCGAAAACCTCGTATAGTGCAATACCAAGTGAAACTATCAGTCCTCCGTCTTCGTGCCCCGTTACAACACCTGCGATACTGACGCTCACAGCGTAAAGCAACAGGGCCAGCGCGTCATCCAGCGTAATAATCGCCGTCAGCATCGATGTCAACGGGCCTCTGGCCTTATATTCCCACAAAACGGCTATAGTCGAAGCAGGGTCCGTTGCAGAACAAATCGCGCCGAAAACCACACCGACGGCAAGGGCGGTTTCCCAGTTAGTGAAATACCACATCACTAAAAAACTTAAAAGACCGACCAGAATAAACGCGGTTACGCCCTCAAACAAAAGTATTATCGGGACCTGCCTGCCGAATTTGACGAATATCTCCCGTTTAAGCTCGCCGCCGACCAGAAATCCGATTATACCCAGTGCAAAAACATTGAACAGCTCCATCGACTTGACTGCTTCAAACGGAATAATTTCCAGCATTGGGCCCAGGACCAGCCCTATCGCAACGTAGCCGACTATCTGCGGTATCCGGAGTCGCTGGAAAATCTTCGCTCCGATTGTACCGGTAAATATGGCCACTCCAATCAGCAAAAGAAAGTTAAATCCTCCATGTGGCGCTACAAAATGTTTCAAGAGTTCCACATTACACCTCTAATAAACAGCTATCCGGGCAAGCTGGCGTGCATACTCTCTGCTTGCTGCTGCCTCGCCAAGACCTCCGCCGACAGCGAACGTCGCACGGCGCGCTCGTCCAACACCCCCTCAAGCCGATCGTCTGAGCCGACAACGGGTAGATATCCAATATCCAGCCGCTTCATCTTCTCCAACGCCTCTGATAGCGGCCATTCCGCTGTCGCGCTCGCAACAACCGACTCCATAACATCCAGGGCGACGAGCCAGTCATTCAATTCCTGTGTCGCAAACGTCTTTCTAATCCCGTCAAGTGTCACTGTCCCTATCAGTTTGCCGTCAGTATCAACAACTGGATAGTAAAACGTCTCCGTATCACCCACAATTCTGATTACCTGGCTTAGGGGCATCCCTGCTGATATAACCGGCAGCTTCATATCAACCACATCCTGGACTTTGTATGTTTCAATCAGGTCCTCTTCAGTAATACTCACTCCAATCTCGCCGGCTCGTGTAATGGCAAACTTAGCGCCAATTGGGCCGATTATCTCAAACACGATTGTCGTAGCCGCGATGGTATTGACCACCGCAACGGCCAGAGTCCTGCCCTGCTCTCCAAGACCGCGGAACTCGCCCGCCGCAAGAATAGACAGTCCTATCGCAACGCCCGCCTGGCAAAGAATACCCAGCCCCAGATACTTGCGAATAACAGGACTTTCCTTTGAGATCACCGCGCCAAGAAATGCCCCGCCCACAAGACCGCCTATCCTGCTCAATACATATACCAGACCCAACAATCCCATGCTCGGCAACAGGCCAATCTGCAGATGTGCACCTGCAACAAAGAAAAATATGATGTATATCGGAAATGTGACAGACTCTATTGCCTGGTATGCACGCCGATTAACAACAGGGAACAAATTTGAAAAAACCATGCCGAGACTGAGATTCGCAAGGATAAGCGACAGATTAAAGTTTATTGCTATCCCGGTACACACCAGAATTGCCCCGAGTGATATGGCGAAGACCGCTTCTCTGCCCGGCAGTCGGCGAGTAACAAAACCGGCAATCAAACCAATTACGCATCCCAAAACAATCGATGCTATTATTTCAACAACAGGTCCTTCCAAAAGCCCCGCTACCGAA
>CAYNVP010000118.1:0-8064 GCA_964400665.1 uncultured Pirellulales bacterium | reverse complement strand
CCGGCTCGACTGAACTCCACGGCATTTTGCAGGAAATACTCGCTGATGACCAGCTCGGTGATATTGGCTCAAGAGTCGCACGCGCAATCAATTACGAAAATAAGGCCGACTTGAGTGATTCGGTTATCCAGCGACTTTTTGGACACCAGATAAGCAGTTCCGCGTCCCGCCTGAGCACCTTTGCCGCCTGCCCATACAAACACTTCGCAAGATACGTTCTCGAACTGAAAAAACGCGACGAATTCAAGCTCGAACCACTCGACCTCGGTGATTTTTATCATCGTGCCCTCGACGCACTTCTCAAAAGGGCCGTGGCTGATAAAGTTCATTTTGAAACAGTTGAGCCGGCTGCACTGATTAAGATTCTAAGCGAGGAAATTGAAAAATTATGCGGCGAGGACTCCTTCATCTCCAAATTCAAGGCGCACAGCCCGCACAACACGTTCATAGTTCGCTCCGCGACGGAATTCCTCCAGGATTGCGTCGTCGCCTTATCACAAATGGTTCGTGCAGGTAGCTTCCGGCCTGCGATGTCCGAAATCTCTTTCGGCCTGCCTAAATCACCAGGCCCGTCTATCGGCGAGTTCAAAATAACCCTCGACGACGGCCGGTCTGTTTGCCTCAACGGCCGAATCGACCGTCTTGATGTCGCAAGTGTCGAGGGTAAAAAAATTGCCTTCATCTTCGATTACAAAAAACGCTCTGAAAGCTCTTTTAGCTGGTCGGAATTCTTGTATGGACTCGATATCCAGCTTGCCATTTATATGCTCGCAGTCCGAAACGCCGCCCGAAAGATTGCTGATGACGTTGTCGGAGCATTTTATCTGCCTGTCGAAACAGGCCCTGCCGCAGCGACGCTCGGCGAAATGCCCGATGGCTGCTCAAAGTTCAATCACAAGGCAAGAGGAATATTTAACGGCGAATATGCCTGTTATTTGGACCACGCCGTCTCAAAGGACAGTCGCTTTTATAATTTCTTCGTCACCAAAGATGGCCAGCCCTACGGCAGATATACTATGCTCGGTGCACTTTATCCCGCCGACTTCGAGGCGTTTCTGAAATTCTCCACCCTCAAGATAGCCGACATCGCTGAGCAAATCGCGTCAGGCAAAATCACCGCCTTGCCGTATCGACTCGGCACCGATTCACCCTGCAGCCGATGCGATTATAAACCCGTCTGTCGATTCGACTGGCAGATAAATAATTACAACCTGCTGGCAAGAGTTAATAAACAGCAGGTCCTTGAACAAATAATGGTTACCGATGGCTCAAAAAAAGATTAAATGGACGACTCAGCAGAGCCGGGCAATCGAAGAACACGGCAGGAACGTCTTCGTCTCCGCATCAGCCGGCACAGGCAAGACCGCCGTTCTGTCGGGCAGCTGCGTTGACGTCGTTACGAACCCATCGGCCTGCCCCGACGTGTTCAGCGTTCTCGTCGTCACCTTCACCGATATGGCTGCTGAACAGATGCGTTCCCGCATCGCACAGCAGTTGAATTCAGCCATAGAAATAATCGACGACCCCATAGCCCGTCGGCACCTCCGTCACCAGCTCATCCTCCTCGGCGCCGCCGATGTCAGCACCATTCACTCCTTCTGCAAACGCCTGATTTCCGAACATTTCTATAAGCTCGACCTTGACCCGACATTCGCAATTTTAGACGCTGACGAAGACAAGCTGCTCAAAGCCGAGGTTCTCGGAAAGACCATTAATTGGGCCTGGGAACAACCCAATATTTTCGATGCCCTGCGACAGCTTCTCAGCCGACGAGACCTGCGGCCGACCGAGGGTTTCCCCGCTACAATAATCGAGATAAGCGATTTCCTCGAAGGCATTGTGTCGCGAGATGATTGGCTGAAGCGGGCGGAGATTTTAGCCGAAGCGACGGACCCCTTTGCTACGGACTTTGCCCGAAACCAAAGACAAATCATCACTGACAAACTGCGGGACGTTCTGAGTCGGCTCGAATTCGCATTGAAAATTTATACGGTTCAAAATCCATCAGGACAATGGGCTGAAAAATGTAAGAACGAGTACATCGGCCCCGTTCAGCAATGTCTCGACCGGTTCAAAGCCGGGCGGTGGGAATTCGAAAGACCGAGAGTTTCCAAACCCGCGGATGTCTCAAATGCGGTTTTTTTGGCGGAAATCGTCCGCGACGCCCTCGATGCAGTAAGGGAGCTCAAAAACTTGGCGATTTTGAACCCGGATTACCTGAGTAGATTCACCGGCGCGGTCAGTCAGCAGACAAGGGTCCTCGTCGAATTAGTCAGGCAGTTTGACCGTTTCTACTCCCAGGCCAAAAAGGCAATCAACTGTCTCGATTTCGCCGACCTCGAACATTATGCGTTTCGGCTCCTGACCGAATCATCCGATGGTAAACTCGAACCGTCGCAGACCGCCCTTGCGCTGCGTGAAAAATACAAATATATATTTGTTGACGAATGTCAGGATATCAACGGTGTTCAGCAGGCGATACTCGACATGCTCACCAAACCCGGAAACGTCTTCGCGGTCGGCGACCCCAAGCAGAGCATCTACCAATGGCGAGGCGCCAGACCCGAAATCTTCCTCGAACGCCTCTCACGGGCATCCACACAGCCAACCACCAGCCAACTCGACCTTCGCGTGGACCTCAATATCAATTTCCGTTCCGTCAAACCAATCCTCGATTTCGTCAATAATGTCTTCAGCCGGATAATGACCGCCTCGTTCGCGAATATCAATTATGACGAGTCGGCGCATCTCCGCCCCTCCTCCGTGGATGCTGATGCGGCGACAGCCGGCCCGGCAGTTGAGCTGCACGTCCTCGATAAAGCACAAACCAAAAACCAGCAGGACAACGAGCAAACCGAAACCCAGGTATCGGCTTTGTTTAACGACAGGCAGTTGCAGGCCGCATTGATAGCAAGACGAATAAAGCAGATGGTTGGTATGGACGCAAGCATGCCTGCCCTTCAAATCCCCGATAAGCAAACCAGCGGCTCCAGACCCGTCGAATATCGTGATATCGTCATCCTTATGCGGTCGCTTGCCGGCAGAGGCGATTTTCTTGAGGTTCTTCGCCTAAGCGGCATCCCCGTAAGCTGCGAAGCGACCGCCGGCTATTTCGAGGCAACCGAAATCACCGATATGCTGTGTTTGTTAAAAGTCCTCGACAATCCGCGACGCGACATAGAGATTGCGGCTGTCTTGCGAAGCCCGTTCTTCCGCTTCACCGACACCGAGCTTGCGAAGATTCGTCTGTCAGGCAAAAAGGATAACAACAAACCCGGTTTCTATGATTGCGTGCTCAGTTGTCAAAAATCGCGGGACGACCGCGACCTGGCCGACAAACTCGATAAGGCCCTCATCACACTCGACAACTGGCGCACCATCGCTCGCCGAGGTCGGCTCGCCGAACTGATTTGGCATATATATCGACAATCCGGCCTCCTTTCGTTCGTCTGTGCACTGCCTGATGGCCCCGCACGAAGGGCGAATCTCCTGAAACTCCACGACAGGGCCGTCCAGTTCGAAACCTTCGCCAGCAATACCGGTGTCCCCTCGCTTACCCGTTTCATCGAATTCGTCGAAAAACTCCTCGCCGCCGGCCAGGACTGGTCGCCCGCAGAACCGGAATCCGCCGCGGGAAACGCCGTCCGCGTCCTTAGCGTTCACAAGAGCAAGGGTCTTGAATTCCCCGTCGTATTCATCGCCGACCTCGATAGTGCCTTCAGCAAAAAGGACTCCAGGCGGGATTGCCTCGTCGATGAGCAATCGACCCTCGGCCTGCGCATTATCGATGTCGACACAAATTCCCGCCTCGACTCGATGGCTCACCAGGTAATTGAAGAGCACGGACGCCGCAAATCACTCGCCGAAGAGATGCGCATCCTCTACGTCGCTATGACAAGGGCCATACACCGTCTTGTCCTCGTGGGTTGCATTGAGAAAAGGAGCTGTCAAAACATTCTCACCGCCGCTTCTTTCTTCGATGGCGCCATTCCGCACTGGCACTTGAGCGGCTGTAAAAGTCACCTCGACTGGGTTCTCTCTGCATTAAGTAACGAGCCCCTTCTGCACAAAACATTTCAAACCGGCCTGTTAATCCAGACCGCCGATGAAAATTTGATTGATGTCCTGCTTTACGGCCAGCCGGAACTGACTCAACTGGTTACTCTTGTTCAAAACTCAAAACTCAAAACTAAACACTCAAAACCAAAAACCAAAGGTAGTGCTCACGACTTTGCGAAACTCAAGCAATCACTTAACTGGCAATACCCCTTCGGCGACGCGCCGCTGCTGCCGGCAAAACGCTCCGTAACGCAGTTCACGCACCGCAACGACGAATTTACTAAGTTCGACTACTCCGCATCGCTCGAACGAAAACCAAAAGCGATTGTCACCGCTGAACAATTCGACGGCAGAAATATCGGCACCGCTGCTCATCTTGTCCTCTCGCAGCTTGACCTCGATAAACCCATCACTAAGGAAACAATCAAACGTCTGATAGATAAACTCGTTGCAGATGATGCAATTGCTGAGCCCGTCGCCTCCCGTATAGACGTTAACTCTATAATGAAATTTTTCCAGACCGACCTCGGCAAAATGACCCTCGACAAGGATAATTCCGTATTTCGCGAATGGCCCTTCACCTTTGCACTACCCGCCTCGCAATGGAGCAAGGAATGTGAAGAAACTCAAAACTCAAAACTCAAAACTCAGGACTTCATCATTATCCAGGGCATAATCGATTTGCTCGTCGAAACCCCGAAAGGACTTGTAATTGTTGATTTCAAAACCGATAATGTCCCCGCCGGCGAAATACCACAGCGTGCTGAACTGTATCGTAAGCAGCTTGACCTTTATGCCCAGGCCGCAGAAGTGATTACCGGCAAAAAAGTCCTGAGCAAATGGCTGTATTTCCTCAGCCCGGGATGTGAAGTCCGGGTCTGAGCCGTGAGAATGGATCATCTGAGTTCGGACAAACAGTATAGCCAAACGGGAGGTAAGGATGCCTGCAAAACACCTTGCAATACTTTTGTTTTTGATTCAGGCGATTTTCAGTTGTTCGGCCGCTGCCGTCTGCGAACAGCTCAAACTCACCGCCTCCGATGCCAACGCCGACGACAGGTTCGGTGTCTCCGTTGCAATCGACTGCGATATCGCTGTCGTCGGCGCGTACCAAAGGGACTCAAACGGTTCTGACTCCGGGGCTGCTTATATCTATGAATTTTCCGGCTCCGATTGGATTGAACAAAAGAAGAAACTAATCCCGTCCGATTGCGCCGCCGGCGACAACTTTGGTCGCTCAGTCGCTGTCGAAGGCGGCACAATCGTTGTCGGCAGTCACCTCGACGATAATCCCGGCACGGATACCGGCTCCGCCTATGTCTTCACTCGTTCAGGCACAATCTGGTCCCAGCAGCAAAAACTCACCGCTTCCGATGCCGCCGCCGAGGACAAGTTCGGTTTTTCCGTATCTATTAGTAACGATACTATTGTCGTCGGTGTTTACGGCGACAACAGCGAGACCGGCTCCGCGTACGTCTTCACCAAAATCGGCCCAACCTGGACCTGGCAGCAGAAACTAATAGCTTCTGATGCCGGCGCAGGCGACCGATTTGGTTATTCCGTGGCAATAGATAATAACTCCGTTATTGTTGGAGCTTATCAAGCCGACTATTCTGGACGCTTTGACGCCGGCTCCGCCTATGTCTTCACGTTCGACGGCCAGACCTGGACTCAGGATGCAGTCCTGCACGCCTCCGACCCCTACAACTCAGACCATTTCGGTTCCTCCGTCGCACTTGATGGTAACTGCGCCGTCATTGGCGCTTTCGAGTGCGATATCAACAGCATTGATAACGCCGGCGCAGCCTATGTTTTTGATAAAACCGATACCGGTTGGATGCAGCGACAAAAACTGTTCAACAATATCAATCCCCGTGCCGACGATGACTTCGGCAAAGCCGTCGCCATTGAGGGTGATACTGTTCTCATCGGCTGTCCTAATTATCATTTCGACGACAAACCCACCGGCGCTGTGTTCGAATTTGCCCGCGAAGGCCAAACCTGGCTTCAGCGCAGCTTACTTACAGCCGACGAATTCGACGCAAACGATTATTTCGGATTTTCAGTGGCTATATCAGACCGCCGCCTCATCGCAGGCGCTCATTATAGCGACGATAACGGCTTGTCCTCCGGCTCTGCATACATATTTATCCGCCTCGCGGGCGACCTCGACCGTGATTGCACTGTGGACTTTTTCGACTTCGCCATCCTGGCTGACTCCTGGCTGCAAAACGACCCGTTAAAGGATATTGCCCCGCCGCCTGCCGGCGATGGCATCGTTGACATATATGATTTAGCCGTTCTCTGCGACGACTGGCTCGCCGGCAAATAACCTTTCTGCTTTATGCCTGTCCTGCGCAGTTTTAGCCAAGCATGGTCGCTGTCCCGAGCGCTGGAATTTATATTGCGAGGATTTGTTATTCTCAACACAGTGAATAATCTATAAAATTCCTGCCGAAGGTTACCCGCCGCAGAAAAGGCATTCTTATGATATTCAGGTTACGCCGCCGATAATATAAGAAGGTGGACAATCTGTCTTTTAGCTGCTGACTTCTGACATACAGGGATGTGATATGAAGCGCGAATACTGGAATAACCTGGCGGGTCGATACGAGGACGAAGTCTTCAGCGTGCTGCACAATGACCGAAAGCAATTAGTCCTGCAGCAGATTCACAAGCACGGTTCCTCGGCAAAGAAGGCCAGCGATTATGGTTGTGGGATAGGACACTTCCTCAGTTTTCTATCCTCGAGTTTCCAGAGGGTATTCGCCATAGACATCTCCCGCGGCTTAATCGCGAGAGCAGAAAAGAAGTGCTCGAATCTGTCGAACGTCTCGTATGTTACGGCCGACCTTGCCGCCCCCGGCGTTCGACTGGCCAATACACATTTTGCCCTGAGCGTAAATACGCTTATTATGCCGTCGCTGACCTGCCGAGTGCGCATACTTGACGTTATGGCCGGGCACACTCTAAAAAACGGGCACCTCGTGCTCGTTGTCCCTTCGCTGGAGTCGGCTATGCTCACAGATTTTCGCCTGATACAGATGAACCTGAATAATGGCTTCGGCCCGGCATCCGCCGTTCGTGCCGGCTTCCGAAAACCCGACTACCGCCGTCTGCATCGGGGCATTGTTCCCATTGACGGCGTCCCTACCAAGCACTACCTCAAAGAAGAGCTTGTAGCACTATTGGAAAGCAGGAACCTGCGTATCAAAGACATCCGCAAAATAGAGTATCCCTGGAATACCGAGTTCGACTCACCGCCCGGCTGGATGAAAGACCCATTCCCCTGGGACTGGCTCGTCGTCGCTCGGAAAACCAAATAACGCCTGTAATCCATCTGTGGCGAATAACTTGCCCGCAAAACACCCGCACGGGCTTGCATCGCCGGTGTCCATTTGTATAATTGCCTGCCTGTAGATGTTTTTAGCCCCACCTGTCCCGGCTATTCGTTGGCTGGGAACCCCGGCGGTGGGGGTATTTTTACGGAAAGGTATCTAATGGCAAAGGCAGCTAAAGCAAACGCAGTTGTAGGTCAGTCAGGCGGGCCGACGGGCGTTATCAACGCTTCACTGGTCGGTGTTATTAATGAGGTCTGCAAGCATCCGGAAATAACAAATCTCTATGGAGCGATTCATGCAGTCGAGGGAATGGTCAAGGAGGATTTCATCGACCTCAAGCAGATATCAGTTCAGGACGCAGCCGGTTTAGCCGGTTGCCCGTCTGCTGCGCTGGGTTCAAGCCGTGACAAGCCAGATAAGGAGTATTGTAAAAAGATTTTCGATGTCTTCAAAAAACGCAACGTTCGCTACTTCTTCTATATCGGGGGCAACGACTCAGCTAATACGGCTCACATAATCAACCTGATGGCCGCCGAGGTCGGATACGAGATGCGGGCCTTTCATATCCCGAAAACCATCGATAATGATTTGCTCGTTACCGACCACTGTCCCGGCTTTGGCACGGCGGCGAAATTCGTCGCCTGCGCGCTTATGGGCGACGACC